>CAIXGU010000038.1 GCA_903919045.1 uncultured Eubacteriales bacterium | reverse complement strand
CCGAGAAGGGCTGCGCCGCGATCCTCGACGCCGCGCGTTCGGGCGACCTCCCCGCGGAGGTCCTCGACCGCGCCGTCTTCCGCATCCTCGCCTGGAAGATCGCCCGCGGCATCATCCCCGCGGACTCGCCGCTGCTGGACTGACCGCACGGCGGGAGAAGGGAGCCCCCATGGAACGCAGGCCCTACGGAACCTCAGGCGACCGGATCTCGGTCATCGGCTACGGCGGAATCGTCGGCATGGACGAGACGCAGGCGGACTCCGACCGCTTCGTCGCGGAGGCGCTCGACGCCGGCATCGACTACTTCGACGTCGCGCCCTCCTACGGCAACGCGGAGGAGCGCCTCGGCCCCTCCCTTCAGGGCCGCCGGAACGACGTCTTCCTCGCCTGCAAGACCGCCGAGCGGGACGCGGCCGGCGCCCGGCGCGAACTCGAGAAGTCGCTGCGGCTGCTGCGCACGGACCGGTTCGACCTCTACCAGCTGCACGGCGTGACGACGCGCGCGGACGTCGAGCGGATCCTCGGACCCGGCGGCGCGCTCGAGGCGTTCGTGCGGGCGAAGGAGCAGGGGCTCGTCCGCCACCTCGGCTTCTCCGCGCATTCCGAGGAAGCCGCCGAGGCCCTGTTCGCGGCCTTCCCGTTCGATTCGGCCCTCTTCCCCGCGAACTACGCGAGCCTGCTGCAGGGCGTCTTCGGGGCGCGCATCTTCGCCGCGGCGAAGGCGCGCGGGGCGACGTGCCTCGCGCTGAAGGCGATGGCCCGCGCCGCCTGGCCCGAGGGCGCCGCCCACGACGTCCCGAAGGCGTGGTACGAGCCGATCCGCGACGAGCGCCTCGCCGGCCTCGCGCTGCGCTACACGCTGTCGCGGCCGGTCGCCGCGGCGGTCCCGCCGGGGAACATCGGCGCGCTGCGCGTCGCCCTGCGGACGGTGCGCGACGGCGTGCGCCCGCTCGACCCGGACGAGCTCGCGGACCTGACGAGGCTATCGGATTCGGTGAAGCCGCTCTTCCCGCTCGATTGAAAGCCGGCGAGGCGGGGCGGCATGCCTTCTCGCGGGGGCGCCTCGCGTCGCCTCCGCGGAGTCTCTACGTCCTTTCCTCGAACGCCGCGGCGAAGCGTGCCACGGTGCCGCCGCTCCGCGTCGTCGCGGGCGAGGACAACCGGTCGAACCGCGTCGCCAGCTTCGACGTGCGGATCGTGTCGCGGAACAGCAGGTGCAGGTCGCGGCCGACGACGGCGAAGCGGTCGCCGCTCCCTTCCGCGGCCGCCGCGAGCACCGCGCGGTCGGCGTCGGTCGGCGGCGCCCCGAGGAAGCCGACGTAGTAGCTGATGCCCGATGCGGCCGCCTCGGCGGCGTCGATCTCTTCCCGCGTAAAGGGGACGTCCGCGAGGGCGGCGGCGATCTCCGCGGCGGTGCGGAGCACCACGGGCACGGGGAAGCCGAACGCGGCGGCGAGCGCCGCTTCGATCCGCGGGACGAGCGCCGCCTCCGGCTCGTCGGACGCGAACAGGGCGTTGCCGCTCTGCTGGAGCGTCCGGACGCGCGCGAGGCCCAGCCCCGCGAGGGCGCGGCGGAGGGCCTCCATGGAAACCCTTCGGGAGGGGCCGACGTTGACGCCCCGGAGCAGCGCGACGTAGTCCATGCCCCAAGGATAGAAGACCGCCGCCTCCCCGTAAAGGGCGGCGGCGGTGCGAGCGCTCGCGCGCGTCAGGCCGGGTACGGATCGCGGCGGCGCTACTTCTTCGCGCCGCGCAGCATCACCTGCGGGTCCGCGCACTCGTAGCCGAGGGCGGTCGCCACGCCGGGGTGCGTCACGCGTCCCTGGAACGTGTTGAGCCCGAGGAGCAGCGCGGGGTTGGCGAGCATCGCCTCGACGGGACCCTTGTCGGCGAGCTGCCGCAGGTACGGCAGCGTCACGCCGGTGAGGGCGAAGGTCGAGGTCTTCGGGACGGCGCCGGGCATGTTCGCGACGGAGTAGTGCACCACGCCGTGCTTCACGTAGCAGGGGTTGTCGTGGGTCGTCACGCGGTCGATCGTCTCGATCGATCCGCCCTGGTCGATCGCCACGTCGACGATGCACGAGCCCTTCTTCATGGTCCGGACCATCGTCTCGCTGACGAGCCGCGGGGCCCGCGCGCCGGCGACCAGCACGGCGCCGATCAGCAGGTCGGCCTCGCGCACGGCCTCGGCCAGGCTGAATTCGCTCGAATAGACCGTCGCCACGCGCCCGCCGAACAGGTCGTCGAGGTAGGAGAGGCGCGTCGCGCTGACGTCGAGCACGGTCACGTGCGCGCCCATGCCGACGGCCATCTTCGCCGCGTTCGTGCCGACGGAGCCGCCGCCCACGATCACGACGTTCGCCGGCTTCACGCCCGGCACACCGCCGAGCAGGATGCCGAGGCCGCCGTTGTACTTCTGCAGCATCGTCGCGCCGACCTGCACCGACATGCGGCCCGCCACCTCGCTCATCGGGGCGAGCAGCGGCAGCGACCCGTCGGGCAGCTGCACGGTCTCGTACGCGATGCCCGCGATCCGCTTCTCCACGAGCGCCTTCGTGAGCGCAGGGTTCGGGGCGAGGTGGAGGTACGTGAAGAGCGTCTGCCCCTCGCGCATCAGGGCGTATTCGGACTCGAGCGGCTCCTTGACCTTCACGACGATGTCGGACTGGGCGTAGACCGCCGCGTTGTCCGCGACGGCGACCGCGCCCACGGCCGCGTACTCGTCGTCCGCGAATCCGCTGCCCTCGCCCGCGGTCCGGGCGTAGAGCACGCGGTGGCCCGACTTCACGAGCGCATGCGCCCCCGCGGGGGTCAGCGCGACGCGGTTCTCGTTGTTCTTGATCTCCTTGCAGACGCCGATGATGGCCATGACCCTACTTCCCTTCCTGCATTTCCTTCACCGACGCGAGCACCGCGTCGGCCATGTAGTCCAGCTGCTCCTGCGACAGGCCGTAGATCGGGAGGTGCGTGAAGCGGCGGTAGAAGACCTCCTCGCAGTTCGGGCAGGTCGCGGCGATCGCGTCCGCGTCGTAACCGAGCGTGCGCAGGACGTCGAAGCGGTACAGCGGACCGAAGTGCGGGATGTTCGTGATGCTCTTCTCCGCGAGCTTGCGCTTCAGGGTCTGGACGTCGCCGCCGGCCTTCGCCGGGTCGATCTGCAGCAGGTAGAGGTGGAACGACGGGACGATGTCCTTGCTGCCGAGGTCCTGCGGGAGGATCGCCGGGTTGCCGGACAGGCGCTCCGTCATGTAGCGCGCGGACTTCGTGCGGTCGGCGATGATCGCGTCGTAGCGCTCGAGCTGCAGGGCGAGGCCGAGGGCCTGGATCTCGGTGGTGGAGCTGTTGCCGGCGACGAACGGGCCGAACTTGCCGGGGATCGCCGTGATGTCGTAGAGCCAGTCCTTGATCTGCCGCGAGAAGTCCAGGCCGAGGAAGCGTGCGCGCTTCAGCTCGTCGCGGAAGGAGGCGAGGTTCGTCGTGAGGATTCCGCCTTCGCCGAAGGAGGTCATGTTCTTGACCTCGTGGAAGCTGAAGGACGTGAAGTCGGAGATCGTGCCGATCCGCTTGCCGCCGTAGGAGGCGCCGAAGGCGTGCGCCGCGTCCTCGAGGACGACGAGGTCGTGCTTCCTCGCGAGCGCGTTCAGGGCGTCCATGTCGCAGGGATAGCCGCCGATGTGGACCGGGACGATCATCTTCGTGCGCTTCGTGATCTTGCGGGCCACATCGGCCGGGTCCATGTTGAGGGTCTTCGGGTCGACGTCCGCGAAGACGACCTTCGCGCCGACGGAGAGCGGATAGGCCATCGTGGCGATGAACGTGATCGCGGGGACGATCACCTCGTCGCCCGGGCCGAGGTTCGCGTACTTGAAGGCGATCTCGAAGCCGGCGGTCGCGTTCGTGACGAACAGGGCGCCCTTCGAGCCGAGGTAGCGGTCGACGGCCTGCTCGGCCTTCTCGACCTCGGAGCCGAGGGAGAGCTTGCCGGGAGGCGCGGAAACGCCGGCCAGCGCGTGGACCTTCTCGGCGACGGCCTTCACCGCCGTCTCGTAGTCCTTGCCTTCGCCCTGCATGAGGAACTTCACGATCGCCATGAGGTCCCGCTCGTTGTAGTTCTCGCCGACGGCGGCCCACGGCACGCGCGCTGCGCCGGTGTTGTAGCGGAAGTCCGAACTCGCCTTCTTCATGCCCTATCCTTCCTTTCGTACGGTCCAATGGCGGATTGCAGTCAATTCATTCATCCATTGGATGAATGAATCGTACCACGAGCGATGCCCGCGTGCAAGACGTGCGGGCGCCCTACCGCGGCGGAATGTCCCCGACGCCTTCCAGGATGTGGTCGGGCCGGTACGGGTAGCGCTCGATGTCCTCGCGCCGCGTCACGCCGCTCAGGACCAGCACGGTCTCGACCTCGGACTCGATGCCGGCGATGATGTCCGTGTCCATCCGGTCGCCGACGATCGCGGCTTCCTCCCGCCGCACGCCCAGGGTGCGGACGGCATAGCGCATGATCAGGGGATTCGGCTTCCCGATGAAGTAGGCGGAGCGGCCGCTTGCGAGCTCGATCGGGGCGATCAGCGCGCGCGTCGCCGGGACGATGCCCGACTCGGAGGGGCCGGTCATGTCCGGGTTCGTGCCGACCAGCCGGGCGCCTTTCAGGACGAGCTGCGCGGCGTGGGCGATCCGGTCGTAGCTGTACGAGCGCGTCTCCCCGACGACGACGTAGTCGGGGTTCACGTCGTTCATCGAGTACCCGACGTCGTAGAGCGCCTTCACGAGCCCGGGCTCGCCGATCACGTAGGCGCTGCCGCCCGGGCGCTGCGACGCGAGGAACGAGGCGGTCGCGAGGGCGCTCGTATAGAAGTGCTCCTCGGGCACGTCGATGCCGAGCCGGTCGAGCTTCTGGCAGAGCTCGCGCGGCGACCGCTCGCTGCTGTTCGTGAGGAACAGGAAGCCCTTCCCCTCCCGCTTCAGCCAGGCGACGAACTCCACGACGCCCGGCAGCAGCCGGTTCCCGTGGTAGATCACGCCGTCCATGTCGCAGATGAACGCCTTCTTGTCGCCGAGGGCCATCGGTCGCACTCCTTCCGGAAACGGTCCGCGCGGCCCGTGCGGCCGCGATCCGGGCCTAGAACCAGCCGAGGTAGGTGCCGATGCCGAGGACCGCGTGGAACAGCCCGAGGACCAGCAGGGCGATGCCCGTCGCCTTGTGGCAGCGGAACGGCACCTTCACGACCTTGAGGCCGTTCAGGGTCTGGAAGACCAGGACCAGGAGGATCACGAGGCCGCCCCAGGCGGCGAGCGGAAGGCCGAGGACGATCGGGAGGGCGAGGGCGGTCGGGAGCGCCATGAGGGACCTCCTTGCAGGGTCGGGCGGCCGGGCGGGAGTGCCGGCGCGCGGTCCGGTCGATCGCGGCCTGCGCGGCCGCGTTCCTGCCTCCATCTTGGTCCTGCGGTCCGACCGTGTCAACGGAGCCCGCGCGCGATTCCCGTGCGCTCCTCCGCGCGCTCTCCTGCGTCCGTCCGCGGCCGCCCCCTGGCCTTGCGCGCCGCATTTCCGTGTATAATGGACTAGAATCAGCCGAACCGCGCCCCGCCGACCGCGGCGCGCCGTCCAGGAGGTCGCTCCCGACCATGGATCCGAAACGCAAGAACGCCCGCTGGAAGCTGGCCCTGCATCTCCTCGTCTGCGAGCTGGTCTTCCTCCCGCTCTTCGCTTTCCTGCTCGTCTACCACTCCCCGTTCACGGCGCTCAAGGAGAAGGTCGTCGTGATGTCCATGGGCACCGACAACAACAAGTTTTTCGCGACGTGGTTCGTGCCGCAGCCCGAGATCGACGAGATCATGGCGCGCATGCGCGACGTCGTCGAGGACGGCACCGAGGATCCGGGCGACATCACGATCGCCTCCCCGACCCCGGTCCCGACGCCCGAGGTCGGCGACCCGACGCCCACGCCCGCCCCGGTCATGACGATCGAGGCGTTCGAGGCGGACGGCAACAAGTACAAGATCATCACGATCCCCGACCCGTCCCGCGTCACGATCAAGTTCACGCCGCGCCTCGGCGTGCGCGGCGCGCCGCTCTCGGAGTTCGTCGAGTTCTACGGCGCCCTCGGCGGCGTCAACGCGGGCGGGTTCCTCGACGGGATCGGCTACGCGAACGGGGCGATTCCCGACGGTGTCGCGATCCAGGACGGCAAGATCCTGCGCGTGCAGGAAGGGCTCACGAAATTCAACGTGATCGGCTTCAACAAGGACAACGTGCTGATCTGCAGCAACGGGATGACCCTCGACCAGATCAAGGCCGCGGACCTGCGCTGCGCGGTGTCCTTCGGCCCCTGCCTGATCCTGAACGGCAAGCCGCTGGTCTCGAAGTCCGGCGAGGCGCTCGAGCCCCGCACGGCGATCGGCCAGAAGAAGGACGGCACGATCCTGCTGCTGTGCATCGACGGCCGCCAGCTCGGCAGCCGCGGCGCGACGTACTACGAGACGATGCAGATCCTGCTCGCCCACGGCGCCTACAACGCCGCGAACCTCGACGGCGGGTCCTCGTCCACGATGAATCTCTACGGCAAGACCGTGAACTCGCCCTGCGACATCCTCGGGGAGCGCAACCTCGCGTCGGCGGTGCTCGTGCAATGAAGAAGAACGTCGACACCGCGAAGGCGGCGCGCGGCGCGCGCCGCAGCCAGCTCGCGCGCCTCACCGCGATCTACGCCGCCGCGACGCTAGTCCTGCTGACGGGCGTGGCCGGGTATTTCAACCACATCTACGCGCAGAAGGGCGGATCGCCGTCGGGCACGCCGACCGCGACCCAGCCGGCGGAGACCGCGACGCCGACCCTCTCCCCATCCCCCTCGCCGACGCCCCCTTACCACCGCTCGTTCCGGTTCGACAGCCTCCCCGCCGACGCGGGACCCGTCGCATTCACGCGCGACGGGAGCTACGCCGTCTACCGCAAGGACGGATCGATCGTCGTGCTCGACACGGCGACGGACACGGTGAAGGAGACCCTGACCGAGCCGTACCCGATCCTGGACCATTTCCTCATGGTCACGCAGGACATCATGGTCTACTTCTACTGGAGCACGAAGGAGACCGCCTTCAAGGTCAAGACGTACAACTTCGGCACGGGCGTGCACTACATCCGTCAGACGATCCCCCTGCCGGCCGGCACGAAGCTGCGCCAGATCGACTACAGCTCGGGGATGTCCTTCGTCGTCTATGCGACCTCCCTCACGAGCGGTTCCTCGACGACCTACGCGTGCGGCTTCCTCAATACCGCGTCGCGCATCCGCAACGCCGGGATCGGCTATCCGATGCTCCGCATGCTGGCGTCGAACCAGCGCTTCCGCGTGTTCTACGAGTCGCCCGGGCACGTCCTGTACCGCGGCAACACGCGCATCACCGGCCTGACCGGCAAGCGGATGCAGCTGATCGGGCTCGACGAGATCGACAATGCGTACGGGCTCGACATGGACGACGGCCTCACCGTCTACAAGATCACCGAGACGGCCGTCACGGGCTCGTTCAAGCTCCCGTCCGCCGACCACAAGGCGATCGTGACGGACAAGATCAGCGTGTACGCGATCTACGACACCTACGTCCTCGACCTCGTCGCCACGGAGACGAACCGGCTCGACATCCCCTCCGGCCTGACGTTCGTGGCGCTGGCCGACCACGACATCTACTTCCGCGACGCGGACGGGAATTACCTCGTCTTCGCGATGCCGTTCAAATAGCCTCTCGGGCGAAGGCCCTCGCTCCGGAACGCAGAGGAGGACGCCGGTCGGCCGGCGTCCTCCTTTTCGTGCGGGGCGGTGCGGGCTGCGGGCGGCGCCGGGGGACGGTCAGCCCTCCTCGGCCTGCAGCATCGCGGACGGGACCAGGATGCCCGCGAACAGCATGAGTATGACCATCAGCGCGAGCAGGCCGCCCACGGTCAGGGCGATGAACAGCGAGTAGAGGATCGGCACTGCGAGGAGCAGGCCCCACAGCAGGTTCTGGCTCAGCGCGACGTGCTTCGCGACGGAGCCGGGAAGGAATGAGACGAGGGCGATCGTGACGATGCCGACGAGCGCGGGCACGAGGAACAGGAACGACGCGCCCGAGAGGACGAAGCCGGTCAGCGTGGCGAAGAGCACGTTGACGGTCGCCGTCGCGAGCAGGAACGCCTTCTTGCTCTCCGGCTTCGGCGCGCGCTTCTTCAGGAACCACCAGAGGGCCGCGACGGCGCCGATCATCGTCAGCAGCGTCGGGATCTCCGTGCCGTCCATCCGCACGTAGGTGACCTTCCACGGCACCTTGCCGAGGAAGGCGAGCCCGCGGCTCACGAGATAGCCCGCGAGCGCGGCCGCGGCGATCCACCCGAGCAGCTGGAGCAGGCGCCTGCCGTAGTCGCGGAGGGAGAGCTGCCGGCGGACGGCGAGCAGGACCAGCAGCGCGACGAGCAGCGCGATCGCGACGAAGTTCAGGACGACGGCGACCGACGCGGGATAATGGACGAAGACGCCGGGGAGCAGCGTGAAGAACACCTGGTCCTGGGCGCCCTGGAAGTAGGCCGCGTCGGCGTAGGCGGGATTCGAGACGTACTCGTCGAGGATCGGGACGAGCTGCACGCCGTAGTGCTGCAGGCTGCTGAGACGGATGTTGGAGAGGTTGTCGCCGGGCGCGTGGTAGTAGCGGAGGCCCTCGAGGACGGCGAAGTTGAGGCCCTGCTTGCCGACGGCCACGAACTCGGTGAAGTCGGTCATGTTCGGCATGACGGAGTAGACGGCGGTCGCGAGGCTGTAGGAGACGGGCAGCCCGGCGCGGGCGTAGAGGTCGAGGACCTTCTCGTTGGCCTTGCCGGTCTCGAACATGTAGGCCGGACCCGAGACGCCGCGCGCCTCGAGGTTGAGGACGAGGCCGACCTGGTCCATCCAGGGCTCCTTCGCGGCTTCGCGCGCGCCGTACATCCCGAGCTCCTCGGCGTCGGTGAAGAGGAACCAGACCGGGTTGCGCAGCGGACGGTCCTTGTAGAGGCGGATGAGCTCCAGCATCGTGGCGATCGCGTAGCCGTCGTCGGCCGCTCCGTAGGAATTGCCGAGCTCGCCGGTGCGGCCGATGTGCCCGCGCGAGTCGTAGTGGCCGACGATCAGGAGCGGGGTCCCGGAGTCGCCGGGGAGCTTCGCGAGGAGGTTGCGGACCGGAATCGTCCCGAAGTTGTCGGTCGCGACCGTGTATTCGGCCTCGGAAACGTCCATGCCGCCGAGGCCGATGAGCTCGGCCTTCAGGGCGAGGCGCACCCGCTCGTGGGCTTCGGCGTCCATGACGGCGTGCGATTCCCGGGAGAGCCACACGATGTCGGACGCGGCGCGGACCGCGCTGAAGCCGGAGCCGTACGGGTCGGAAGGGATCTGCGGCGTCGTGAGGACGAACAGGCTGAGGAGGAGGCTCGCGGCGAGGACGGATGCGAGGACGATGAGGCTGGTGCGGCGCTTCATTCCTGTACCTCCGGCGTGGATGCTTTGAGCGTCAAGGCATTACCCACAGGGTACAGGAAAATCGTTTGATTGCCAATAGAATTCGGCGGACAGGCGCGGTGCGGTCCGGCGGCAGCCTGGCATCGGAGCGCCTGCGTGCCGCAGGCTGTGATTCCGGTCACGGCGCCGCGGCGCGCGGTGTGGTTCCATGGAGGCAGGAAAAGACGACGCCCGCCGCGGATGGGACAGGCGCCAGCGGATGGAGGATGCAGGGATGGCCCGGAGGATCCTGAAGAACATCGAAGCGTCGCAGGCGCTCGCGCTGCCGGAGCTGGTGGCGTACCAGAAGGGGCAGATCGTCAGCCGGACGCTCGCGCAGAACGCGCACGTCAGCCTCACGCTGTTCGCCTTCGACGCGGACGAGGAGATCAGCACGCACGCCTCGGGCGGCGATGCGCTCGTGCAGGTGCTGGACGGAGCGGTCCGGATCACGATCTCCGGCCAGGACTTCGAGGTCGCCGCCGGCGCGTCGATCGTCATGCCCGCGGGGGAGCCGCACGCGTTGCGGGCGCCGGTGCCGGCGAAGTTCCTGCTGACCGTCGTGTTCTAGCGGGCGCCTGGTGCAAGCCGGCTCGTCCGGCGCCTCACCCCTCCATCGCGAAGGCTTCGCGTCCGTCCGCGTCCGTCGCGCGGATCCGGAAGGCCGCCGTCCGCAGGTCCGCGGCGAGCGAGGCCGTGCACCCGGCGCGGCGCCAGGTCAGGCCGAGCGTCCCGGGGACCGCGTCGTCGACCGCGAGGTCCGCGTCGAAGCCGAAGGCCGGGAAGGCGTTCCGGAACCGGAGGAGCTCGAGCTGGCGCCGCACGACGGGACGCTCCAGGCCCGCCCGCATCGCCGCCCAGTCGAGGTTCGTGCGGTTGATCTCCTTGTGGCCGCCCGGACCCGCCTTCGCCACGGCTTCGTGGTCGTTCGTTCCCGCGAACAGGTCGAGGTACCAGACCTGCGGCTTGCCGGGCAGGAAGAGCTGCAGCGCGCGCGCGAGGAGCAGGCGCTCCTCGGACTCCCCGAGGGCGCTGAAGTACGTCGCGTTGACCTGGTAGTAGAGGTTCTTCTGGCCGTGCAGGTCCTTCACGTACCCGCCGCGGTCCACGACCGAGCGAACGAGCGCCTCGATCCGGTCGAGCGGCAGCAGGCCCTCGAGGTCGAGCAGCGGGATGCCGTCGTGGCAGCCCAGCATGGGGACGGTGCGGAGGCCCTTCTCCCGGACCTCGCGGATCCAGCGGACGAGCGTCGCCGCGTCGCCGCCCTCGAATGCGTCGAGCAGCAGGCCGGGCAGGAAGAAGTCGTACGCGGGATAGCCCATCTCCGCGACGCGCGCGTGGATGCCCTCGGCGTGGCGGGCGTGGATCTCGGGGAGGAGCGTGAGGCCGTAGCGGTCGGCGATCGCGCGCACCTGCGCGAGCAGGTCCCAGGTCTCCGGCTCGTTCAGGAAGTTCTTCCGGCCGGGCGCCTTGGGCGCGTAGGCGAACGCGTCGAGGCGCACGATCGCGGCGCCGTAGTCCGCGAGGCGGCGCAGCGTGTCCTCGTAGAAGTCCCAGACGAGCGGCGAGCCGAGGTCGAGGTCCATCTGCCCGAGGTAGCCGCGCCGGTCCTCGAGCCACGCGGCGAGCGCCGCGCGGTGCGGTTCATAGGCGCCGAGCGCGAGGTCCGCCGGTCGGACGCCGGCGTCGAGGCCCTCCGCGGCGAGCCGGGCGAGCGTCTCCGCGTCGCCGGGCGCAAGGCCGAGCGCCGCCGCGAGGTCGGCCGCGGTCGGGCGCGGATAGCGCACCTCCTGGTAGAACGTGTTCCAGTACGGGACCTCCTCGCCGCCGGGGAGGCGCACCATCAGGTACGGAAGGCCGGGCTTGCGGAAGAACATGTCCTTGAGGAGCGCCGGATCGGGCCGGATCGCCCCGTCGGGACCGGGCGTCCCCTTCCCTTCCCAGAAGCGGTTCCAGTCGATGAAGAAATCCGCGTACCGGGAGGCGCGGCCGTTCGCCAGCACGTCCCGGAACTGGGGCGAGCGCACGCTCATGTGGTTCAGCACGAAGTCGAGCTTCAGGTCGATGCCGAGCGCCTTCAGCGCCTCGAGGTCCTCCCGGCGCGCGAGCGATTCCTCGAGCCCGTAGTCGATCACGGAGAAGCCGCGGTCGAGGTCCGAGTGGTAGAGGCTCGGGAGGACGTAGAGCGATTGGAAGCATCCGGAGAGCTCGGGCAGCGCGACGAACCGGACGACGTCGGCGAGGGTGCCGCCGAGGCTGTCGGGATAGACGTTGAGCATCGGGCCGTTGCGCAGCGGAGCCATGGGGCACCTCCTCGGGGGCGGCGGGGACGGCGGGGCGGGACGCCGGTGCGGTCGCCGGGAGCGGCGGAGCGGCTAGCGGCCGGTCCGCCGGCGGAAGTCCTCGTACGCCACGACCTCGCTGCTGCGCAGCACGATCGCCGCGGCCCGGTGCGCCTGCGCGACCAGGCTCTCCTGCTCGATCGCGAGGACCCGCGCGACGAAGGGGCTGTCGACGGCGCCGTCGCGGGCGCGGGCGCGCCGGTCGGCGAGCGTCTCCTCGGGCGTCGCGTAGAGGACCACGGGCAGGTCGACGCCCGAAAGGAAGCGGCTGTTCCCGTGCGTCCACTCGACGACGAGCACGGGTACATCGCGGACGTCGACCTTGTCGTACCAGATCGCGTCCTCCGTGCGGCCGAACCGCTTCAGCCGCAGGGTCGGTGCGCCGGCACGGAACGCCGCGAGGATCCCGTTCAGCTCGTCGAAGTCGATCTCCTCGGGCGTCCCGAGATAGGCGCGCAGGGCGCCCTCGCCGGCCTCCTGGTAGGCGCCGAGCCAGGGGTTCGCCGAGCGCAGGGCCGGGTCGGCGTCCGCGTCGGCGGCCCAGAGCGCCTTCACGGCGCGGTCCATCTCCGGCCCGTAGTCCGGCAGCGTGACGAGCGCCTTGTAGCCGCGCTCGCGGAAGCGGCGCACGCGCTCCGCGTCGTTCACGGGCGGGATGCGGTGCGGGTAGTTGTCGCCGGACAGCACGTACGCGCCGAGATAGAGGCGGCGGAATGCATACGCGAGCAGGGCCGCGATGCCGGACTTGCCCGTGCCCGAGCCGCCGCTCACGGACAGGACGGCGCGGCCCGCGGGGTTCGCCGACCGTACCGCGTCCAGGCGGGGCAGGAGCATCGGCAGCAGCGCCTTCGCGACGGAAAGGCGGTCGGCGCCGACGACCAGCCGGTCGCCGGGCATGTCGCCGCGCGGGATGTCGATCGGGTCGGAGAGCGGCGCGAACACGCCGTCCAGGTCGGTGCGGTCAAGCGGCATGGCCCGCTCCTTTCAGGGACCCGTGGACCCGCGCGCCACGAGGCGGACGGGCAGGACGCAGGAAGGCTCCACGGGAAGGCCCTCGTATTCGCGGTGGATGATCTGCACGGCGAGGTCGGCGAGCTCCTCGATCGGCTGGTGGATCGTGGTGATGCCGGGGACGAAGAGGGAAGCCAGCGAGACGTCGTCGTATCCGATCACCTTCACGTCCTCCGGCACCCGCTTCCCCATCGACAGGCAGATCCCGATGAAGGACGCCGCAATCAGGTCGCTGCTCGCGAAGACGCCGTCGATCGACGGGTCCTCCTCGAAGAGCCGGCGGACCATCGCCTCGTTCTCCTCGCGCGTGAAGTTGTTCCACTTGGTCTCGACCATCCGGAACGGCACGCCGTGCTCCTTCGCCACCGCGACGAACGCGGTGTAGCGCTGGTTGACCAGGGTGTTCATCATCAGCGGGCCGCTGATGTGCGCGAGGTGGCGGCAGCCCCGCGCGAGGAGGTGCTCCGCCGCGAGCCGCCCGCCCGCCGCGTTGTCGGAGGCGACGTAGGGGATCGAGTCGGCCAGGAAATGGTCGATCGCGACGACGGGCAGCGCCGTGCGTGCGTATTCGGATGCCTCGAGCGTCGGGCTGGCCATCACGATGCCGGCGACCTGCTGCCGCTTCAGCAGCGCGAGGTACTCCTGCTCCTTGGCGCTGTCTTCCAGCGAGTTGCAGATCAGGACCTTGTACCCGAGCTTGTAGGCGTGGGATTCGACGTGGCTCGTGAGCTCGGCGAAGAAGGGGTGGGAGATG
Source organism: uncultured Eubacteriales bacterium (assembly GCA_903919045.1). Classification (GTDB taxonomy): domain Bacteria; phylum Bacillota; class Clostridia; order Saccharofermentanales; family UBA5734; genus CAILLO01. The sequence continues at coordinate 3,875 of CAIXGU010000038.1, read as the reverse complement.
CTCGGCAGCAGCAGGCCCAGCACCTTCGACTTGCGGCGGAACAGCGCCCGCGCCAGCTCGTTGGGCTGGTAGTGAAGCTCCTTCATCGCCTTGTGGACGGCGTCGCGCGTCTTCTGGCTGATGTACCCGCGGTCGTTCAGGACCCGGGAGACCGTGGTGACCGTGACGCCCGCTCGCTCGGCGACATCCTTGATCGTTGCCATGCTGCCCCTTCTGGCCGTTGCGGCCGGCGCCTCGTCCTCCATCGTACCAGAGCCTGTCAATCGGTTGTCGGAGCCGTCCCCAGCACGCGGGTCTCGTAGGGCCCCAGCGCATCGGGGGCGCCGCTGCGGGCGTTCCCGAGCACGCGCCGCATCCCGCGCAGGGCGGGGAGGTCCGGAAGCGGCTGCGACGCCGCGGTGAAGTTGCAGACGACCGCGAACCGCGCCGGTCCGAGCGTCCGCAGGTAGCCGCCCAGCGCCTGCGAATCCGCGAGGATCTCCTCGAAGGTCCCGTGGACGAACGCGGGGTGGGTCCGGCGCAGGCGGATCAGCCGCTTGTAGAAGGAGAGGACGGAACCGGGGTCGGCCGCTTCCCGCTCCGCATTGACCGTCAGGCAGTCGGGATTCGCCGCGATCCACGGGGTCCCGTCGGTGAAGCCCGCGTTCGGCGCACCGCTCCACTGCATCGGGGTGCGCGAGTGGTCGCGGCCGCGCACGGCGAGGTATCGGAGGACCTCCGCCTCGGACCGGCCCGCCGCGAGCGCCTCCCGGTGCAGGTTCAGCGCGTCGACGTCGCGGTACTCCGCGATCGTCCGGAACGGCGCATTGGCCATCCCGAGCTCCTGCCCCTGGTAGACGAACGGCGTGCCGCGCATCAGCAGGTACCAGGCCGCGAGCATCGTCGCGGATTCCGTCCGGTACCGCCCGTCGTCGCCGAACTTCGACACCGACCGCACCTGGTCGTGGTTCTCGAGGTACAGGGCGAGCCAGCCCCGCTCCCCCGCCGCCTTCTCCCAGTCCGTGAACCCGCGCTTGAACGTGCGCAGGTCCCACGGCCGCCGCTGTCCGCGCGGGACGCCGGCGATGTCGAGGTCGACGTGGTCGAACGTGAACAGCAGGTCGAACACGCCGTCGTCCGGGTCGATGAACTCCATCGCCCGCTCGGCCGGCACGCCGGGCGCCTCGGCGACCGTCGCCGCCCCGTAGGGAGCGAGCGCCTCGCGCTTCATCTCCCGCAGGAAATCCAGCAGGCCCGGCTTGTTGAGGCACATCGCCGCCGCGGGGCCGTCGGCCGGCGCGTTCGCCCAGTCCTTCTTGAGATACGTGATCGCGTCCATCCGGAAGCCGGAGACGCCCCGGTCGAGCCAGAAGCGCATCACGTCGCGGATCGCCGCGCGGACCTCCGGGTTCTCCCAGTTCAGGTCCGGCTGCCGGCGCGAGAACAAGTGGAAGTAGGACTCGCCCGTCCGCTCGTCGTATTCCCACGCCGAGCCGCCGAAGTGCGACGTCAGGCCGTCGGGGGGACCGCCGTCGCGCCCCTTCCGCCAGATGTACCAGTCGCGCTTCGGGCTGTCCTTCGACGCGCGGGATTCGAGGAACCAGGCGTGCTCGTCCGACGTGTGGTTCGCGACGAGGTCCATGAAGACGCGGATCCCGTGCGTCCGGCAGATCCCGAGCACGTCGTCCATGTCGGCCATCGTCCCGAACTCGGGCAGGATCGCCCGGTAGTCGCGGACGTCGTAGCCGTTGTCGTCGTTCGGCGAGTCGTAGACCGGACAGACCCACAGCGCGTCGACGCCGAGGTCCGCCAGGTACGGGATGCGGCGCGCGAGCCCCTTCAGGTCGCCGATGCCGTCCCCGTCCGCGTCCTGGAAGCTGCGCGGGTAGACCTGGTAGACCACCGCATCCTTCCACCAGGGGCGTGCGGCCGCCGCGGCGTTCCGCCGGACCGTTCCGTTGCCGTCCATCGGGTCCTCCGCGTCAGCCCTTGACCGAGCCCTGCGTCACGCCTTCGATGATCGACTTCTGCGCGAAGAGATACACGAAGACCAGCGGCAGGATGGTCAGCAGCATCGCGGGGATCAGCTTCGCCATGTCGGTGAAGTACGTGCCGTTGAACATCTTCATCTGGATCGGCATCGTGAAGACCTCGGGCTTCGTCAGAACGAGCGACGGCAGCAGGTAGTCGTTCCAGATCCAGAGGGCGTTCAGGATGAAGATCGACACGGTCGTCGGCTTCAGCATCGGCAGCACGATCAGGAAGAAGGTCTGGATCGGCGTGCAGCCGTCGATGCGCGAGGCCTCCTCGAGTCCGAGCGGGATCGACTTGATGAAGCCGTGGTAGATGAAGACCGACATCGGGGCGCCGAATCCGCCGTACAGGAAGATCAGCAGCGGGATCTCGGTCGCGGCGGTCTGGATCAGGCCGAGCTTGCCGCCGTAGATGTAGATCAGCGGGATCATCAGCGACTGGAACGGGACGATCATCGACGCGACGAGGACCGAGAAGAACGTGCGGTTGAAGCGGTTCGCGCGCCGCACGAGCCAGTACGCGCACATCGCCGACGTGGCGAGGATCAGCGCGAGGCTCGCGGCGGAGACGACGAGGCTGTTCGTGAACGTCCGCGCGAAGTTCATCAGCCCGATCACGGCGACGATGTTCGAGAAGTCGATCCTCGTCGGCAGCGAGAACGGATTGGACTGGATCTCGCCGCCCGTCTTGAACGAGTTCAGCACGAGCAGGAGGAACGGGAAGATGTAGGCCACGACGGCGAGGAGGAGGAGGAGCTGGACGACGCCCTTGTAGAGCCGTCCGTGTCCCTTCGAGATGCGGGAGACCTTCGTTGCGCGCGGCATCAGGCTTCGACCTCCTTCCGCTTGCCGAGGTTGACCTGGGCGACGGCGATGACGGCGACGATGATGAACAGGAGGATCGCCTCGGCCTGGCCGAGCGCGTACTTGTTCTCCGAGAAGGCCTTCTGCACGATGTGCATCGAGACCATCTTCGTGCTGCCGTACGGGTTGCCGTTCGTGAGGGAGTAGTTGATGTCGTAGACCATGAAGCAGTTCCGGAGCGTGAGGAAGATCGTCACGACGAAGGCCGGGACCATCAGCGGCACCGTGATGAAGCGGAGGCGCTGCCATCCGTTCATCCCGTCGATCGAGGCGGCCTCGAGGACGTCCTTCGGCATCGCGACGAACCCGGCGATGAAGATCAGCATCATGTATCCGCTCATCTGCCAGATCGTCACGATCACGAGCGCGAGGAAGGCCTTGTTCTCGTCGCCGAGCCACTGCAGCTTGAGCATCCCGATGTCGAGCGCCTTGCCGATCGTCGGCAGCGTGATCGTGAAGATGAACTGCCAGATGTAGCCCATCACCAGGCCGCCGATCAGGTTCGGCGTGAACAGCGCGCTGCGGTAGAAGTTCTGTCCGCGGATCCCCGAGGTCACGAGGTACCCGAGGAAGAAGCCGAGAACGTTCACCAGGACAACGCAGGAGATCACATACCGGACGGTGAGCCACATCGCGGCCCAGAACTTCGCGTCCTTGAAGGCGGCGACGTAGTTCCCGAGCCCGAAGAACGTCATCGGGGCGTTGATGTTCGTGATGTTCGGCAGCTTCATGAACGTGATGTAGAGGCCGAACGCGAACGGGAGCACGAACGTGGCGGTGAAGAAGACGATCGTCGGCAGCGTGAAGAACAGCTGGTGGCCGAGCGATCCGGTCATGTCCTTCCTTTTCAAGCGCGTCCCTCCTTCTCCGGTCGACGGAGGCCTCGTGATGCGGAAGGGGGTGGGCGGGGAACCCCGCCCACCCCCATAGGCCGGTGAGACTCGTCCGCGGATCAGGTCGCGGACTTGTAGTAGTCGGTGATCGCCTTGGCCAGTTCGG
>CAIXGU010000037.1 GCA_903919045.1 uncultured Eubacteriales bacterium | reverse complement strand
CTCGAACGTCCGCGTGAGCTGGCTCACGTCCGGGGACCGGTACGATTTCTCGACCGGCGCCGTGGTGCCGGGCGCCGGAAAGACGACCGCGCCGACCACCGGCAAGGTCTACGCCTCGACCAACGTCTTCGGCGCCGGCGAAGCCTCCAAGGTGATGACCCTGCTCGGCCTCTGCACCGCGACGAGCGCGACCGGCCTCTCCGCGGAGACCGCCCCGCAGTTCACGGTGACCTTCTCGAAGGGCAATGGGACGAAGGCCTATTACAACGCGAAGACCCGGATGACCGCGATCAACGGCCAGGTCGTCTCGGTGACGTACAAGTAGCGGGCGCACGGCGGACGCACGGCGAACGCACGGAGGCGGTCGGCGCACAGCCGGCCGTTTCCGTTTGCGCAGCCGGCGCCCGCAGCGCGATGCGCGGGCCCCACTTCGGGCCTCGCATTATGCACAATGCATATGGCGCAATGCCTCCCAGCATGGTATCCTCCGGGTAGGGAGCCGCATCCCGCGGCCCGAGGAGGAACGCCCATGGAACAGGGTGGCTGGCCGTATCCCATCGAATACGGCGAGACGGAGTCGCTGGAGGCCGACGTGCTCGTCCTCGGAGGAGGCGTGGCCGGGTGCATGGCCGCGATCGCCGCGGCGCGGGCCGGCCGGAAGGCGGTGCTCGTCGAGAAGGGCGCGACGCGGACGTCGGGCGCCGGCGGCGCGGGCTGCGACCACTGGGAGTCCGCCGCGACGAACCCTTGCTCCCGGGTGTCTCCGGAGGACCTGACCGAGGCGATGCTCCGGGACAACGACGGCTTCAACAACGGCGTCTCGCACTACATCGAGTGCCGCGAGGGCTGGGACCGCCTGCTCGACCTCGAGCGCATGGGCGGCAAGATCCGCGACACCGGCGACGAATTCGCGGGCGCCGCGTTCCGCGACGAGGCGACGAAGCTGCTCTTCGCGTACGACTACGACAACCGGTACACGCTGCGCATCTGGGGCACGACCTTCAAGCCGGCGATGCGGCGCGAGCTGACCCGCCTCGGCGTGACGGTCGTCGACCGCGTCATGGCGACGTCGCTCCTCACCGAGGGCGGCCGCCGCGGTGCGCGCGTCGTGGGCGCGACGGGGATCCACGCGCGCACGGGCCGGTTCTACGAGTTCCACGCGAAGGCGACCGTGATCTGCACCTCGCGCCCGGCGCGCCTCTGGCTGTTCAACCCCGCGTACGCCGGCCTCTCCGAGTTCCGCCCGACGCAGTGCATCGGGGACGGCCACGCGGCGGGCTGGCGGGCCGGCGCGGAGTTCGCGATGATGGAGAAGTCCGTGCGGGCCGAGTTCTCGGCCGCGGGGCGGAGCTTCCCGCCGTACGCCGCCGGGAACAACCACAATTCCTGGTACGCCGCTTCGATCGTGGACGCCCGCGGGATCGAGGTGCCCTACCGCGACCGCGACGGCCGCGTGCTGGAATCCGTCGACGAGCGCTTCCGTCCGGCGCCCGGCCAGCGCTTCTTCCTGAAGGGCGGGGCGATCGACGAGCCGATCCGCGACATCGAGGGGCCGGAGGCCCCGCTCACGCCGGAGATGGCCCGCAGCGGCTACGAACTCCCGCTGTACGCGGACCTCACCGGGCTGCCGGAAATGGAGCGGAAGGTCATCTGGGAGATGATGATCAACGAGGAGGGGAAGACGCGCGTGCCGGTGCACGGGCATCTCGCCGCCGAGGGCTTCGACCCGGCGAAGGACGTGCTGCAGTGCTACGGCTCGGGCTGGCAGTCGGCGT
>CAIXGU010000036.1 GCA_903919045.1 uncultured Eubacteriales bacterium | reverse complement strand
TCGACGCGCTCGATGTACCGGATCGCGTCGCGGCGGATCCGGTAGATCAGGCCCGCGCTGCGGACCTGGAGGATGTCGTCCGGGCCGCCGGTCTGCCAGCGCGCGCGGGACGGATCCGGGAACGAGGCGTCCACGGGCAGCGACGGGCGGCGGCCGCGGGCGAAGCCCTTGCCCGTCGCGAACGACTTCCCGGGGTCGTCGGCGGAGACGCCGCGGACGCCGCGCTGCGCGGAGACCGAAGGCGAGGGCAGGCCGTGCCGCTGGGAGTGGTGGTGGGCGATGGAGGTCAGCGTCGCGGAGAGGCGCTCCGTCGTCACCGGCTTCGGGAGGAAATCGAAGGGCTGCGTGCGGAAAGCCCGGAAGGCCGCGGACAGCTGCTCCGTGACGAAGACGATGTACGCGTGCGGGTAGCGCGTGCGCACCGTCTCGGCGAGCGCGAGGCCCGCCGCTTCGCCCTCGGGCAGGTGGATGTCGAGCAGGAAGACGATCGGGGAGTCCTGGTCGGACTGGGTCGGGGTCGCCGGGACGCCGGGAAACGCGGTCGCCGGAACGCCGAGCGCGGCGACGCCGTCGACGGACGCGAGCCAGCGCTCCGCCTCGGCGGAGCACGCGCAGGCGTGCAGGAGCTGCGGGCGCACGGCCGTGTCCTCGCGGAGGGCGATCTCCCCGAGCACGTCCTGCAGGTACGCGCGGTAGGCCGGCTGGTCTTCGCACAGCACGATGCGCTGCATCTAGAACTCGCCTCCCTTCGACGGGGCGGCGATCGCCGTGGGGCGCGCGGAGCGGACGACGTGCGGGTCGGAGAACTCGCTCATCACCTTCCGGTAGGTGCGCCCGATGTCGCAGCGGTGCCCGTAGGACAGGTTCAGGGTGTGCGACTTGATGTCGATCAGGAGGATGTGCCGCTTGTTCACGAGGAAGCTCTTGTGGCAGCGCACGAACAGCCCGGTCGGCTCGAGCCGCTCCTGGAACCAGGACAGCGGCAGCGTGCAGTCGATCCGGCGCGACGCGAGGTGGATCGTCGTCTCCGTCTTGCAGCGCTCGATGAACAGGATCTCGCCGGCCGCGATCCGGTACGTCGTCCCGCGGGCGCGGAGGGCGATGGGGGTCGTCGTATCGGTCCAGGTGACCGAGCGGTCGCTCGGACGCGAGTCGCCCTTGCGGCGGTGCCCGGGCGGCAGGGTCGCCTTCGACGGGTCCTGTCTCTGCAGGCGCCGCAGACGGGCCTCCTCGAGGCGCACGGCCTGGATCCGGGCCACGTCGCGCAGGCACTCGGCGAGGCGGGACGCGGCGACCGGGCGCGGGAGGAAGTCGACGGGCTGCGTGCGGAAGGCGATCAGGACGTACTCGAGGTGGTCCGTCACGAACAGGATCGGGACGTCGACGGAGTGCTCGCGGATGTGGTCGGCGAGCGTGATGCCGCTGCCGGGGGCGTCGAGCGTCGCGTCGAGCAGGAAGGCGCAGTCGAGGCGCATCTCCGGCGACGGTGCGTGCTTCCCGTAGTTAGGGCGGTCGAGGAACTGGAGGACATCGCGCGGGTCGGTCGTCCTCAGGACGATCGTCGTCTTAGGGCAGGCGTTTTCGGCGCAGGCGTTCGCGAGCGTAACCTCGAGGGCGTCGAGCGCGGCGAGCGTGCGGAGGCAGACGACCAGGCGCACGGGCGCGAGGGGCGCGGCAGGCGCGGGAGCGGCGGAGGTCGCGGACGCGGGCGAGGCGCTGAAGGTCGGGGGGACCGGCGCGGGTCCGGACAGCACGGGGGCCGACTGGACCGGGACGTGCGCCGACTGCCTTCCCGCGGGTTTCGGATCCGTCATCGGGCGTGCCCCCTTTCCCACTTCATCGTGGTTCGTAAATGCTTTATTGCGTCACCTTACCAACTGGTCAATGCAAATGGAAGGTCCTGCGTGCGAATGGTCATGAAACGCGCACGAACGGCATTTTCATGCCGTTCGCGCCATTCAGGTCAGGGATCCGGGGGCACACCGGCGCTGGGAACGTTTGCATTACGGGGCGCGGTGGTGCCTCGGACCGCGCCCCCGAGACCCGACCCTCCGCCGGGATCCGGGCGCACCGCCTCTTCGGCTCGATAGGAACTCCGGACGAACGGCCCGGAGGCGACGTGGAGGAAGCCCAACGCCAGGGCCTCCTCCCGGTAGGCGTCGAAGACCGCCGGCGGAATGTAGGCCACCACCGGGTGGTGCGCCTTCGAGGGCGCGAGGTACTGCCCGACGGTGAGCGACGCGACGCCGGCGTCCCGGAGGTCCCGGAAGGCGGCCGCCATCTCCGCGTAGGTCTCGCCGAGCCCGACCATGAGCCCGGACTTCACGACGGCGCCGGCGGGCGAATCCGCGGCGCGGCGCAGGAGCTCCAGCGAGCGCGCGTAGCGGGCGGACGGCCGCACCTCCGGGTAGAGGCGCGGCACGGTCTCGACGTTGTGGTTGAGGACGTCGGGGCGGGCGTCGAGCACCGCCGCGAGGGCGTCGGCGTCCCCCTGGAAGTCGGGGATCAGGACCTCGATCGTCGTGTCCGGCGATGCGGCGCGGACCGCGCGGATCGTCGCCGCGAAGTGCGCGGCCCCGCCGTCCGGCAGGTCGTCGCGGGTCACCGACGTCACGACGACGTGGGTGAGGCCGAGCGAGCGGACGGCTTCGGCGACGTGCGCCGGCTCGTCCGGGTCCGGCGCGCAGGCGTGCCCGCGGGAGATCGCGCAGAAGGTGCAGTCGCGTGTGCAGGTGTCCCCGAGGATCAGGAACGTCGCCGTCCCGCGGCCGAAGCACTCCCGCAGGTTCGGGCAGGCGGCCTCCTGGCAGACGGTGTGCAGCTTCAGGTTCCCGAGCGCCCGGCGGACGTCCC
>CAIXGU010000035.1 GCA_903919045.1 uncultured Eubacteriales bacterium | reverse complement strand
GTCGCTGTCGAAGCTGCTGGAGGACAACACCTCGTTCCTCACGACGCTACGGATGCAGCATCTGGCGATGCAGAACCACACGCTGGTGCGCATCCTCAAGGGCCGCTTCCCGACGCGCCAGGCCTTCGACGCGGCCCTCGCGCCGTTCGAGCTCCACCCCGCGGCGGAGCGGTTCGCCGTGATGCTGTTCCGGATCGAGTCGGTCGACGCGTCGCCGCTCAAGGACGACCACGAACTCGACGTCGTCAACTACCTGATCACGAACCTCGCCGAGGAGATGGCGAAGGAGCGCTACGAAGCGTTCAGCTGCCAGGTCGACGGGATGGCCGCCTGCCTCGTGGGCGTGTGCGAGCCGGAGGAGGAGACCCCCGCGGACAGGGTCGACGAGGACCTCGGGCGCATCGCGGCGAGCACGCTGTCCTTCATGGAGAGCCGGTTCGACGTCGTCCTCGCGGTCGGCGTCAGCACCGTGCGGTGCGGGACGGAGGGGATCCCGGAGGCCTACGTCGAGGCGCTCGACGCGCTGGAGTACGGGCTGATGGTCGAGGAGCCCACGCGGATCGCGCGGGCGCGGCTGCTCCAGCCCCGGTCGACGGTCCGGCTCGAGGAGCGGTTCAACCTCGAGAAGGAGCGCCAGTTCATCAACGCCGTGAAGAGCGAGGACTTCCGAAGCGCGGGGGCGATCCTCGAGGAGATGCTGTCGCAGGACCTGAAGGCGCTGCCGATCGACCTCCTGCGCGTGCGCGTCTTCGGACTCGTGAACGCGCTGCTCGGCGCGATGGGGGAGATCCGGTTCGGCGCGGAGGAGGGGTTCCTCGAGAACCTCGACCCCGTCAAGCGCCTGCTCGGCGCGCGGACGATCTCCGCGCTCAACCGGCAGGTCGTCGAGATCTTCGACCGGATCGTCGCCTACTACGACGAGAAGGAACGGCACGAGCTGCCTGCCTGGCTGTCGGGCGTCGAGGCGCACGTCGCCGCGCACTACATGCAGCCCGACCTGAGCATCGCGGAGATCGCCGACCGTTTCGGGCTCAGCATCTCGTACCTCTCCCGGTCCTTCAAGAAGCACCGCGGCGTCAACCTTCTGGACCACATCCACGCGGTCCGGCTCGCCGCCGCGAAGTCGCTCATGGACTCCGGCGCGAACATCCGGACGATCGCGGAGAAGGTGGGCTATCTTGACGACAAGGCCCTGATCCGGGCCTTCAAGCGCTACGAGGGCACGACGCCCGGGCGGTTCCGCGAGAACCGCTGACGCTTTTCACGACAAGAACGGCGCCCAGAGGACAAGAACCGCGAATCCCCCTCGAGCCCCAGCACGACTTCCCCGACAAGAGACGCGAGCCCGATTCAAAACCCCGCCGTTTCGCGGCGAGGCCGGCAGCGCTATCGTCGGAATCGGAGAAGCCCCCGGCGGATCCGTCCGAACGACCGATCCGCCCGCCCGTTCCCATGGAGAAGGAGGAAGACTGGCCATGAAGAAGAGGATCCTGACCGTCCTGGTCGCCGTCCTGCTGGTCGCGAGCTTCACCGCCTGCGCCGCTCCGACGGCCACCCCCGTCCCGACGAGCACGCCTGCGCCGACCGCTCCGCCTGCGACGCCCGGCAACCCGCAGCTCCCGCTCGTCAGCACCAAGGTGACCTTCACCCTCTGGATCCAGTCCTTCGCCGACATCGCCACCGTCCTCGGCGGCGACATGAACAAGAACCTCTACTGGCAGGAGATGGAGAAGCGGACGAACGTCCACATCGAGTTCGTCAATCCTCCCGCCGGCCAGGAGCAGGACAACCTGAACCTGATCATCGCGTCCCAGAAGTACCCCGACCTCATGCAGCTCGGAGACCAGGGCTACACGGGCGGCTGGGACAAGGCGATCTCCGACAAGTTCATCATCCGCCTGAACGAACTGATCGACCAGTACGCCCCGAACTACAAGGCCGCGTTCGAGTCCTCCCCCGACATGAACCGCGACGTCCGGACGGACGAAGGCAACATCCCCGGCTTCTTCCAGCTAGCCCCGGGCCCACTCGGCGCCACGTTCTATGGAATGGTCGTCCGCAAGGACTGGCTCGACGACCTCGGACTCGCGATTCCCGAGACCTATGACGAGTGGCACACGATGCTGACCGCGTTCAAGACGCAGAAGGGCGCCGTCGCGCCGCTGCTGCTGCCGGCCAACGGCCTTCCCGCCTTCGACGTCTTCACGGCGGGCTACGACGTCGGCGCCGCGTTCATCAACGTCGGCGGCACGGTGAAGTACAGCCCGATCGAGCAGGGCTACAAGGATTACCTGACCACGATGCACCAGTGGTACGTCGAAGGCCTGATCGACCCCGACTTCGCGACCAAGAAGGAGTTCCTGCCCGCGATCAGCTACACCACCACCGGCAAGACCGGCGCCTGGTGGGACGTCACGCCGATGATGAGCATGGAGAAGATGATGGGCGCGCAGAAGGATCCGAAGTACGCGCTGGCCGCCGTCCCGTCCCCTGCGAAGACCAAGGGCCAGACCCAGCACCTCTTCCAGTCCAGCACGCGCACCGGCGGCGCCTTCTTCGCGGTCACGACCGCCTGCAAGGACCCCGCGACGGCCGTGCGGTGGATGGACTACCCGTTCAGCCCGGAAGGCTCCACGCTCGCGATGTACGGCATCGAAGGCACGACGTACGCGGTAGTCGATGGCAAGCCCCAGCGCACCGACCTGATCCTCAAGAACCCCGACGGCCTCAGCCAGCAGCAGGCGACGTTCAAGTACCTCCGCTGGCAGATGGGCGACACCCTGGCCGACCCGCTGATCGACGTCCAGCCCGGCTCCGACAACGCGATCTATGACGCGGCCTGGAAGATGAACAACGATGGCGCGTACATCTGGCCTTCGAAGGCGGCCCTGTCGACCGAGGAAGGCGCCCAGTACTCGCAGATCATGGGGGACATCACGACGTATGTCGGCGAGATGACCACGAAATTCATCGTCGGCACCGAGCCGCTCGCCGACTACGACGCCTTCGTCAGCACGATCAAGAGCATGAAGATCGACGACGCGATCGCCCTGCAGCAGGGCGCGCTCGACCGCTACCTGGCCCGCTAGTCCGACCAGGATCCGTTCCGACCGCCCGTGCGCCGGGGAGGGGAGACCCTGCCCCTCCCCGGCCCGGCGAGGCTCGTCCCCGCGGCGACCGACCGAGAGGAGAACGCCATGCGCATCCCCGAGATCCGGAAGGACTGGAAGGCGAACTGGGTCCTCTACGCGATGATCCTGCCCGTCCTCGTCTTCGTCTTCCTCTTCAACTACATCCCCATGGCGGGCATCCTCATGTCCTTCGAGCGCTTCTCGCCGAAGCTCGGGGTCTTCGGGAGCCAATGGATCTGGTTCCAGAATTTCAAGGACTTCTTCACGAGCTACTACTTCGGCCGCCTGCTCCGCAATACGTTCCTGCTGAGCTTCTACGACCTGGTCTTCGCGTTCCCTATCCCGATCGCCTTCGCGCTCCTCCTGAACGAAGTGCGCAACAAGCCCTTCAAGAAGGCCGTCCAGACGATCAGCTACATGCCGTTCTTCATCTCCATGGTCGTCGTCGCCGGCCTGCTCATCGACTTCCTGTCCTCGACCGGCGGCCTCACGGCGATCATCGGGAAGCTCGGCGGCCCGACCGGCAACCTGCTCGGGATGCCCGGCGCCTTCCGCCCGATCTACGTCCTCTCGAACATCTGGCAGGGCTTCGGCTTCGGCAGCATCATCTACATGGCCGCCCTGACCGGCATCGACGAGCAGCTCTACGAAGCGGCGGAGATCGACGGCGCAGGCCGCTGGAAGCAGACGCTGCACATCACCCTTCCGAGTCTCGCCAACACCGTCGTGATCATGCTGATCCTGCGGATGGGCTCTCTCATGAGCGTCAGCTTCGAGAAGGTCCTGCTCCTCTACAGCCAGAGCACCTACAGCACGGCCGACGTGATCTCGACGTTCGTGTACCGGAAGGGCCTGCTCGAGGCCAACTACGGCTACAGCACGGCCGTCGGCCTGTTCAACTCCCTGCTGAACCTGGGCTTCCTGGTGGGCGCGAACGCGCTGAGCCGGAAGTTCTCGAGCACCAGCCTGTTCTAGGAGGAGGAAGCCATGCGCCACCTGCACCGCTCATCGCCGTCCCGCAAGGTCTTCGTCTTCTTCAACACGCTGTTCATGGCCGCTCTCGCGTTCCTGTGCCTGGCCCCCGTGATCCACGTCGTGTCCGCCTCCTTCAGCGACCCGACCCGGCTCTTCGCGAACACGGGCATCCTCCTGTACCCCCTCGGCTTCACGCTGAAGGGCTACGAGATCATCTTCGGCAACGACTCCCTGCTGAACGGCTACCTCAACACGATCTACTACATCGTCGCCGGCGGCCTCCTGAGCACGACGCTGACCATGCTCGGCGCCTACGTCCTCTCCCGGAAGAAGGTCCTCTGGGCGAACAAGCTGATGCTGTTCCTCATGCTGCCGATGCTGTTCGGCGGCGGCCTGATCCCGTTCTACCTGGTCGTCACGGCGCTCGGCATGTACGACACGCGCTGGGCCGTGATCGTCCCGGGTGCGGTCCAGATCTTCAACGTGATCATCCTGCGCACCGCCCTGCGCGAGATCCCCGACAGCCTCGAGGAGTCCGCCAAGATGGACGGCGCGGGGCACCTCACGATCATGACCCGCATCGTCATGCCGCTCGCGAAGCCCACGCTCGCCGTGATCATCCTGTTCTTCGCCGTCAACATGTGGAACTCCTGGTTCCAGGCCGCGATCTTCATCCGCACGCGGAGCATGTTCCCTCTGCAGCTGATCCTGCGCGAGATCCTCGTCCAGAACGACGCGTCGGCCATGATCAAGAACAGCGTGGACGCCGCGACCAAGGCCGACCTGTACAAGCCGCTCGTGAAGTACGCCACGATCGTCGCGACGACGATGCCCGTGCTGTTCTTCTACCCGTTCGCGCAGAAGTATTTCGTCACCGGCGTGATGCTGGGCTCGCTGAAGGGCTGAGCCGGTTCCGCCGACGCAAAGGCAGAAGGAGAACGACCATGGCCGACTGGAGTACCCTCCCCGGTTCCGCACGTCTCGAGGCGCCGTTCGACCGCCCGGCGATCGACCGGGACGAGCTGCGCGACGCGCCCCTGCCGCACCGCTACCTGCACGGCGCGTTCGAGGGGACCGGCGCCCGGTTCTCCTTCTACTTCCCGCCGAAGGAGAGCTACGAGGGTCGCTTCTACCACTACCTGTCGCCCATGCCGTTCCCCGAGACCGCGCTTCAGGAAGGGAAGGGCGCCGGCGACCTGATCTCGTTCGCGATTCACAGCGGTGCGTTCATCGTCGAGTCCAACCAGGGCGGGTTCCCGATCCCGGGCGACGTGCTTCTCGCGACGAACATCGCCGTGGCGAAGCTCGCGAAGGCCGTGGCGCAAGATATCTACGGCGCGCACCGGACGCACGGCTACGTGTTCGGCGGCAGCGGCGGCGGCTTCAAGACCATGAGCTGCGTCGAGAACTCCGAAGGCGTCTGGGCCGGTTCCGTCCCGTTCGTGATCGGCACGCCGATCTCGATCCCCTGCAACTTCACGGTCCGCGCGCACGCGCTGCGCATCCTGAAGGACCGGTTCCCGCAGATCGTCGACGCGGTCGACCCGGGCAGCGGGAAGGACATGTACGACGGCCTTGCCGTCGAGGAGCGCGACGCGCTCGGGGAGGCGACGCGGCTGGGATTCCCGCCCGAGGTCTGGTCGATGCGCGATCTCGCGGGCTACGGCGCGCTGCCGGTGCTTGCACCGAGCGTCGGGCAGATGGACCCGACCTATTATGCGGACTTCTGGACGAAGCCGGGATACCTCGGGTCCGACCCGAACGGGTCCGCGGCCCGCGCCCGCGTGCAGCTGCGCACGCGCATCACCGAGGTGATCCGCCCGAAGCCGAAGGCCTCCGCGAATGCGGCGTCCTCCGGGGTCGACGAGGCGTGGAAGTCGCTCGAGGCGTTCGACGGCGCGAAGACCGGGTTCGGGCTGCGGCTCGCGGCCGTGCCGAAGCCGGACGCCGACCTCGTGGGCTCCTACATCCTGTTCGCGACCGGCGCGGCGACCGGGAAGCGCCTGCCGTACGGATCGATCGCCGGGGATCTGTACACGCCCGGGACCAGCTTCGACAAGGGCGAGGGCATGTCCTTCCTCGACGGCATCCAGGCCGGCGACGAGGTCGTGATCGACAATTCCGACTTCCTCGCGCTGCAGACCTTCCACCGGCACCAGCTCCCGCCGTTCGGCGAGTACCCCGTGTACGACGCGCTGTTCCGCGAGGCGGACGGGACCCCGAAGTATCCGCAGCGCCCGATGCTCGTGGGTCCGATCGTCTGCGCCGGCGGCGCCGGTTCGCTCCAGAGCGGGAAGCACGACGGGAAGATGATCGTCGTCGCGGCGCGCATGGACGAGAGCGCGCTTCCGTGGAACGCCGACTGGTACCGCCAGCTCGTCGCGAAGGTCCACGGGCCGGACTACGAGGACTCGTTCCGTCTGTGGTACCACGACCACGCGGTGCACGGCGACGACGGCAAGCCGGTCGAGCCGCGCCGCCTGGTAACGTACATGGGCGCGCTGCAGCAGGCGCTGCGCGACGTCGCGGCGTGGGCCGAGCGGGGCGTCGAGCCCCCGGCGAGTACCCGCTACGAGATCGTCGGCGGCCAGGTCGCATGCCCTCGCGAGGCTTATCTCCGCAAGGGCGTGCAGCCCACCGTGCTGCTGACCGCGAACGGCGGGGAGCGTGCCGAGGTCGCCGTGGGCGAACCCGTGCGCCTGCGCGCCGAACTCGAGGCTCCGCCGCACGCCGGCGGCCTCGTCGACGCCGCGTGGGACTTCGAAGGCGAGGGGGCCTACGCCGACGCAGCGACGCTCGTACTCAGCGGCGCAGGCGACGCCCGCGCGACCGTCGAGGCGACGCACGCCTTCGCGAAGCCCGGCACGTACTTCGCGGCCCTCCGCGCGACCGCGAAGCGTCACGGGACCGCCCCCGACCCGTTCTGCCGCGTCGACGAACTCGCTCGCGTCCGTGTCGTCGTGAAAGCGTAGGGACGCGACGATGGCGAGCGCGACGATGCTTCCGGCGATGCAGCAGTACGAGACCTTCGAGCTGAGGCTTGCGGGCGGTCCGTCCGGTTCCGACGTCCGTGCAACGTTCGATCTCGACGGCCGCCGCACGGAGACCAAGGGCTTCCGAGCCGGCGACGGCGCTTGGGTCGTCCGTTATCTGCCGCTCGCCGCTGGCACCTGCCACTACGCAGTCTCCGGCGCCGTCGAAGCCGAAGGCACGGTCGCCTGCGCTGCGGCCGCGCCCGGCCGCCACGGACCCGTCCGCGCCGTCGGCACGCACTTCGCCTACGACGACGGGACGCTCTTCCGTCCCTTCGGCACGACCGTGTACGCCCTGATCCACCAGGACGAGGCCCTCATCGACCGCACGCTGGCCACGCTCGCCGCCGCACCCTTCAACAAGGTCCGGATGTGCGTATTTCCGAAGAGCTTCGTCTACAACGCCAACGAGCCGCCGTTCTTCGCGTTCGCGCGCGACGCCGGCGGCGCCTTCGATTTCGACCGCCCCGACCCCATGTTCTGGGACGCCCTCGAGCGGCGCATCCGGCAGCTCGACGCGCTCGGCTTCGAATGCGACCTGATCCTGTTCCACCCGTACGACCGCTGGGGCTTCGCGCACATGACCCAGGACCAGGCGCTCGCGTACGTGGATCACCTGACGCGCCGCCTGTCCGCCTTCCCGAACGTCTGGTGGAGCCTCGCGAACGAGTACGACCTCCTGGACGACTTCACGAATGCCCGCTGGGCCGCGATCGAGGAGGCCCTCGCCGCAGGCGACCCGGTCGGGCACCTGCTCAGCAACCACAACTTCGTTCGCTACTGGGACTTCGCGGACCCGCACGCGACCCACGCCTGCCTGCAGTCCGCGGACATGGAGTCGGCGCCCGCGCTGATGCGCCGCTTCGGCAAGCCCGTGGTGTTCGACGAATTCGGCTACGAGGGGAACATCCCCCATTCCTGGGGCAATCTCTCGGCCTTCGCGCAGGTCGACCGCTTCTGGAAGGCCTGCGTCCTTGGCGCGTACGCCACGCACGGAGAGACCTTCGCGGATCCGGACGACGTCCTCTGGTGGGCCAAGGGCGGCGTCCTGAAGGGCGAGAGCCCCGCCCGGATCGCCTTCCTGCGGTCGTTGATCGACTCCCTGCCGGGGCTGCTCGAGCCGATGCCCGCCTTCCTCGCCGACGAGGAGGACCCGCGGGCCGCCGTGCAGGCGACACTCGACCGCGGCGAGTCCGCGCCCGGGGTTCCGGACGCCGCTTTCCTGCGCCACCTGCTCACCATGTCCGACGACGAGATCGCGAAGCTCGCCCGATTCTTCCGCACGCTCTGCGGGCATGTCGGGAACCGTGCTTATCTGCGTTACTTCAGCCGAGAGTGCACGGCCGTCGGGACCCTCGACCTCCCCGAGGATGGCAACTACTCGGTCGAGGTGATCGACGTCTGGGCCATGACCCGCTCGACCGTCCGTACGGACGCCCGCGGACGCGTCGAGATCCCCCTGCCGGGCCGGGAGGGCTTCGCTCTCCTCGCGCTCCGGAACGACGACCCCGCTACGGTTTCTCCAGGACCGGCACGCGCCGACCTGAAGAGATAGAGAGAATACCCCAGAAGCGGAAGCCCGAAGAAAGAAGGAGGACCCCATGAAGAAGCTCGTGTCCCGGATCTGCCTCGTCCTCGTCGTCGTCGCGCTGATCGCGGCGGTCGCGGCCTGCGCCGCCCCGACGCCCACGCCGACCCCGACCCCCACGTCGACCCCGACCCCGACGCCCACCCCGCTGCCGACCGCAACCCCGACCCCGAACCCGCATTTCGACAAGGACTACGTCCTGATGTCCCGCCCGGACGCCTTCTCGCCCGATTCCAAGATGGAAGTCAAGATGGACGGCACGTTCACGATCGACCTCGCGGGCGACTTCCCGGACGTCACCGGCAGCACGTACACCATCAATTCGGACGGCAAGACCCTCGACGTCGCCCCGAAGATGTACGACTACACCTTTGAGCTCAAGGACGGCGAGATGGTCGTCACCCTGGTCGCGGGCGGCGGAGCCGTCAAGATCAAGTTCTACTCCAACTACGACAAGTTCCAGGGCACGCCGTGATCCGAGGCCGGTAGGCTTCGAACCGCACAACGAAGAACGCCTCCCCTTCGCGACGAAGGGGAGGCGTTCTGCTTGTCCGGCGAGATAGCCGCCGTCCTACCGCTTCAGCTCGAACGACCGGAAGTCGACGCTCCCGGTGCCGCGGAACGTGAAGTACAGCGCCTGCTCGCCGTCGGGCACCGCGACCGGCGCCTCCGTCGACGCCCAGTCCGCGCTCGGGGCGAGCGGGATGCGGCCGACCGGTACGCCGTGCATCGCCGTCGCGACCTCGAGGACCCCCTCGCCCGTACCGCGCGTGGACACGGCGATCGACGCGAGCCCCTGCATCGCGAAGGATTTGAAGCCCGCGAGCGAGCCGTCCGTCAGGTTCGAGACGTACTGATCGGGGTCGCCCTCGCGGTCGACGCCCGACTGCGTGAACGCAGGGTGCGCGAGGAACCGGTCGTTGAGCTTCCCGAAGGCGTAGGCGCCCGGACCGTCCCGGTGCATCAGGTGGCATGCGATGCGCGCCTCGTACGTGCCCTCGCCGCGCAGAGGTCCGCCGTTCAGGCCGCAGCTCGAGAGCGGCGCCTGCGGTATCGTCCCGTCGGGGAGAACCGTCACGGGCTCGGCGCACGCCTGCCGCGAGAACTGGTGACGGTTCGTCTGGCGGTGGTAGAACACGTACCAGCGGCCTTCGATCACGACGAGGCTGCCGTGCGTGTTGCCGGTGTAGTTGAAGGCCTCCGCCGGGCGCGTCCTCCCGTCGAGGAACAGGTCGCCGTTGCTCACCAGCGTGCCGCGGTACGTGAACGGCCCCAGGGGGCTCGTCCCGGTCGCGTGGCACAGCTCGTTGCCGTTTGTCGACGAGTAGATGAAGTGGTACCGTCCGCCGATCTTCCGCATCGAGCTCGCCTCGAAGAACTCGTGCCCCTCGAACCCGCCGCCCTTCGCGCGTCCGCCCGGACGGAAGAGCCGCTTCGGCTCGCCCTTCATGGTGGCCATGTCGCGCTCGAGCTCCACCACGAACCCGCCCATGGTCCGATGCCCGCCCTTGAACGCACGCAGGCCGAGCATCACCCGCATGAACCAGCGGCGCGGCGCGAAGCCGAAGTACAGATACACGCGCCCGTCGACGTCCACGAGCACGCCCGGATCGAACAGGAACGGCTCGCCCGTCTTCTTCCCGAGGACCGAACCGTCCGGCCGCCGCACGGTGCCCAGGAATTCGTAGGCGCCCGCGGGCGTGTCGCAGACCGCGACCCCGATCACCCCGACGAAGTCGAACGCGTAGTACAGATAATAACGGCCATCCGGTCCCCGCACGACGTCGGGCGCATACAGGCAGTGCGTGCCGTCCGGGTTCATCGGGTCCTGGTCCTTCCGGTAGATCGTACCCTCGAAGCGCCAGTCGCCCAGGTCGTCGACGGGCGCCGACCAGCACACGTAGTCGTTCATGCAATACAGCGCGCCGCCGAAACGGTCGTGCGAGCCGTAGACGTAGACGCGGCCGTCGAACACGCGCGGCTCGGCGTCGGGGATGTACTCCCAGCTCGGTAGATAGGGGTTGAAGGCCTGCGTCTTCATGAGGTCGTCCTCCTCCGTGCGGTGCGCAATCGGCTTCCTTCGCGCGGGCGCGCGCGATGTCCTGCCCGCATCGTACTGGAGGATGTGAGAATCGTCCTCCGGAATCGTTGCCTCGATTCCCGGAATGTTACTTGGGGCGCAAGTCTCAGCGCACGCGCCGCGCCCTGCGCCGCCCTTACCGCCCTCCCTGCGTCCGATAGGCGCCCGGCGTCGTCCCCGCGACCGTGCGGAACACGGTCTGGAAGTGGTTCTGCGTCGCGAAGCCGAGCGACGTCGCGATGTCGACGATCGGGCGGTCCGTGGACAGCAGCAGGCGCTTCGCCTCGTCGACCTTCTGCGCGTGCACGAAGTCCGTGAGGGTCACCCCCGCGTCCTGCGCGAACCGGCGGCACAGGTACGACCGGTTGTACCCGAGCGCGGCGGCGATGCCGTTCGCCGTGAGCTTCTCGCCGAGCCGCGCGTCGACGTGCGCGCTCACCTCGCGGACCAGGCGCGACGCCGGGTTGAGGCGCCGGCAGCGCCCCGCGCGCTCCGTGAAGTCGATCAGCATCCGCCGCCAGAGCTCGTAGACCTCCGTGAAGCCGGTCAAGGCCTCCATGCGCCGCACGTAGTCGTCCGCCGCCTCCGTCGCCTCCGCGAACCCGACGCCGCCGCGCACCGCCGCGCGCGACGCGAACGACGCCCCCATGACGAACACGTTCCGGAACGGCCGCAGCTCGGCGTTCGCGACCGCGCCCATTCCCGCCGCGATGGCCCGCTCGTCCCGCAGCAGGTCGAGAAGCTCGACGGTCCGTCCGAACTCGATTGCGGCGAGCAGGCGCCGCTCGTACTCCTCGGAGGAGGCGGGGAGCGGCTTCGACGGACGGACGGCTTCGGTCGGCGCGAAATGCCGCACGGCGCGCAGGCGGGCGTCCTCGGACGGACGTTCGCCGGTCGCGACGAGGTGCAGCAGCGCGAGCAGCCGGATGAAGCGACCGAAGCTCATTCCCGGCACGCGCGCGAGGAACCCGGCCAGCTCGTCGGCGCGCGCGGCGGGCTCCCGCAGGTCGGCCAGCACCCGCAGCGCGGTCGCGCGGTCGCCGCGGTACTCGAGCACGGGCCCCGCGACCCAGAGCGACCCGTCCGGCGCGCGCACCGCCCCCGCGATCACGAAGTCCGGCGAGACGTGGAAGACAAAGCTGCCGGGCGTCTCCGCGAGCGCCTGCCGCAGAAGGTGGTACGCGTAGTTCGGCGCGAAAGTCGTGTCGGGGAAGACGGCATCGGGGCGCCCGCCGTGGTACAGGGCGACCGGGATCCCGGTCGCATGCTGGAAGTCCTGGAGCAGCATCGTCGCGTTCATGGGCGCCTCCTCATGGAGCGGCGGGCTTGGCGAGCCCGGCTTGCGGGTCACATGCGGCATAGGCGGGTCAAAAGGTGGGAGTCACAAATCCGTATTCAAGATAACAAATCCGAAAGCATGCGGCAACGGCGCATGGTAGCATCGGGGCATTCCGGTCGGCGCTCGTGGCCGCGATCGGTGGGTGGTCACTGCCTTCATCTCGCAGGTGCTCCGGACTGTCGCATTGGATTCATGACAGGAGGATATGCAATATGGAAAGATTCAGTTTCGGGTCGCAATGGGAATATGAGAACGCCGACTCCGGCGAGCCTGCGATCGTCGACTTGCCGCACGACGCGACGTTGAACGGCACAAGGGACCCGGAGTTGCGGCACGGCTGGTTGACGGCGTACTACCGCGGAACGAAGTGCCGTTACCGAAAGGAATTCCCGACGCCGGCGGCCTGGATCGGGAAAACGGTCCTGATCGAGTTCGAAGGCGTTTATCGGAATGCAACCGTCAGGCTGAACGGCCAAGCCATCGCCAACCGGACGAATGGATATGTCCCGTTTTCCGCCAGGATCGACGGACTCCTGCGCACCGAGTCCACCAACTTCCTGATCGTGGACATCGACACGCCGGAGGAAGGGTATGCACGCTGGTATGCCGGAAGCGGCATACACCGCGAGGTGTTCATCCATCTGGGCGGGCGATGCCATGTTCCATTGAAGGGGCTTCACGTGAAGACGCTGCGGCATGATCCACCGACCTTCGAGGTCTGCACGGAAATCCAGGATCCAGAAGGCATCGAACCGGACGTCATCGTCGACATTCTGGACGGCGAACGCATCGTTGCACAAGGCCAAGGTACGGCGATCACGTTCACGGTACCCGGACTCGCGCTCTGGAGCGCAGAGTCGCCTGCTCTGTACAAGGTCCGAGTCCGGCTCGTCAAGAGCGGAACCACGTTCGACGAGGCCGTTGAAGCCTTTGGAGTGAGGAGCCTGGGCTGGAGTGCATCGGAAGGGCTCCTCGTGAACGGCGTCAGGACGTTGCTCCGCGGAGGGTGCATCCACAACGACAACGGGATTCTCGGAATGATGACGACACGCGCGACCGAGGAACGCAGGGCCAGAATCATCAAGGAGTCAGGCTTCACTGCGATCCGGAGCGCTCATCATCCGATATCCCCGGCCTTGGCGGAGGCGTGCGATCGAATCGGCCTGTTCGTCATGGATGAGGCCTTCGATTCCTGGTACCGTCCGAAGACGCTGAATGACTTCAGCTCGTCGTTTGCGGATGAGTACCTGGATACGGTACGAACGATGGCGCGGTACGACATGAACCATCCGAGCATCATTGTCTATTCGCTGGGAAATGAAATCCCTGAATTCGGCGCCCGCAAGGCCAAACGGTACGCGAAGGAGATGATCGAGGAGGTCCGGTCGATCGATCCGACCCGCCCGCTACTTGTCTGTCCGGCCATGCGCTTGTCGCGAGCCTACCTGGACGGAATGCCTTTCGCCGAAATCGAAGAAGACGAATTCCTGAAGGACCCTGCGAATCGCGAAATGGATCGAGTCCATTATCGGGCGATCTGGATGCAGGCGATGCAGGGAAATGCCTCCAACGAGTATCCGACCGAAACGGAGCGACAGGATGAGCGCTTCACAAGCGGACTCTATGATTGGCTGGACCTCGCTGGCTACAATTATTACGGAGAGAGATTCGAAAGGCTGCATGAGCTGCATCCGGAACGCGTGATCGTCGGTACCGAAACCGAAGGGAACAAGCTCGCATACCACTGGAGCCTCATGAATCGGCATCCTTATGTCATCGGCGATTTCATCTGGACGCTGCAGGACCACTTGGGCGAGTGCAATGTGAGCCGTTGGCGGTATGGGGAGGAGGCTGCGGAAGCGAAATACCCCTGGAGAGTCAATGCTGGAGGTTCCATCGATCTGCTTGGGCATCCTACGCCGACATCCTTCAAATACAGGTTGATCTGGGGTCTGGAGTCCGGCCTCCGTCTCTCGGCGCAACCTCCGATCCACGGAGGGATCGAAGCGGAATTCAACGACTACCGCGATACCGATGCAATAGAGAGCTGGAGCTTTTCTGGTTGCGAGGGGCAGCCCACCTGCATCGATGCGACGACCGATGCCGACTCCGTGGAAATATGGATCAATGGAGTCTCCTTGGGGAGACGACCTGTTGAGGGTTTCCGAGCCAGATACCCTGCAACCTACTTTCCCGGAATCGTCGTCGGCGTCGGATATGATTCGCAAGGGCGCGAACTGCATCGCACCCGTCTCCGAAGCGCGGGAAGCGCGATCCGGCTTGCAGTGGCTTCCGACAAGGGCAGCCTGAAGGCCGATGGGAGCGACTTCTGCTTCCTGGCCATCGATGTCGTGGACGATGAGGGCGTCATCCATGCACTTCCGGAGCACCGCGTCCGAGTGTCCGTAACGGGGTGCGGAACGCTCGCCGGATGCGGCAGCGCAGCGCCGTCGTCCCAGGAGAAGTTCTCGGATCCGGAACACGTCACGTACTTCGGACGCTGCCTCGCTGCAGTACGAAGCACGACGACGCCTGGCAGGATCCAAGTCAAGATCCAATGCGAAGGCGCACAGGATTTCGATATCACCTTGCTCAGTTCGTGATGGTTCGCGACCAACGAGGAACACGGTGTCAGGGGCGGCCGATCGCACCCGGCAGGGAAGGAGGCAGGACGCGATGAAGCTGACGTTCGGGGAGAAGACCGCCGCTACGATCGGCGGAATGATCACCGTCTTCCACTCGCAGATGGTCCAGATCTTCCTGCTGTTCTTCTACGCGGACGTGCAGCGGTTCCCGCCGGTCCTCGTCTCGGTGCTGTTCCTCGCCGTCCGCCTGCTGAGCGCCGTCGCGGGTCCGCTGTTCGCGACGTTCGTCGACCGCGTGCGGTTCCGCTGGGGCAAGTACAAGCCCTGGCTGCTGATCTTCGCGGTGCCCGTGGGCGTCTTCGGGGTCCTTACCTTCACGCCGTTCGGCGGGCCGCCCGCCCTCGCGATGGCTCTCTCCGCCGCGAGCTACCTGCTCTTCGGCCTGTGCACGTCCCTCGCGGCCGCGGCGACCTCCGGAATGGGTCCGGCGATCACGAAGGACATCACGGACCGGCTGTCGATGGGGAGACTCTCCTTCGTCTGGGTCATGCTCGGGGCGACGGCCGTCGGCGTCATCGGCCGCCCGGCCTATCGCTTCCTCGGGCAGGGGGACGACGGCAAGGGGCTCATGCTGCTGATGGGCTGCGCGGCCGGGGTCGGGCTGCTCGTCGCCCTGTTCCAGGTGCTGCGCATCCGCGAGCGCTACGTCGCGCCGCCGAAGCGCCTCGCGCACGACCTGCCGTTCCGGGAGCGGGTGCGGATCGTCGCCGGCAACCGGACCGCCCTGATCGTCTACGCGACGACGCTGGCCTCGAGCCTGTCGAACGGCGTCCGCTCGGCCCTCGGGATCCTCTACCTCAAGTACTGGTTCCAGGACGAGTCGCTGATCGTGCTCTCGGGTCTGTCGGCCATGGTCTCCACGCTGCTCGGCGTGCTGCTGAGCGGCCCGTTCGTGCGCCGCCTCGGCGTGCGCGCGAGCCTCGTCCTGTCCGCCGCCGTGCAGATCGCGACGCTCGCCGCCGTCAGCGCCGCTCCGCGCGACGCGACGGGCGTCACGGTCTACCTGGCCGCGAACGCGCTCGGCGGGCTGCTCCTCGGGCTCGCGACGCCGGCGCAGGGGACGCTCATGCCCGCGGCGATGGACTACACCGAGTACCACGCGGGGCGCAACCTCAACAGCTTCCTCGGCTCGTTCACGCTCGTCGCGTCGAACGTGGGCGCCGCGCTCGCGGGGGCGCTGGCGGCAGGCGGGCTGTCCGTCGTCGGCTACGTCGCCGGCGTCGATCAGACCCCGCAGGCGCTCGTCGGGCTGCGGCTCCTCGCGGGCCTCGTCCCGGCCGTCCTGATGCTGCCGGCGCTGCTCGTCGCGAAGTACGACCTGACGGAGGAGCGGCAGAAGGAGATGGCCCACGCGCTCATCGAACGGCACGAGGCGGACGTCTCCGTGCTACAATCCGCAGGGGAGAACCCCACGGGAGGAGAACCGGCATGAACAAGCTCGCGATCGGCACCTATTCCTTCGGATTCGGAATGGACCTCGCCTCGAAGCTCCGGACCGCCGCATCCTACGGCTACACGGGCATCGAATTCCTCGAGCAGGACCTGAAGGGCGCCGATGTGGGCGCGCTGAAGGCGCTGCTCGCGGAGACCGGCCTCGAGGCGACCTCCGCGCACTGCATGCCGGACGGGATGCGCGAGGTGGCGCCCGTGCTCGCCGCGCTCGGCGGCAAGCTCCTGATCGCCCCGATGCTGCAGTTCGCCGACAGGGACGAGACGGTCCGGACGGCGAAGATGCTCGAGGAGAAGGGCCGCGAGGTCCGGCAGCACGGCGTGGTCGTCGGCTACCACAACCACACCGAGGAGTTCAACGTCGACGCGGGCCTGACGCTCGAGGAGCACCTGCTCGCGAACACCGACCCGTCGCTCGTGACGTTCCAGCTCGACTGCGGATGGGCGGCGGCCGCGGGCGTCGATTGCCCGGCGTTCCTCCGCAAACACGCCGGTCGTTTCCGCTCGATCCACGTGAAGGAGAACGACCGCTTCACCGGGCCGCAACCGGCGCTGCGCATGGATGCGCCGCGCGGCGGGTTCAAGGTGGAGCGCGACGCCGACGGCAAGCCGATCATGACCGAGGAGCTGAAGGCGATGCTCGCCGCGATGCGCGAACGCACGAAGATCCAGTGCCGGATGGGCGCGGCGGAGAGCCGCATCGACTGGAAGGCCGTGCAGGCGGCCTGCGCGGTCCAGGGCCACGACGTGCTCTGGGTCGTCGAGCGCGAGAACGACTACCTCGGCACGGGCATGCTGGACTGCCTGCGCGAGGACGCGGAGTGGCTGAAGGCGAATCTGTAAGGATTCCTTACAAGTTGAACCGTCAAGGAATCCTTGACGGTTGACGCAGCACCCTCACCCGTGGGCCCGGCGGTACTCCGCCGGGCTCATGCCGTATTTCGCCTTGAAGCCCGCGTAGAAGGCGCTCGTGTCCTGGTAGCCGACGAGCGCGGCGATCCTGTCGACGGGGTCGTCCGTGAAGAGCAGGCAGTTCGCGGCGTTCTGCAGCTTGAGGCTCGCGACGAGCGTGCGGAAGGTCTGCCCCGTCGCGCGGTGGAGCAGGGAGGACAGGTACTTCGGGTGATAGCCGAAGCGCGCGGCGACCTCCGACAGGGTCGCCGTCCGGTGGTTGCGGTCGACGTACGCGACGACCTCGTCCGCGGCGTGTCGCCCCGTGCGGGTGCTCTCGCCGTAGGCGCGCAGGATCGACGCGAAGAGCAGCGCCAGCAGGGAATCCCGCACGACCGGGCTGTAGCGCGCCGGGTCGAGGTAGTCCTTCATGAGCATCCCGACGATCGCGTCGACGTCGCGGTCGAGATGCGGCAGGAACAGGAAGGCCGGGCGTCCGCCGGCGTCGAGCTGGTGACGCAGGAAGAAGGCGTTCAGGGCGGGGTCGGTGAACAGGACGCGGAAGACCGTCCGCTGGAACATGTCCTTCGGGAGGACGATGTTGAGCACGAGGTCGCGCGCTTCCTCGTACGAGCGGAACCAATGCGTCGCGTTGGGGTTCATGATGCACAGGCTCCCCTCGGCGAGGCGCACCTCCTGCCCGTCGATCTCCCCGACGGCGGCGCCGCGGCAGGCGTAGAGCAGTTCGAAGAAATCGTGCGAATGGCGGTTCGCATTGGACGCCTCTGGGTGGAAGGAGAGGTAGAGGTCCTTCGACGCACCGTGGAGGATCAGGTCGGCGGGCATCTGGCTCGAGATCCGCCCCTCGCGCCACGCGCGGATGACCTCCGGGTCGACGACGGCGATCCGGCGCGCGTTCTCCGCCTCCACCTGGCGCGTGTGCGCCCACATCCGGTCGATCAGCGCCTGTTCCATGCCGCACCTCCTGGGAGCATCCCGGCGTCCGCTCCGGTCGAAAACCTTACCTCGGAACACCTTCCCGTTCCCCTGGAGCATAGCACGGACGTGCGGATTCCTCCATACTCGGAAGCGTGGGGGCGAAGGCCCCGGAGGAGGAGCGCCATGCGCATCGCGACCTGCAGGATCAACCACCTCCCGAACCCGCTGGGCTTCGGCATGGACACGGCGACGGCCTCCTGGACCGTCGAGGACTCGGTCTCGAAGGCGCAGGCCTGGGCGCAGGTCGTCGTCGCCGCGGACGCCGCGATGACGCGCATCCTCTACGACAGCGGGAAGAGCGCGGCGCTCGACAGCCTCGCGACCGAGCTCCCCGTCGCCCTCGCGCCCCGCACCGCTTACTTCTGGACCGTGCGCGTCCGCGGCGACGCCGGCGACGAAGCCGTGTCCGACGTGCAGCGCTTCGAGACCGGCAAGCGCGGAGAGCCCTGGCAGGCGCAGTGGATCACGACGCCGTGGACCGACCGCAACCTCCATCCGTACGTGCGCAAGGCCTTCCGGTTGCCCGCGAAGGTGCGCTCCGCCCGCGTGTACGCGACCGGCCTCGGCGTGTACGAGCTCGAGATCAACGGTCGCCGCGTCGGCGCCGAGCGCCTGACGCCGTACTGCAATGGCTACGACTACTGGGTGCAGGCGCAGACCTACGACGTCACCGCGCTGCTACGGCCCGGCGCGAACGCGATCGGGGCGATGCTCGCGAACGGCTGGGCGAAGGGCCCCTTCGGCACCTTCGGGAAGCTCAACGCGCCGTACG
>CAIXGU010000034.1 GCA_903919045.1 uncultured Eubacteriales bacterium | reverse complement strand
AGGCCTACTACAACATGTCCCTCAAGGAGCGCATGCGCACGAACGCAGACGAGAAGCGCTGCATCGCCGCGCACATCGCCTCCCTCGTCCGGGACGGGGACACGCTCATGGTGGACTCGGGGACGACGACGCTCTATCTCGCGAAAGCGCTGAAGGGCGTCAAGGACCTCACGCTCGTGACCAACTCGCTCGCGGTCGCCGAGGAACTCGGCTATCGCGACGACGCGCAGATCATCCTGATCGGCGGCAGCCTCGACCCTCGCTACCAATTCACCTACGGCGACGATGCCGTCGCCCAGCTGCGCAAGTACAAGGCGGACCTCATGGTCGTATCGGCCGACGGCGCCAGCGTCGAGGACGGCCTCACGACGCACCACCACCACGAGGCGGAGGTCAGCCGGCAGATGATGAGCCGCGCGAACCGGACGGTCGCCGCCGTGGACTACTCGAAGATCGGGCGGGGGAGCTTCGCCTTCATCGACGATGTGAAGGCGCTCGACCTGCTCGTGACCGACGCCAAGGCGAGCCCGCAGGAACTCGAGCGCATCCGCGCCACAGGCGTGAAGGTGGTCATCGCGGAAGCGCGCTGAGCAGCGGGTGCAGCGCCTTGTAGCGCGCGAAACCCTCGGCATAGGCGGCGGTCTCCGCAGGCTCCGGATCGAACCGCCGCGCGACGCGCACCTCGACGGACGCCTCCTCCAGGGAACCGTGCCAGCCGATCGCGACGGAAGCCAGCATCGCGGCGCCGAGAGCGGTCGATTCGCTTTCCTCGAGGACCCGCACGGGCCGATCGAGCACCGAAGCCTTGATTCCGAGCCAGAGCGGACTGCGTGCGCCGCCGCCGAGCGATATGATTCCCGCCGTCCGACTCCCGGATTCCGGAAGCAGGTCGATCTGCTCCCGCAGCATGTAGGCCACGCCTTCGAGGATCGCCCGTGCGAAATGCCCCTTGCCTGCGTCGAGGCCGATGCCGACGAAGGCCCCGCGGGCCGCGGGATCGACGACGGGTGCGAGCATCCCCGCGAAGTGGGGGAACAGCAGCAGTCCGCCGGCGAGCGGCGGCACCTTTTCCGCGAGGGCATCGATGCAGGCGTAGGCGGACCGGCCGTCGCAGGTGCATCGCTCGGATTCCTCCCGGCAGAAGGCATCGCGGAACCATTGGAGCACGATGCCGGCCGTCGGGTTGTAGGGGAGAGCGAGGAAACGGCCCGGCGCCGCGTGGCGCATGACGTTCAGCGGGAAGCGCACCACGCTCGGGTCGTCGACCGTGGCGGCGACGACGAGCGCGGTTCCGGTGGTCTCCGTGACGGTTCCGGTTCGGAGATTCCCGGCGCCGACGGCCGAGGCGGCCTGGTCCATGCCGCCTGTCACGACGACGAGCCGGGCGTCGAAGCCATGGGTGCGGGCGAGGCCGGAGCGGATCCTCCCGACGCGGGCCCCGGGTGGAAGGGGTTCCGGGACCCATTCCGCGCCGAGGCCCATGCGGTCGAGAACCGGACGCCAGACATCGTCGGTCCGCAGGGCGAAGTAACCGGTCGAAGAAGCGAGGCAGCGGTCCGTCGCGAATCGTCCCGTCAGGCGGTGGAGCAGGAGGTCGAGAAGCAGGAGCACGCGGTGCGTGCGCGCCCAGATCGCAGGTTCGCGGTCGCGGAGCCAGAGGACCTTGCACAGCGGGCAGGAGGGGGAGACGCCGGAGATGCCGGTCGCCGCGTGGAAGTCCTCGTCGGAGACGAGCGCCGAGACGGCCCGCGCCTCGTCGACGGCCCGTCCGTCGAGCCAGACGATGGCCTTGCGCAGCGGGACGCCGGCCGCATCGACGGGAACGAGCGTTTCGCCGTGGGTCGTGACGGCGATCGCCGCGAGGTCGACGGGTCGCAGCCCGGCGGAAGCGACGGCCTGCAGGATCGCGGCAAGCGCCGACTTCCAGCAGGCGTCGGCGTCGAGTTCGACGATGCCGGGCCTCGGCGTCTCGAGGACGTTTTCGGCCTGCGCGGTCCCGATGCGCCTCAGGGACCGGTCGAAGACGCAGGCCTTGACGGAGGTCGTGCCGACGTCGAGGGCGAGGAGGGCGTTCAGGCCGGACGCCATGGGTGGACCTCGAGTCCGAGCAGTCCGCAGAGGTCCCGCATGGAGCCGACGTGGTCGCCGTGCGCCAGGATGACATGCTGGCCGGGGACGCGCTCGAGGTAGTCCTGCACGGGGCTTCCCACGTCCAGGGTGAGGCTGGGGAAGTCGGGAGTGGGCTCCTCCCACCCGAGTTCGATCCATTTGCCGGGGCGCCGCGCCTGCGCGCGCCCGAGGAACATGCCGTAGCCCTCTCCGTTCCGGAACAGGCGGGCGACCGTCACGGGGCCCTCCTTGAGGCGAGAGGTCATGCCCATCCCCTTGAAGAAGTCGCCGAGGTTGGTCGCGCGCGCCGTCGGACGTCCTTCGGACAGGCCGATCGGCAGGAAGCCGCAGGTGCCGACGAGCACTTCGCGGTCGAAGAACTCGTAGTGCTCCATGAACGTCGTCGTCTGTCCGGTGAGCAGGCTCATCATGACGTTCGTGACGAGGCCGTGCGCGTCGCACTCGCAGATCACGGAAAGGTCGGGACCGGCGAGCAGGGACTGCGCGACGCACGGGTTGACGCCCATGTACCGGGTCACGCCTTGGACGCACTTGATGGAGATCCCGTCGAGACGGCGCTCGGAGGACTTGTCGGCGAGGACGAGATAGAGTCGCGCGACGCGGTCGAGCAC
Organism: uncultured Eubacteriales bacterium; assembly: GCA_903919045.1. Taxonomy (GTDB): domain Bacteria; phylum Bacillota; class Clostridia; order Saccharofermentanales; family UBA5734; genus CAILLO01. The sequence goes on along the minus strand of CAIXGU010000034.1, from coordinate 12,368 downwards.
CTCCGCGGGCACGTCGTTCTCGAAGTCGATGCGTTCGCGGATGGAACGCACGGCCTCCTCGACGCGCTCCGATTCCGCCTGCTCCATGCGCTGGCCGATCTCGTAGCTGAAATGATCCTCGACGTCGATGCCGATGCGGGCCGCGAGAGCGGTACGGTCGTAGGCGCAGGTATAGAGGCCCATGTCGGCGTAGCCGACGAGGCCGATGCGGCTGCGGCGCAGGCGGCGTGCGGTCGCGCCGGCGCGGGCGAACCCCAGCGCCTCGTCGAAGCGGTGCGGCTGGCCAGGCGTCTCGGCGATGGCCTTGTATCGCACGCCCATCTCGCGGAGCATGGGCAGCAAGGCGGTGAGGGCGGCGGGTGCGGCCGGTGCGTGGAGCTTTCCGGACGGGTCGATGAGGCCGGAGGTCGCCCACGCGAGCACGGGGACACCGGGGATCTCCTGCAGGATGGGGACGAGATAGGACGTGATGTGCCAGGAGACGAAGTGGACGACCACGAGGTCGAGATCGCGGCCGCGCAGGAAGGCGCGGGTCGGCTCGACGTCCGGCTCGTCCAGAACGGTCGCGGAGACGGCGATCTCGACTTCCCGTGCGGCGAGCCCATCGCGGATCTCCGCGATGCGCTGCAGCAGCCAGGCCTCGGGATAGACGGCTTCACCGCAGCTCAGGAGCGCGATCCTCGGTCTCATCATGCGGAGCCTCCCCGCCCGCCGCGCGGGCCATTCCGGTAGTGCGCCGCCATGTCCTCGTGCCCCGGCATCGCGAGGATCTCGTCTACGAAGCGCTCCGTCTCTGCGATTCCGGGCGCCCAGCGGTCCATGAGGACGAGCTCTGCGAGCAGATCGCGCCGACCCGTGCGATAGGCCTCGAGTTCCATCTCGACGGGCGCGACCCGGTCGCGCAGCACATGCGGGAGGAGCGAGCCGGGGAGGCCGGAGGTGGGAAGGCCCCGGACGCCCGTTCCATCGACGCGGGCGGGGACCTCGACCTCGAAGTCCTCCGGGATTCCGGGAACCAGGAAACCCTTGTTGAGCACATTCACGGTCAGCGTCCGCGGGATGTCGCACGCGATCGACTCGACGAGAGGGATCATGAGCTCGTCGGTGCGGTCCGGTGGGAATTCATCCGTCACGCGGACCGCGGGGTCGGATCGGATCTCCTGCAGACGCCGTGCGTTGCGCTCCACGCCCGCGAAGTAGTCGTTCCAGCCGACCGCGGGGTCGGCGGCGAGATGCGCCTCCGTCGCCGGGTCGTCGTGGTACCACCAAGGCCAGGCCGCACCGCTCCAGCTCGCCGTGTCGCCGATCGCGAGCACCCCGTGTCGCCGGTACAGCTCGATCCGCATCCGGCTGAGCGTCCCGGCTGGCCCATTCTCGCGCCAGTGCCGCTCGGACTCGTCCGCGATCCACTCGTCCAGGCGCGCGAGGAGATCGTGTCCGCCGGCAGACCCGCGGCGCAGCCAGACGAAGTGGTTCACGCCGGGAATCTCGTACGACAGACCCTCCCGGGGCAGACCGAGCTGCTTCGCGACGGCGTGGATCTCCGCGTAGCCATGGCACAGCCCGACGAGCTTCGCCTGCGGATACTTCCTCGCGAGGTGCGTGACGCCCGCCACGACGGGGTTGGCGACGCAGAGGTGCCACGCGTCCGGACACAGCCGGAGGATGTCCTCGGTCAGCGACTCGAAGAAGCGGAGCTGGTGGAAATTCACCCAGAAAGCCTCGTCATACATCACATGGTAGCTTCCGCCGAAGCGGAATCCGTACCGGCGGGCGATGTCCCACCCCGCGCGCAGCATCGCGTGCGGCTCGGTGAGCGCGGTGTCGATGACGAAATCCGCCCCGTCGAGCGCGCGCCCACGGTCGAGGGTCTTCTCGAGCCGGAGATCCGCGCCGAGCTCGCGCGCATAGCGCTCGGCGAGCGCATGGGCGGCGTCGAGGCGGGGCACGTCGATGTCCATGAAACGGACCGTGCTGCCGGCGAGCCCCGGGGTGAGGCAGAGGTCCCGCACGAGACCGATGGAGAAGCAGCCGCTCCCCGCGCCGATGATCGCGATGACGGTCCTGGGCATCTGGCTTCCTTTCTCCGGCGGTTCCCGGCGACTCGTCTCAGGCGAGTCCTGCGTCGCGCGCCGCATCGGTCGCGGACCAGCCCTTCGAGACGACCTTCTTCAGCGCCTTGAGGAAGCGCGCGGGGTCCTTCGCCTGCACGACGTTCCGCCCGAAGAAGACGCCGCGGGCACCGTCCTGCACGGCCGCACCGGCGAGCTCCAGCGCCGCGAGCTCGGTATCCGTCTTGTCCGCGCCGAGGACCAGCACCGGAATCGGGACGGCCGCCACGATCTCGCGGAAGCGCTTCCCCGTGTAGAACGTCTTCACCGCATCGGCCCCGAGTTCGGCCATCACGCGGCAGGCCACCGCGACCTGCTCGTGCAGCTGCGCCTCGTCCAGGCGCTCGCGATGGACAGGGTAGTACTCGCCGACCACCGGCAGCCCGGCATGGCGCTTGGCGCGCAGGATCTCCGCGAAGACGCGCACGTTGTCGGCGTCGACGCCCTCGCTCCCCGTGCGCAGCACGCAGGAGGCGAGTCCGAGGTCGGCGCCGAGCGCGAGGACCTCGTCCGGCTGCACCACGGGCGCATGGCGGGCCTCGTTGTAGTTCCACTGGAACGCGTACGACGACGCCCAGTTCATGCGCACGACGAGCGCGGGAGCCCGCTTCCCGAGGAACGAGGCGCGGCAGTGCGCCACCATGCCCGGACTCATGAGGATGCCGTCGGCCTCGGCCAGGCGCTTCACGGCGGCAGGCACGTCCTCCAGTCCCGGCAGCGGCCCGAAGAACTCGCCGTGGTCCACCGCGACCACCACGGCGTTCCGCCCCTTCTGCAGCAGCCTCGACATGCGGATCTCGGTTCCGGTCATCTCGTTCTTCCTCCTTGCGTCCTGCGCCGGGCCGGTCCTCCGACCGCCGGCGACGTCCCGTTCCGTTCCGCTCCTCGCGGCATCACGCCGAGAGGATGCGCACCGCGGACCTCTTCCACGCCTCGATCGCGCGCAGGCGGTCGTCGTCGAGGATGGGTTCGCGCGGACGTTTCCTGAAATCCGACCAGATCTGCTTCGCCTTCTCGACCATGCGGTCCGCCTCGTTCGGCGACGTCAGCGCGCGCTCCATCAGGTCGGGCATCCAGACGTCCGAACGGAAGCGCTCGACGGTGTGGTCCTCCCCGAGGAAGTTGCCGCCGATGCCGACCTGCTCGAACAGGGCGAGCGGAATCTCGTCGGGACCGACGCCGACCGGCATGTCGAAGCGGTGGACATAGCGGGCCATCTCGAGTCCGATCAGGGCCTGGACGGGCGACCAGCGCTTGCCGCCCATGAGCAGTCCGACCGGGTAATTGTGCCGGCCCGTCGCATGGGCGACGGAGATCTTCGAGAGGATCTCGACGGCGGATTGGGCACCGGGGAGCAGTGCGTCGATGTAGCCCGTGCCGATCGCGAAATCCTGCCCATACAGACGCTCGAACAGCAGGGCGAGGCCGACGTCCTGCAGCAGCGCCTCGGGCGCCGCGAAGCTGGCCGCTCCGGTCCGCATGTCCATGACGCCGCTGATGACGCCGCCGCCGACGAGGGCATCCGGGTGCGACGCGCGGAGCGCCGTCATGACCCCGAGGATCTCCGCCGCCCCGAGGGCCACCGCAGAGGCCAGGGGGACCGGGGACGTCGCGCCGGCGAGCGGCATGGGCACGACGGTGCAGGGCAGTCCGCGCTTCGCGAGCATCGACAGGACCTTGCCGTCCTCGCGCGGGAACACGAGCGGTGCGATCGTCTCCTTGGCCGTCACGAAGCACGGCGCGGCTTCGTAGCCCGCACGACCGCCCCGGACGATGGTCCCGAGCTCGATCAGCAGGTCGAGCTCCTTCTCGTTCCAGACCTCGTTCGAACCGTACTTGGTCGTGTGGCTCGCGACCAGCGCCGCCGTCAGGATGCGCTGCAGCGGTCCGGGGATGCGGTCGCCCTTCGCGTCCTTGAGGTAGCACACGGGATTGCCGACGAACGTGACCTCGGGGATCGACTCGCCGAAACGCACGAGGTCGATCAGATCGTCCTCGGTCGGTTCGCGCACGGTCCCATCCAGCGGGTCGAGGAACTCGATCGCCGCCCCGCCGAACTTCGCCTGGATGCCCGGCGGCGTCCGCGAGCAGATCACTCCGTTCAGGAGGACCTGTCGTCGGCCGGAAGCGATCGCCGCTCGTAGGCCCTCGATCGTCTCCTCGACGAGCCGAGCGGGGAAGCGCACGACCGAGGTCGCCCGGTCGACGGACGCACCCGCGGCGACGAGCGGCGGCAGGAGGTCCTCATCGAGGATCCTCATGCCGATGCGCTCGAGGATGCCGAGCGCGCCTGCGTGGATCGCGGCAAGGGCGGACGGGGAGAAGGCAGGCGAGGACGGGTCGAACATGGCATACCTCCGCGATTCGGCGCTAGCCCTTCACGGAACCGAGCATGATGCCGGCCACGAAGTGCTTCTGCAGGAACGGATAGATGACGACGATCGGCACCGTCGCGACGATGAGCGTCGCGTAGGTGATGGTCTGCGGCGTGATGAGGGACTGGTCGATCGGCTTGCCGGACTTCGCGGCCATGGTCATGGCGAGCTTCAGCGCCGCGTTCGTCTGCATGACCAGGCGCTGCAGCAGGTATTGCAGGGTCCACAGGCCGGGCTTGTTGGAGCAGAAGAGCATCGTGGTCATCCAGTCGTTCCAGGCCCACACGCCGATGAACAGCATCATGGCGGCGAGAAGCGGCTTCGACAGCGGCAGGACGATCCGCGACAGGATCCGGAAGTCGTCGGCCCCGTCGAGATAGGCCGACTCGATCAGGCTCTCCGGGATGTTCGACTGGAAATAGACGCGCATGATCACGGCGTTGTAGAAATCGAAGGTGATCGGCAGAAGATAGACGAGGACGTTGTTCATCAGGCCGAGCGTGCGGATCAGCAGATAATAGGGGACGAGCCCGCCCGTGATGAACATCGGGATCAGGAAGAACAGGATCAGCGATTTCTTGAACAGCAGGTCCTTCTTCATGAGCGAATAGGCGCCGGCGGCCGTCGTGAAGACGATGATGAGCGTGCGTCCGAGCGTGATCCCGACCGAGAACAGGAAGGCGCTGAAGACGTCGCCGCTGCGGAAGACCACCTCGTAGTTGAAGAGCGTGAACTTGCGCGGGAACACCGTGATGCCGCCGAGCATCGCATCGCGCCCGTCGTTGAAGGAGATCGCGAGGATGTTGAGGAACGGGTACAGCGTCGTCACGCACAGCGCCGTGAGGACGACGATGTTGACGACATTGAAGACCTTCTCGCCCGTCGATCGACGCATCGTCAGCCTCCCCTCCGTCCGCCGTCAATAGATGCTGGTGCCGGCGAGCCGGCGGCTGACGCGATTCGTGAGGTAGATCAGGATGAACGACACGACGCCCTGCGCGAGCCCGAAGGCCGTGCTGAACGAATAGTAGCCCTCCTGGATCCCTTTCTTGAAGATGTACGTGTTGATCACGTCGGTATCGAGCGCGATCAGGGGATTCTGGAGGTTGTAGACCTGGTCGAAGTTGGCGTTCACGATGCCGCCCACCGAGAGGATGAGCAGCATGACGGCCGTCGGCATGATCCCGGGGAGGGTGATGTGCAGCAGCTGCCGGAAGCGGCGAGCGCCGTCGACGGCGGCGACCTGGTAGAGGGTCGGGTCGATCGTCGTGAGGGCGGCGAGGTAGAAGATCGAGTTGAACCCGACCTCCTTCCAGACCTCCGATCCGGCGACGAGGGGGATGAAGTAGCGCGAATCGCGCAGCACGGTCGTTCCGTCGAAGCCGAAGAGGCCGAGGATCGGGATCGCGACGCCGTCCGTGGGGTCGAACACGCGATAGAGGATGATCGCGACGACGACCCAGGAAAGGAAATGCGGTAGATACGAGAGCGTCTGGACGGTCCGCTTGAAGACGCGTACGCGGACTTCGTTGAGGAGCAGGGCGAGGACGATCGGGGCAGGGAAGCTGACGAGGAGCTTCACGACGCTCATCTCCAGCGTGTACGTCACGACCTGCAGGAAGCGGGCGTCGTGGAGCATCACGCCGAACCACTTCAGTCCGACGAACGGGCTCCCGAGGAAGCCCTTGAAGATGCTGTAGTCCTGGAAGGCCACGATGATGCCGGCCAGCGGCAGATAATTGAAGACGAGGTAGCAGAGGATGCCGGGCGCGAGGAAGACGAAGAGCTGCCACTGCTTGCGGAACATGGACCATCGCCTCATCGCGTTCCACCCCCTTTCCCCGAGCCGGGTGCGACTGCCCCCGGTTCGCTACCAGCGTAGCGGAAGAAGGGACGGGACTGAATCCAAGGCTTTCCCGTTCGTTTCACTTCCGGTGGGTGTTTCGCCGGACGACCGGGCGGCTTCTTCCGATCCACGGCCCGCGGGTCCGATCCGCTTCCCGGAGGAACGTGTCGGAATTCCCCGATTCTTCCATTCCGACATGGCGGGCGGACGACCGACGGTCGGCGTCGTCCCTCCCGACCCGCCCTCACGGGGTTGCGTACGCTTTCCGACGAACCCTATAATCGTGGACGGACGCGGCGCGCCCGTCGCCTCGGAGCGCGCCGGCCGGAAAGGCGCCATGCTGAAGCTGCTCCTCGTCGACGACCAGCGCAAGGACCTCGACGGCGTCTCCCGGATGCTCAACTGGGAGTCGCTGGGGCTCCGTCTCATCGGGACGGCGGTCAACGGCGAGGACGGCCTGCGGAAGGCCGACGCCCTCTCCCCGGACGTGATCGTCACCGACGTGATCATGCCGTTCATGGACGGACTCGCCATGATGGAGGCGGTGCGGCGAACGCACCCGCGCACGCGATTCATCTTCATGAGCTGCCATGACGAATTCAGCCACGCCCGCAAGGCGCTCAGCATGGGCGCGACGGGCTACGTCCTCAAGCCGGTCGTCGCGAGCGAGCTCCAGCAGACGGTCGCCCGGGCGGTCGACGAGATCACGGCCGAGAAGCAGAAGGAGCTCGACGAGGCGCACCTCGAAGCGCGCCTGCGGGAGAACCTCCCGCTCCTGCGCGAGGGGTACCTGCGCAGCCTCCTGTACGGGACCGACGCCGACGAGGAGACCCTGCGCGAGAACGGACGCTTCCTCGGGATCGAAGCGCCGCAGGATGCACGCCTGTGCGTCCTCTTCCTCGAGATCGACGAGACCGCGCAGGAGGACGTCGCAGGCGCCGTCAAGGCCAAGGAGCGCCACCTCCAGCTCGTCGGCATCCGGACGCTCGTCGAGGAGCATCTCCACGAGCTCCCCTCGGCCCACCCGATGACCGTGGACGAAGCCCGCCTCGCGCTCCTCGCGATCGACGCGTCCGGCGACCCGGAGCCCCTGCTCCGGAAGCGGCTCCTGGATTTCGCCACGGTCCTCTCCGCCGATGTCCGCCGGCTGCACGACGCCAGCCTCACGGTCGGACTCTCGCGGATCGCTCGCGGGCTGGTCGACCTCGAGGGCGCCTACCGCGAGGCCCGCGACGCCGTCCGGCTCAAATTCCAGCTCGGGAAGGGCCAGGTGATCCTCGCGGAGGACCGGCGCCTGCCGGAGGTCCGGACCGGGTACGATCCGAACCGCATGCTGCTGGAGATCCGCCAGGCGCTCCTGTCGAGCGACCCCGCGGATGCGGATGCGTTCGTGGACCGCCTGACGGGCACTTCCGGCGAAGCGCCGAGCGAGGCCTACACCCGCTTCGTCTGCACGAGTTCGCTCAGCTTCGCCCAGCTCGTGCTCCTGGAATTCAAGGGCAGTCTCGAAGAGGCGCTCGGCGACGAGGCCGGACTGTACGAGCGGACCTTCTGCCTCGAGACCGCACAGGACATCGCCGCGTGCCTCAAGGATTCGCTCCGGGCCATCCAGCGCCACATCGGCCAGCGGACGGGAGTCCGGAACCAGCGCATCATCGAGAAGATCGAGGAGATCGTGCGCGAGAAGCACGCGACCGAGCTCACGATCGCCGACGTGGCCCACGAGATCTACCTGAGCCCGAGCTACACGGGCTATCTCTACAAGCAGGAGACCGGCCGAAGCTTCACGGAATACCTGACGCGCGTCCGCATCGAGCGCGCCAAGGATCTCCTGCGCGAAACCCGGCTCAAGATCTTCGAAGTCGCCGAGCAGGTCGGCTTCACGAACAAGTCCTACTTCTGCTCCCTGTTCAAGGAGAAGACGGGGGTCACCCCGAAGGAGTACCGCGAGAGCCTCTGGTAGACGGGAGGAAAGCACCGTATGCAGAAGGGTCGCCTCGACCGGCTGAAGCGCGCGTTCCTCGACATGCGCCTGCGGAGCAAGCTCATGCTCGTGTATTCGGTCCTTGCGATCCTGCCGGCCGTCGCGGTCGGCCTCGCGTCCCACGCCATCTCCGGCCGCGCCCTGCAGGACGAGGTCGTCGCATTCCTCGACGCCGACGTGGCGCGATCCGCGGCCGGCATCGAAGCGGAGCTCGCCTACTGGACGGAAAAGAGCCGCATCCTGGCCGTCAGCGACGTCGTCATGACGCTTCTCCCGAGCCAGACCGACGACGACTTCCCGGAGGTCTTCAGCTTCTATCGGAAGCTCGACGCCCTGTTCGCCGTCGCGCTGAACCGCGACGAAACGCAATCCGTTCCGCTCCTGTACCGCATGGAGATCTTCACCTTCAACGAAGAGGTCCTGAAGGACGGCTACTATGTCCGATCCGCTTCGGACTTCTCCTCCGGAGCGGTTCCAGCCGGGACCCTGTCGCCCGCGTCCCTCGCGCCGCTGCCGCCGGCCTTCTGGCTCCCGGCGAATCCCGACCGCGCCGGCGAGCCGTCCATCACCCTGTGCCGCAAGCTCTACACCAGCGGCTACGGCGCCCTGACAGGCCTCCTGTGCGTGCATCTGCCGGTCGCGCCCTTCCGCGCGGAGCTGGCTCGGGTGAGCCTGCCCGAAGGCGCGTGGGCGATCTACCTCGACGGGCAGGGGAGCCCGGTCTTCTCTCTCCAGGACCCCATCCGGAGCGTCGCCGCCAAGGCCGTCCGCACCGCGGACAAGACGGGCGTCGAGCGGGTCGAGACCGACGATGCGCTGATCTTCGTCCGCGATACGCCCGCGAACGGAGGCCGGCTGGTCCTGTCCTACCCGAAGGCCTACCTCCAGCGCCGCATCCTCGGCATCCTCGGCATCACGCAGGTCATCGCCGTCGCCGCGGCCGTCGCCGCCTTCTTCATCTCCATCGCCTTCGCCGGACTCATCACGCGCCGCCTCACGCGCTTCGCCGCACGCGTCTCCGCCATGCAGAGGACAGGCTCTCCGTCTCCGCCGGCGCTCGAGGGGAACGACGAGATCGGCGTGCTCAGCCGCGAATTCGACCGGATGCTCGAAAGCATGGATCGCCTGCGCCGGGAGCGCTACCGGTCGATCCTCCGCAAGCGCGGGCTCGAGCTCGAACTGCTCCAGTCGCAGATGAACCCTCACTTCCTGTACAACATCCTGTCCTCCATCAAGCTGAGCGGCGGCGGCATCGTCGGCGACGTCGTCGACTCGATCGTGCGTTTCTACCGGATGTCCCTCAACAAGGGCCGCGAGGCCGTCGACCTCGCCACCGAAATCGGCATCGTGGAGGAGTATGTCCGGATCCAGCAGTTCATCCACGACGAGGATTTCACCGTGGACTACGACGTGGACCCGGCGCTGTGCGACTGCTCGCTGATCAAGCTCGTCCTGCAGCCGGTCGTCGAGAATGCGATCCTGCACGGCATCGCCGGGATGCGCGACGGAACCGGGCGGATCTCCGTCCGCGTAAGCCGCGAGGGGGAGGACCTTCTCCTCGCCGTCACGGACAACGGGCAGGGCATGGACGCGGAGACGCTGCTGAGGCTGGGCGTGGGCGAAGCCCCGGACAAGGCCAGTTCCGGCTACGGCCTGCGGAGCGTGCGCGAGCGGATCCGGCTCGTGTACGGCGAGCGGTACAGCCTCTCGATCGAGAGTGCGCCGGGGGAGGGTACGCGCGTCACGGTGCGGATCCCGTGCTTGTCCGCCGGCGACCTGCAGCGGCGGCTCGACCGGTTCGCCGAAGACGACGGCGACGGAGCCGCGGACGGCGGAGTCCCGTGAGCCGCATCTCGAAACGAAAGACGATTCCATTTCGAAACATTCGCGGATACTTGTTATTGCCTTGCGTTCGAACCGCTTCCTACAATGGAATCGGCGCCGGATCCTCGGCGCACCGATCCATGGAGGAGGGTTCTGCCATGCTCAGGAAGGGTCATCTTCTCGCCCTGACGGTCGTCCTCGCTCTCGTCGCCACCCTGTTCGCCGGCTGCGCAGGGGGCGCCACGCCGACCGGCACGGCGGCCACCCCGACCGTCGCGCCCAAGGTCCTCGAGCTCACGCTCTGGGATTCGCAGATGGACACGATGCCGGTCGTGGCGCAGGATGTGATCTCCGACGAGATCGCCCGCCTGACGGGCGTCCGCTGGAAGACGCTCGAGGGCAACAACGGCGTCGACGCCGCCCAGCGCTTCAACGTCATGGTCCAGTCGGGCACGCTGCCGGACGTGATGTGGGTCACGAACGGCACCGCCAACATCTGGAGCCAATGCAAGGAGAACGACCTGACCTGGTCGTTCTCGATGGACGATTTCAAGAACAGCGCTCCGGAAATCTACAAGCGGCTCGATCCGGTCGTCGTCGCGGCGACCATCCTGCCGGACGGCACGTTCTACGGCGTGCCGAGCTGGATGCCCCTCAGCGAGTACGACAAGCAGCAGAATCCGAACTTCGGCGAAGCGACCGGAGACTGGCAGTCGTGGATGGGCGATTACGACACCGGGTACGTCCGCGACGACATCCTCAAGCAGATCTTCCCCGACGCCCTCGGCTTCGACGAGCTCTACCAGGCCTCCCAGAAGTCCGGCGGCCTCACGCTCGACGACGTGCTGATTCCCGGCCTCCAGACCACCGAGGACCTGATCGCCTTCTTCCGCAAGGTCAAGGCGCTGGACCTCCAGCAGGACGGCAACCCGGTGCTGCCGTTCGGTGCGGACGGAGACTTCTTCAAGGTCATGATGTGCGACGCCGGCGGCGTCCACGGCAACGACTGGGGCATCGACTTCTTCAACAACAACACGAATACCTACGACCTCTTCTATGCGAAGACCGAGTACAAGAACCTGCTGTCGACCTGGAACCAGGCGGCCCGCGAAGGGCTGCTCGATCCGAACTACATCGTCATGAAGAACGAGCAGAAGATCGAGAAGCTCAAGCGCGGAGACTACGCGTTCGTGGCCACGCTGCTCCTGTCCGGTTCCGACCTGAACGCCTCCGCCGCTTCGTTCGGCCGCTCGTACCGCTACCGTCCGGTCCTCATCCCCTACAGCATCACGAAGGACTTCCCGGGATTCTGGGGCTGCTCCGCGAATGCCGCCGCCTTCTATCTGGTGAACAAGAAGACGGTCGCCCAGGAGGACCTGCCGCAGCTGCTGAATTTCTACAACTTCTATCTCACCAAGGAAGGCGCGGATCTCGTGAACTACGGTCCCGAATCCGCCGGCCTCTGGACGGTGGATGCGAACGGCAAGAAGACCTTCAAGACCCAGGAGCTCATCGACAGCGCCATCAACTGGCAGTACACCGACGGCGGGAAGGATACGGCGTACTACGGCCTCGTCGACGGCGGTCCGAAGAACGCCTATGACGCGCGCCACTACCTGTTCTATATGGCCCAGAACAACCTCTGGATCCCGCGCCTGCAGGCCTGGCCGCTTCCGCAGACCGGCACCGAGGCGGACGTGTACACGCAGGTCGCCAAGGTCGGACGCAAGACCCAGCAGTGGCAGATCGACGCGATCTGGCAAGGCGTCGTGAACAAGCCGGAGATCGATGCGGCGCTCGTCCAGTTCGCGCCGGCCCGCAGCAAGGTGCTCAGCGACGTGCTGCCGGCGGTGGTCTTCGCGAAGGACGACGCGGACTTCGAGAAGTACTACCAGATGGGACTCGACATCTTCAATACGGAAGGGGATTTCGCGACGTACAAGGCCGCGATGGAGAAGTATTCGCAGGAATTCCTCGCCGCTCATCCGGAGGTCCAGCCCATCCCCTGGCCCGTGAAATGACCCCTTGACCCGCCGGGGAGAGGGGGGCGCCTGCGCCTCCCTCTCCCTTCGCATGTCCGGCTGCCGGAGGGAGGTCCCCTCCGCGGCGGACCGCCTGGAGGACCCCACGATGGCATGGACTCCCAGGGAACGCGTCCTCGCGGTCTTCGCCGGCGAGGTCCCCGACCGCACTCCGATCTTCGACTACCTGATCCACGACGCGCTCCT
>CAIXGU010000033.1 GCA_903919045.1 uncultured Eubacteriales bacterium | reverse complement strand
GCGTACGAGCGCATGATCGCGGGGATCAGGAGCGCGAAGCCGACGGCGAGCAGGACCGACGCGATCCCCATCGGGACGAGGTCGAACGAACCCGTCTCGATGCGCGTGGCGGCGAGGAGGACGCCGGCCGCGGAGAACGCGGCGACGGAGGGCAGGCTCCAGACGAATCCCCAGAGGGTCATCCAGGCGTAGGCGCCGACCGACTTCAGGTACGAACCCCTGCGGAAGAGGCTGAACAGCAGCCCGATCCGGGAGGCCTCCTCCCCTTCGCGGGTGCGCGAGAACCAGCGGTCCATCCCGATCGTCACGGGTCCGCCTACGAAGAGCGTGAAGGCGATCCCGAAGGCCGCGCCGAGGACGGCGAGGACGCCGATGATGATCCATAGCGCCGGCGGGATGCCGGAGAAGTCCTGGTCGCCGAACGTGGAGGTGAAGCCGCCGCTCCCGCCGCCGCTCCCGGCTCCGCCCAGCATCCCGGCGATCCAGGTGACCAGGAACGCATACCAGTAGCGCGTGCGCAGGAAATCCTTGGCCTTCGTCTTCAGATCGGAACGGGTCCATTCCATCGCTGCGTCCTCCTCTGCGGGCGGGGGTAGGGTCCACGCCGCCATTATACCGTACTCGGGAGCCTCCGCGCCGCCCGGCGCGCTTCGCGGCGCGCCGTCCGCGGGCCCTGCGCCTTGCGCGGAGCGGCCCTGCGGTGGTACCTTGTGGGAAACCGCAAGGAGGAAGCCATGAGGATCGTCGACGGCAGCGTCTCCAGCCCCCGGGGGTTCCGCGCGCAGGGCGTGGCCTGCGGGCTCAAGAAGAACGGGAATCCGGACCTCGCGGTCGTCGCCTGCGACGTCCCGGCCGTCGCGGCCGGCGTCTTCACGCGCAACCTCGTGAAGGGGCATTCCCTGCAGCGCACGATGCGCCTCCTGCCCTCCGCCTCCGTCCGCGCCGTCGTCGTGAACAGCGGCAACGCCAACGCATGCGTCGGAGCGCGCGGCGACGCCGACGCCGAGGCGATGGCCCGCTTCGCCGCGGACGCGCTGGGCTGCGCCCCGTCGGACGTCCTCACGGGCTCCACGGGCGTGATCGGCCTGCCCCTCGACCTCGCGAAGGTCGAGGCCGGCGTCCGCGAGGCCGCCGCGACGCTCGCCGCCGGCGCCGAGGCCGGGCATCGCGCCGAACGGGCGATCATGACGACCGATCTCGTCCCGAAGGAGTGCTGCCTCTCGTTCCCGTTGGGCGGGAAGGACGTCCTGCTCGCCGGGATGGCCAAGGGCTCCGGCATGATCCACCCCGACATGGCCACGATGATCGCGGTCGTCACGACGGACGCCGACGTCGACCCGGTGTTCCTGCGCGATGCGCTCCGCACGGTCGCGGACCGCACGTTCAACCGCACCTCCGTCGACGGCGACACCAGCGTGTGCGACATGGCCGTCGCCCTCGCGTCCGGTCTCGCCGGGAACGAGCGCGTCGCCTCCTCGGACGCTGCCGACGGCCGCGCCTTCCTCCATGCCCTCGAGACCGTCTGCACGGCGCTCTCGCGCGAGATCGCCCGCGACGGCGAAGGCGCGACGAAGCTCGTCGAGGTGCGCTGCGAGGGCGCCGCGACGCCCGAGGACGCCTACAAGGTCGTGCTCGCCGTCGCCCGCTCCCCGCTCGTCAAGACCGCGTTGTTCGGCGAGGACGCGAACTGGGGCCGCATCCTCACGGCCGCCGGCTACTCCGGCGCCGCCTTCGACCCCGCGCGCTGCGACGTCTACCTCGGCGGGCTGCAGGTATGCGCGGCGGGCGCCGCCCTCCCCTTCGACGAGGCGGAGGCCAAGCGCATCCTCTCGGAAAAGGAAGTGGCCGTCACGCTCCGGCTCGGAGCGGGCGGCCACGCGGATCGCATGTGGACCTGCGACTTCTCGTACGACTACGTGCGCATCAACGGGAGCTACCGGAGCTGACCGAGAACCCGAGCTCGCCCGTCGCCGCGTCCACGCCGACCGACACCGTCGCCGCGCCGGCGAGCCGGCCCGTGAGCAGCATGTCCGCCAGCGGGTCCTCGACCAGGCGCCGGATCGTCCGGCGCAGCGGCCGGGCGCCGAACTTCGCGTCGTAGCCGCGCTCGGCGAGCAGGTCCTTCGCGGCCTCCTCCACCTCGAGCACGACGCCCTTCTCGGCGAGGTGCAGCTTCACCTCGGTCAGCATCAGGTCGACGATGCGGCGGATCTCGCCGCGGTCGAGCTCGTGGAACACGACGGTCTCGTCGATGCGGTTCAGGAACTCGGGACGGAACAGGTCCTTGAGCACGCTCTGCACGCGGCTCTCGAGGGCCACGTGCCCGGTCGCGCCGAAGCCGATCCCGTTCGCCTTCAGCGTCGTGCCCGCGTTCGAGGTCATCACGATCACGGCGTTCTCGAAGCTGACCACGCGCCCGTGGCTGTCCGTGAGGCGCCCGTCGTCGAGGATCTGCAGCAGGATGTTGAACACGTCGGCGTGCGCCTTCTCGATCTCGTCGAGGAGCACCACGCTGTAGGGCTTGCGGCGGATCTTCTCCGTGAGCTGGCCGCCGTCGTCGTACCCGACGTAGCCCGGCGGGGAGCCGATCAGCTTGCTGACGGTGTGCGGCTCCATGAACTCCGACATGTCGAGCCGGACCAAGGCCTCCTCGTTCTCGAAGAGCGCCTCGGCGAGGGCCTTCACGAGCTCGGTCTTGCCGACGCCCGTCGGGCCGACGAAGAGGAACGACGCGGGCTTGCGCTTCTTGCCGAAGCCGGCGCGGTTGCGGCGGATCGCGCGGGCGATCGCGGAGACCGCCTCCGTCTGGCCGATCACGCGGCGGTGGAGGCGCTCCTCGAGCTGCAGCAGCTTCTCGGACTCCGCTTCGGTGATCCGCTGCACGGGGATGCCGGTCCACATCTCGACGACGCGGGCGATGTCCTCCTCCGCGATCGGCGTGGGGGCGAGCACGCTCTCGAGCGCGGCGACGTCGGCCTCGAGCCGCAGGATCTGCGACTTGACCTCGGCCTGCCGCTCGTAGAAGGCGATCTTCTGGGCCTTCGCGTCCTCGTCCGTGTCGGGTGTCTCCGCGACGCGCTCGATCTGCGCCTCCAGCGCGGCCTGCTCGGCCTGGGCCGCCTCGAGCTGCTGCTTCTGCTGCTCGAGCCGCGTCAGCCGGTCGTCGGCGAGGTTGGCGCGCGAGCCGGCCTCGTCGAGCAGGTCGATCGCCTTGTCGGGCAGGAAGCGCTCCGTGATGTAGCGCTCGGACATGCGGACCGCGGCGCGGATCACATCGTCTCCGTAGGTGACGTGGTGGTGCTTTTCGTAGTAGTCCTTGATCCCCTTGAGGATCTCGATCGTGTCCTCCGCGGAGGGCTCGTTCACGATCACGGGCTGGAAGCGGCGCTCGAGCGCGGAGTCCTTCTCGATGAAGCGGCGGTAGTCGTCGAGCGTCGTCGAGCCGAGCACGCGAATCTCGCCCTTGGCGAGGGCGGGCTTCAGGATGTTGGCGGCGTTCATCGCGCCCTCGGCGTCGCCGGCGCCCATGATGTTGTGCAGCTCGTCGATCACGAGGATGATGTTGCCGGCGGCGCGCGCCTCGTCGACCACGCCTTTCATGCGGCTCTCGAACTGGCCGCGGAACTGCGTTCCGGCGACCATCGCCGTCATGTCGAGCAGGTAGACCTCCTGGCGGAGGAGCTTCGCGGGGACCTCCTCGTTCGCGATCTTGACGGCGAGGCCCTCGGCGATCGCGGTCTTGCCGACGCCGGGCTCCCCGAGCAGGACCGGATTGTTCTTGTTGCGCCGGTTGAGGATCTGGATCACGCGCTGGAGCTCGGGGGCGCGGCCGATGATCCGGTCGATCCGCCCGGCGCGCGCCTTGGACGTCAGGTTCGACCCGAACTGGTCGAGGAACTTCCGCTTCGGGCGGCGCTTCTCCTCGTCGGGACGGCCCTCGCCCTCGCGGCCGGGTCGTTCGCCGGTCTCCTTCTCCCCGCCGGGCGCATCGGACGGGTCGCGACCGGTCGCGGCGGGCAGCATGAACCCCTTCGGGCGCTTCTTGCCCTCGTCGGGGACGTCGCGGTCGCCGTCCTCGGGCGCGACCTCGTCGGTGTCGGCGACCATGCCCTCCATCAGCGCCTCGAGATTGCCCGTGGCGGAGATCTCGCGCAGGAACTCGGCCGGGTCGCGGTCGCCCAGCTTCTCCATCACCCGGTTCATGTTCCGGGTCATCGTGTCGATGTTCTCGTCGGTGATCCCGGCCTGGGCGAAGAACGAGTCCATCTGCCCGATGCCCGTCCTGCGGGCGCATTTCAGGCAGAGGCCCTCGTTCACGCGCTGGCCGTTCTCGAAGCGGGTGATGAAGATCACCGCGGCGTTCACCTTGCAGCTGGCACACTTGATCATGTCTTCTTCTTTCTTCCTCGGGCGCCTGGGACCGGCTCGGCGACGGCCCATACGGGCTCCGCGGCCGGGGGGAGGGACTTCCGGAGATACTGCCCCGTGAACGAGGCGGGGTTCGCCGCGACCTGCTCCGGCGTCCCCTCGGCGACGATCCGGCCCCCCGCGTCTCCGCCTTCGGGGCCGAGGTCGATGATGTGGTCCGCGGTCTTGACGACGTCGAGATTGTGCTCGATCACGAGGACGGTGTTCCCATTCTCGGTCAGGCGGTCGAGGATGTCAACCAAGCGGTGCACGTCGGCCGCATGCAGGCCCGTGGTGGGCTCGTCGAGGATGTAGAGCGTGCTGCCGGTGCTGCGCCGCGACAGCTCGGTCGCGAGCTTGACGCGCTGCGCCTCGCCGCCGGAGAGCTGGGTCGAGGGCTGGCCGAGGCGGATGTAGCCGAGGCCGACGTCGTAGAGCGTCCGGAGCTTCCGGTGGAGCCGCGGGAGGTGCTCGAAGAGACCCAGCGCCTCCTCGACCGTCAGGTCGAGGACCTCGGCGATGCTCTTCCCCTTGTACTTGACCTCGAGCGTCTCGCGGTTGTAGCGCTTCCCCTTGCACACCTCGCAGGTGACGTAGATGTCGGGAAGGAAGTGCATCTCGATCTTGTTCATCCCGTCGCCGGCGCAGGCCTCGCAGCGGCCGCCGCGGACGTTGAAGCTGAAGCGCCCCTGCTTGTAGCCGCGGGCGCGCGCGTCCTGCGTGTGCGAGAAGAGCTCGCGGATCAGGTCGAACAGGCCGGTGTACGTCGCCGGGTTGGATCGCGGCGTGCGGCCGATCGGGGACTGGTCGATGTCGATCACCTTGTCGAGCTGCTCGACGCCGAGCATCGCGTCGTGCTTCCCGGCGCGCACGCGGGCGCCGTTGAGCTCGGCCGCGAGGCGCTTGTACACGATCTCGTTCACGAGCGAGCTCTTGCCGGAGCCCGACACGCCGGTGACCGCGGTCATCACGCCGAGCGGGATCCGCGCGTCGATGCCCTTCAGGTTGTTCTCCCGCGCGCCCTTCACGACGAGCCAGCGCCCGTCGGGCTTGCGGCGCCGCGCCGGCACCTCGATCCGCTTGCGCCCGCTGAGGTACTGGCCCGTGATCGAGTCGGGGCAGGCCATCACCTCGTCGACCGTGCCCGTGCATACGACATGCCCGCCGTGCTCGCCCGCGCCGGGGCCCATGTCGACGATGAAGTCGGCGGCGTGCATCGTCTCCTCGTCGTGCTCGACCACGATCACCGTGTTCCCGAGGTCGCGCAGGCGCTTCAGCGTGGCGAGCAGCCGCGCGTTGTCGCGCTGGTGCAGGCCGATGCTGGGCTCGTCCAGGATGTAGAGCACGCCCATGAGGCCGGACCCGATCTGCGTCGCGAGGCGGATGCGCTGCGCCTCGCCGCCCGACAGCGAGGCCGCGCCGCGCTCGAGCGTGATGTAGTCGAGTCCGACGTCGACCAGGAAGCCGAGGCGGGCGTCGATCTCCTTCAGGATCCGCTCGGCGATCGCCGTCTCCCGCGCCGTGAGGCGCAGGCCCGCGAGGAACGAGCGCGCGCCGCCGATCTGGAGGCGCGACAGCTCGCTGAGGTTGCGGTCCCCCACCGTGACGGCGAGGCTCTCCTTCTTGAGGCGCGCGCCCTGGCAGACCGGGCACGGGTTGCTGGACATGAACTGCTCGTAGTAGACCTTCATGTCCTCGGAGGTCGTCTCCTTGTACCGGCGCTCGAGGCTGTTCACGACGCCCTCGAAGTCCGTCGTGTACTCGTCGGTGCGCCAGCGCGAGTCGGCCGGGGGCTTCACGCGGATCCGCTCGCCCTTCGTGCCGTAGAAGATGATGTCCTGGATGCGGGGCGGCAGCTCCGCGAACGGCGTGTCGAGCGAGAAATGGTACTGGTGCGCGAGGGCCTCCACGTAGGTCCGCGCCCAGCTGTCCTCGTCGTCGAAGTTCCAACCTCCCGCGCGGATCGCGCCCTGGTTCAGGGACAGGGACCGGTCGAGCACGATCAGGTCCGGGTCCATCTTCCGGAGCGACCCGATGCCGGTGCAGGCCGGGCACGCGCCGTATGGGTTGTTGAACGAGAACATGCGGGGCGTGAGCTCCTCGAGGCTGACGCCGCAGTCCGGGCAGGCGAAGTTCGCGCTGAAGAGGATCTCCTGCGGGGGGGCCGCGGGCGCGGCGGCGCCGTCGCCCTCCTCGGGCAGCACGGAGACCAGCAGGATCCCGCCCGAGAGGCCGAGCGCCGTCTCGACGGAATCGGCGAGGCGGCCGCGCACGCCGGGCTTCATCTGGATCCGGTCGACGACGACCTCGATCGTGTGCTTCCTGTTCTTGTCGAGGCGGATCTCCTCCTCGAGGTCGTACATGGACCCGTCCACGCGCACGCGGGCGTAGCCCGACCGGCGCGTGTCCTCGAACAGCTTCCCGTACTCGCCCTTGCGGCCGCGGACGACGGGCGCGAGGACCAGGATCCGAGCGCCCTCGGGCAGGCGCAGCACGGCGTCGACCATCTGGTCGGTCGTCTGCCGTTCGATCGGGCGGCCGCAGTCCGGGCAGTGCGGGATGCCGACCCGCGCGTAGAGGAGGCGGAGGTAGTCGTGGATCTCGGTCACGGTGCCGACGGTCGAGCGCGGGTTGCGGCTCGTCGTCTTCTGGTCGATCGAGATCGCGGGCGACAGGCCCTCGATCAGGTCGACGTCGGGTTTCTCCATCTGGCCGAGGAACTGGCGCGCGTAGGAGGACAGCGACTCGACGTAGCGGCGCTGGCCCTCGGCGTACAGGGTGTCGAACGCGAGCGAGGACTTGCCCGAGCCGGACAGCCCCGTGATCACGATCAGCCGGTCGCGCGGCAGGGTCAGGTCGACGTTCTTGAGATTGTGCTCGCGGGCTCCCTTGATGTGGATCGTCTCGTGCATGTCTTCTCTCCATGGCCCTCAAGGGCCGCCGCTCACCGGCCGTGCCGGATTCGGGTTTCATGATACCCTTGCGAACAATTGTTCGCAATAACGGTTGTGACGGAAGTCCGGCAAAAGGGATGTCCCGGACCTACCATCCTGTCATGGGAAGGTGCTTGCGCACCTCCGACGGACCGTGATATAATCACTCCGCCAACGAGGCCCATTGGTCAAGCGGCCAAGACGCCGCCCTCTCAAGGCGGAAACGGGAGTTCGATTCTCCCATGGGTCACCAGAAGGAAGCCGGAAGCGGCTTCCTTTTTTACATGCTCTCCGCGTTCGCTCCACATGAAGATGGCCGCTCCTCCCGGCGGG
>CAIXGU010000032.1 GCA_903919045.1 uncultured Eubacteriales bacterium | reverse complement strand
GCTGGTCTGGAAGGACGGGCACGTCGGGGTGTACGTCGGCGGCGGGGTCGTGGTGGAGAGCCGGGGCGTGGACTCCGGGGTGGTCCGGACGTTCCTGAAGGACCGGCCGTGGACGAACTGGGCGGAGTGCTTCCTCGTGGACTATGCGCCGGTGCCGGCGGAGGATTGGCAGGCCCGGGCGCAGGCCGCGGAGGCGAAGGCGGCGGAACTGAGCGCCCGAATCGAGCAGGAGCTGCCGGCCCTGCAGCGGACGGTCCAGGGGTTGCAGGCGGACCGGGAGGCGCTGAAGGCGGCGTTGCAGAAGGCGCTGGCGTAGGCCGAGGACACCGCTGAATTAGGACGATGACGCCCGCTTTCGGTTGATGCCGGGGTCGGGCGTTTTCGTATGCCGATTACGAAACGGCCTGATTTTAGGGCAGGAGCGGCAGCGGGGCGGTGGTATAATGGAGGCAACGACCTTCAGTGCGCTCGGAGGAAGCCTCGATGAGACGAGGTATATCCGCTATTCTCATCCTCGCGTTGACCACGTCGCTTTCCGCATGCCTTCCTCCGACCGGTGCCCCCACAGCATCGCCGACAGTTGTGCCCACGTTGACACAGGTTCTGACTCCGACGATAAGCCCATCAGCCAGCCCAACACCATCGCCATTGCTCATTCTACCCGACGAGGCGTTTGGTTTCGCAACAATTGGTACGCTAGGGTATACCCTGATCTCGGCGGCGAAGGGG
Organism: uncultured Eubacteriales bacterium; assembly: GCA_903919045.1. Lineage (GTDB taxonomy): Bacteria > Bacillota > Clostridia > Saccharofermentanales > UBA5734 > CAILLO01. The sequence goes on along the minus strand of CAIXGU010000032.1, from coordinate 20,645 downwards.
ACCCAAGTCGGCACCGATACGCCGGTCGTGGATATCATGGCGCTCTCCGACGGCCGGATCATACACTTCACTTACCGGTTCGATGAACGGCGTGTATCATCTGTCGTCGCTTCCCTGCGAATTGAAGGTTCTCCAGAGGTCCTGCCAACGCCCGATGCTTCACCTGTTCACGACATGCGCATCGACCGGGGAACGATTTCCTTCGAAATCGGCACTTCCGTCAACGCTGAAGCGCTTCTCTCATCCCTAGGGACGCCGATGTCGGACAAGACGGTTGTCCAGGACGGGATTCCGGGCAAGTTTTGCGAACGCACCCTGATATATTCCGACATGACGGTCGTGCTGGGCCAGGACGTGAATCCGACCGACTCCGATGTTTGGTTCCTCCAATCCGCCTCCGTCAATGCAGCTTCCTGTGTAACTGCGCGCGGGCTGGTTGTCGGCATGACACCGACAGAAGCCTTGGGCCGCTTCGCCACCGGAGCCTTCGTTGTCGATCCGAACTTCGAATCGTTATCGGCAGGGGAAGTGGTTGTTTACATTACACTAACCTACCCGGGCGGCGCGAATTTGGCTCCCGCTTGGACTGCCGGAGACGGGGGCATCAGCATGGAGTTTTCGAAGGGACAGCTTGTTCGCTATTGGATCTATTTCGCCTCTGGCGCCGACTGACAGCTCGCCTCAGCACAAACACTAAATGAAGTAATACCTGAAAAAACAACCAAGCAACCTGGATGCAACCGATGTTGTAGACGAAGTAACGAATTAAAATGTCTAGTTTCGGGCAGGAGCCAAAATGATCGGTAGCAGGATGACGAGCAGGATTGTGGTTCGAATGGCTAGTTCGCAGACGTCGATCTACGCGTGCCAAATTGGCACCAACGTATAGAGATACTGTGCATCCAAAGAGGGGGTGGTATCATGAATGGATTGAGACTTTAACCCGCCTTCGACACGAACAGGCACACGAAACCGCCTGAAAGGGTGCAACAGCAGGCCTTGCAGGCGGTTTGCGGATTGTGAGGCGTGTGCCTATGTCACTCCACGGGGACCGAGCCGCTGAAATCCAGTATTTTCGGGGGTTCCGGGACTTTCAGCTTGCGGAACAGATTCTTCTGGTCCTGATTCAATTGCGTACGTCGGACCAATCTGGCTCCCTGGCTCTCCACGGTGACGGCGTGGATCCGGTCCAGCGTCTGGCGCATGTTCCGGAACGTATCGTCGGCACGGTTCTCCAGAACGCGGACCAGCACCAGCGCAAGATAGCACAATAGGATATGGGACCGGATCCGGTCCTTCTTGCGGTGGTACATGGGACGGAGTTCCAGATCCGTCTTCAAGCTCCGGAATGCGTTCTCGGCCTCGTACAATCCCTTGTAGCCCAGGGCGATCTGCTCCGCCGACAGCGAGTCGTCCGAACACCGCAGCAGGTACTTGCCGTCCAGATGCGCCTCTTCCTTGATCTTGACCTGGTCGAGGATCGGCTGCCCGTTCCGCTTGTCCAATCGGATGTAGCGCCCATAGGTGCGATGTGCGGTCAGTTCGCATACCCGCTTGGTGTGCGGCTCGCCGTTGAGCTCGCCGATCTCCTTGAGCCGTGCGGCCACTTCTTCCAGATGCTTTTCCCGGGTGAGCCGGTCCCGTTCCGCCTCGATCGGATTGCGAACGAGGACATATCGGATGCGAGCGGCTCCATCGCCGCCGACGACGACTTCCTTGAGCTCCATCCGGTCGTTGAGCGTCTTGTACCGGCCCTTCTTGCTCAGGGCCTCCTCCACGTTCGCCTTGCCGCTGCGCATCTTCTCGCCGACGATGTAGTGCCCGCAGCCCTTCTGCAGTTCCCGCAGATTCTCTTCCGACGAGAACCCGCGGTCGCAGACACTGATCACCCGACTGAGTTTCCAGTCCAGCAGATCGCTCCGGATCGTCGCGACGATGCTCATGTCCGCCGTATTCCCCGGAAAGGTCCAGCAGCGGACCGGAATCCCGGCGCGGGTCACCGCCAGGGCGATCACGACCTGGGCCTGCCCCGGTCGGAAATCCTTGCTGTTGCCGCACATCCGGAATCCGTCCTCGCCGGCCGACCCGATCTCGGTTTCAAAATAGGCGGAAGTCGTATCGAAATAGATCAGGTCGACTTCCATCTTCTCCCGTTCCGCGACCTGGAAGAACACCTTGCGCTGGACTTCCTCGTCATGCTCCTGGAGGAAGTCCATGGCACGGTACAGTTCCTGGGAAGTCGTCTCCGACAGACCGGGAATCAGGACATGCCCGCTGACCCATTCCTCATGCGCCAGCTTGCTGGAAGGTGCCAGGGCGCGATTGGCGACCATGGCGAAGACGGCGCGTTCGATTGGATTCTTGAAGTTGCGTTCTCTGGCGATTCCGGTGAGCAGCTCGCCGATTCCAAGATCCTTCCAGAGGGTATCCAGGACATGCGCGCCTCCCATGGGCACGGAACGGGTCAGTTCGGCTTCGTCGAGCGAGATGCTGCCGGCGTCCGCGTCCAGATTGCGGTCCAGGAACCTGGCCAGATTCGTGAGCAGCCCCTCGAGGTCCTTTCGCCGGATCTCGTCTTCGCGGCCGAAGGTGTAGAGAACCTGTGCCACGGCGAACTTCTTGTCCGGTTGGTGGACATTGTGCGCCAACTGCAGGTAGGCGACCTTGGAGCCGTTCTTGTTGGTTCGTGTGATGCGTCGTATATACATGCCCATATTGTAATCTTTATATACAAATATGGCAAGTGCTTCATATTACTTCATTGTGCCTACATTGATTTGATACAAAAGGCGCCCGATGGCGCCGTCTGTAAGGCTAACGGATTATTGAATGCCTAGTCGTGTCGAAGGCGGGTTTAAGACACTATATGTGGATGCACCTGATTTTAAGCGAGATTTGCCTGCGAATGCTTTAACACCGATTCGAGTGTATTTGTGTTCACAATGCACGCACTGTTGCATTAGGAGGGGACATGAAAGGACTTCGGATTTGCGTTATCTTCATAGCCATTTCAATTACGATACTCGCGTTACCTGTGAAACCATATGCAACTGATCTTCCCGTATATATAACTCTTTCACGTATTGGAGCAACAAGTGCTGGTCCACCGTTGCCAGCACATCCCAACAATATGGACGAAGAGATTGTTTATGGGATATTGCACGATGGGGTAGCGTATATTTCCCCATATAGTCTGGAAACACATTTTGACTTAACGATTACATATGAAGCTAATTATATAGATATTATGTTCAATGGACAGACAACGCATATTTCAAAATATAATTCGTATTATGAAACAAGCAATACCTATAGTGTATATGCATCCCCTTCCTCGAATGATACCTACCAGTTTTTCGGATATGGATATACAACAGGTCCCGCTACGTATTATCTATATAATGTATACTATATAAATATTGATATTATGAAACAGCTTGGAGTTCTATTAACGTACAAGACCGACTCGGAACATTATACAATTTATGATTTCAGAGCAAACAATGCGACTCCGGATGACCCCAATAATTATGTCGTAGGTGGACCATGGCTCAGTCAAGGTTATTGTTATAAGCCATCTGGAGGCGGGAATCCACCGTGGGCTACATGGGTTAACATGGTTGGTACTCAATATGCCAGTCAACACTTGGCTAACAACTTTACAATATGGGAAATGAATGACAACTCACTCAGTGCTTATAACCCGGACTTTTATTCCGAATTGAAAATATCAACACAACTTCTATCTGCTGCCCAGCAAATACGCACTTCAATCCAACAAGGCTCTGTTGTAGTAACATGCGCCTATCGAACGTGGTACTATAACCTAACTGTGCCTGGAGGACCTGGAGGGTCGCGAAGCTTTCATATGCGTGGAAGAGCATTTGATGCAAATAACAACAACAATCTATATAACCATGTTATAACCGCATTCGCTACAGAAGGACAAATCAATCATGGCAATCCGCTAGAGGTGTATTCACCAGCAGTGTTTGGGATATTCTTCAACTACTTGGGATGGCGTAGATATCCCGGTAGTATATGCATTGGTGATGAAATGGAAAAAATGCCGGGGAGCAATGGAAATACTTGGCTTCATTTACAGGTTGATCCTTCGTCCGCACAAGGTGTTGCGGAACAATATCCGTAAATACAACGATTGAATTGCGGAGGTAATTATGTATACATATAAAGGAAACAAGCAAGTCATTTCAGTGGTTGCGATAATTGTATCGGTAATTGCTATCAGTTCATGCCTGATTTATGCAATACAAGAAGATATCGGTACAATCGGAGAAGTGGATAATTCATCAAATTCTACTGCTAGCGAAGCAGTTGACAATTTCATTCAGAATGCTGCCCGCGGGAATCTTACGGTGGAGCAATTCTATCAAGAACGAATCAATGCTATTACGGCAGCATATGGCGATGATGCCTGGTCTAATGCAACATTCACTGAAATCGAAGGCGGGATACCACCATTTGTCGAGGAAGTATATATTGACAAGGCATCCAATACAGAAATATCAGAATCAGTGTACATAAATGGAATTGAAAGATTTAAAAAGGAACTCTGTGCGGCATACAAATATGACGAGAAATACCTAGATCTGCAGGGTCCCGAACTACAGAAATTATCCGCCGATCAGATGACAACTCGTTTAGAAATCATGGCAAGAATAAATTCGGAAGCGCCATATTCTGTTAACACGCGCGCTACATGCAAGTATCAGTATTTCATGTTACGTTTTGGAGGAAAAGATACTTCGGGGGTTAACGGAATATGTAATGTCAGAGTATTATTTGTTTCATTCGATGGGAATTGGGGCTTCTATTCAATATCTTTCAATATTGACACGCCTGATTCGCCAGAGAGCGACGTATAGCAGCCATATCGTGACAAGTTCAGATATATGAGAGTTGTTGCTATCTATTGGAGATAGTTTGGAGAGAATTGGTCAGAAAAGCGCACGCTTCCAATGCACTCTCCCGCAACTGTGCGTAAATGAATCGAGGCGGGAAGCCCTACGGACAGGCCGCTAACCGCACGAAACGTGCCCGAAGTAATGCCAGCGCAAATGACCCCAGGAATCTTGACATGCATGGGGTCGGAGGTTCGAGTGCGGTTCCGTTACCATAGGGCACTCGAATCCAAGGCTTGATCGCCACGTCCCTGCCGCCGGAACCCAGCCCTCATTGACCCTTTCGAGGCGCGGTTGTTTTTCATAGACTGGAAGGGGACGGAAAAATCGTAGGGCGTCCCCAAAAAGATCGTCAGGAAATCCCCGGAAAGAAAGAGGCCACTTGAGACACCCCTTGAGAAGCCCTACCCTGCTTGGGAGACCAATCACCAGACAGGGAGGCGGAAGGAGATGCTCAGCATGGCCCGGATCGATTGTATCAAGGAGAAGCAGGCGGAGGGAAGGACGGTGACGGAGATCGCGGAGATCGTGGGGGTGGACCGGAAGACGGTGCGGAAGTACATGGGACAGGAGGACTTCTCGCCGCGGTCGCCGACGGTCAGCGAGCGGGCATCGAAGCTGGACCGGTACAAGCCGGAGATCGACGGCTGGCTGTCGGGGGACCGGCGGAACTGGTACAAGCAGCGGCACACGGCGCGGAGGATCCATCGACGGCTGCAGGAGCGGTACGGCGAGGAATACACGTGCTCGTACCCGCTGGTGCAGCGGTACGTCAAGCAGGTGCGGCAGCGGCTGCAGGAGGACCGGACGGGGTTCCAGGAGCTGGTCTGGCACGCGGGGGAGGCGCAGGTCGACTTCGGGGAAGTGGCGTGCGACGGCCCGGAGGGCGTTTCGCGCCGGAGCCTGCTGGTGCTGTACCTGCCGCACAGCAACGCCGGGTTCGACCAGCTGTACGACGGCGAGACGGCGGAATGCGTGGTGGAAGGGCTCCAGGAGATCTTCCGGCACCTGGGCGGCGTGCCGACGCGGCTGGTGTTCGACAACGCGACGGGCGTGGGGCGCCGGGTTTCGGAGACGGTCCGGTACGCGGAGCTGTTCCTGCGGTTCAAGGCGCACTGCGGGTTCCGGGTGACGTTCTGCAATCCGGACGCGGGGCACGAGAAGGGCGCGGTGGAGGCCAAGGTCGGCTACGAGCGGCGGAACCGGTTCGTGCCGGTGCCCTACGTCGACGACGACGCGGTGTTCAATCGGTCGCTGCTGGAGAGGGCGGGCGTCGACTTCGACCGGCCGCACTACCGGAAGGGGCGTCCCATCCGTGAGCTGCTGGAGGAGGACCGTGCGGCGCTGCTGCCGTTGCCGGAGAAGCCGTTCGAGGCCTGCCGGTACGAGCGGGTGAAGACGGACGGCTACGGGAAGTTCTGCCTGGACGGCTGCCACCACTACGCGACGTCCCCGGAGCATTCGCAGGCCCAGCTGTACGTCCGGATCGGGGCGCGGACGGTGGAGCCGCTGGACGCCGAGGGCCGGCCGCTGCACACGTACCGGCGGCGGTTCGGGAAGACGCGCACGGACTCGCTGCATCCCCGCGCGACGCTGCCGCGGCTCATCCGCTCGCCGGGCGCCTGGCCGAACAGCCAGCTGCGCGAGACGCTGGGGCCGGACCTCCGTGCGGAAATGGACCTGCTGGACCGCACCGGCCTGCGCGAGGTGCTCCGCACGCTGGACGACCTGGGCTCGCGGTTCGGGTTCGAGACGGCGCTGCAGGCGCTCGAGGAGGCCTCTCGTGCCGGACGCCTCCAGCAGTCGACCGTCGAGGTCCTCGCGCTGCGCATCTCGACCCTCGGGTTGCTCGCCGAGCCCAGCCCCGGGCCCGACCTCGCCGTCTACGACCGCATGCTGCTCGGGAAGGAGGCCGACGTCCATGCTGACCGCTAAGGAGCGCGCCCCCCTCCGCGAGGAGATCGCCGGCTTCTGCCGGCTGCTCGTCCTCTCCCGCAACGTCGTCCGCCTCTGCGAGGAGGAGGCCACACCGAAGCAGGAGGAGTTCCTCCACCGCGTCCTCGCCGAGGAGCTCGAGGGCCGCGAGCGCAACCGCAAGTCCCGGCTGCTCGCCCGCGCCGGCTTCCCCGTCTTCAAGACCCTCGACGGCTTCGAGATGCGTGGCATCCGCCTCCCCGACTCCCTGCCCCCCGCCGAGCTCCGCGACGTCGCCTTCATCCGCGACAAGCGCAACCTCGTCCTCTACGGCCCCGTCGGCACCGGCAAGACCCACCTCGCCATCGCCCTCGGCATCCAGGCCTGCGAGCTCGGCTTCCAGGTCCGCTTCTTCACCGTCACCGAACTCGTCCTCCGCCTCGCCGAAGCCCACCGCTCCGGCACCCTCGAGCGCCTCCTCAAGGACATCCGCCAGGCCCAGCTCCTCGTCCTCGACGAATGGGGCTACGTCCCCGTCGACCGCGAGGGCTCCCAGCTCCTCTTCCGCATCATCTCCGACGCCTACGAGACCCGCTCCCTCGTCATCACCACCAACCTCGAGTTCTCCCGCTGGGGCTCCGTCTTCACCGACGACCAGATGGCCGCCGCCATGATCGACCGCCTCGCCCACCACGGCCACCTCGTCGTCTTCGAAGGTACCAGCTACCGCATGGAGCACGCCCTCATGAAGAAGAAGTGACCTCTTGTCGTGCCGGATCTCCCCGCCGAATCGGCGAGGACGTCCCCACGATTTTTCTGGGGAATTCTACTTGACGATAAACACGCGGTGATACCGTATGGGAAAATGCCCGCTGCAGAGGCCTCGGAACGGGACTGGAAATCGCCATGAAGGACGCCACCAAGGACATCCTGAATCAGGGACGGAAGAAGATCCGCGATCTCCGGGAGCGCTATCTGGCGCGCTTCGGTTTCCGCGTCGGAGTCCTGGCGCTGACGGTCGTGCTGTATTTCGCGGCGCCGCGCAGCTTCGATGTCGTCAAGGGGACGACGTTCTTCCAGCGCTTCTTCTGGCTCCACCTGCTCTGGCTGTACTGGATCGTGGACATGATCCGTCAGCTGATCCCGACCAACCGGGCGCTGGCCCTCGGATCCCTCAAGCAGTTCCGCCACTTCTACCGGCCGATCAAGGAGAAGCTCCAGCATGCGCAGCTCCGGGACATCTTCCGGAAGGGCCGGGTCGACTCGTGGAAGGTCCTCGGCATCTGGACGGCGCTGGTCGCCGGGATCGGCGTCCTCTGGGCCGTCGGCGTCCTGAAGGAGAAGGAGCTGCTGCTGGTCTCGGTCGCCTTCTTCGTGCTCGACCTGACGTTCGTGCTCTTCTGGTGCCCCTTCCGGACCTGGATCCTGAAGACCCGCTGCTGCACGACCTGCCGGATCTTCAACTGGGGCCACCTGATGATGTTCTCCCCGCTCCTCTTCATCCCCGGATTCTTCTCGGCCACCCTCTTCGGGCTGTCCGCCGTCGTCTTCCTGGTCTGGGAGGCGCGGTTCCTCCTGTACCCCGAGCGCTTCTTCGAGGAGACCAACGAAGCCCTGCGCTGCGCGAACTGCGCCGATCCGCTCTGCGGGATGCCGGCGAAGAGGGCGTAGCGGCCTCGTCGCAGTGACTTTGTAAATAGGGACAAGAACTGTCGTAAAATCATTACCTATCTCGGACGCGCACGGAAGAGAATGCCCGGAAACGCCGTGGAATGGCGCTTCTCGGGCGCTCTTCCGTTCATTGTATTGCACTCCGATTGGTGCTAGCATGAATGAAGATAGGCTCTTTTCTGAGAAGCGGAACAGGACACAGGAAAGGAGATCATCGATGAGCGGACCGATCAGGAAAGTCGAAAGAAGGTCGATGAGGCTTGGGGAGAACGGCACCGACTACGGGCGGATCGCCGACTTCCAGGGCGGCATGACCCGCGTGAACCCGCACATCCTGCACGACTACGGCAGGAACATCTACCGCAAGGGCCGTCCCATCGGCTACGCCTTCGACGTGCGCATCTGCGGCTACCGGGGCCTTCCCGTGAACCAGATCCGCTCGCTGGCCTTCGAGGTCGACGGCGTCGAGATCCCCGACGACTGCAAGACGATCCTGTACGACAATCGGGAGTACGCCTGGGAGGACGTCGGGGCGGACAAGTTCGACAACAGCTATTTCTGGAAATACGGAGACTATCTCCGCGTCTTCCTCAAGGTGGACGGCGGAATCCCCCAGGGGATCCATCGCGTGAAGTTCGGGCTCGCGCTCCGCGATCACTACAACAGCACGGCCTTCTGCGACAAGCCGGTGACCATCGTCTGAGGATCCCATGGATTGGAGGTAGACATCCGTGAGAACGAAGAATGACATCAAGCTGGGCGTATCCCTATACAGCTATCAGGAGACCTATTGGAACCGGAGCCTCGACCTGGAGGGATGCCTGACCGCCGTCGCGGGCGCGGGCGCCGAAGGCATCGAGATCTTCGGCGAGGCGATGATCCCCGACTTCCCGTTCGTCGGCGACGAGTTCCTGTACAAGTGGTTCTACATGCTGGACAATCTCCAGCTCGAGCCGGTCTGCTACGAGCATTTCGCGGACCGCACCTTCTGGAAGGACCACAACCGCTATCTCGACGACGACGGGGTCTTCGAATCCACCTGCCAGTACCTACGGACCGCCCGCAAGCTCGGCTGCAAGTTCATCAAGCTGTCGCACGACGGCCACAACGGCGTGTTCATCATGAGCGCCGAGAAATCCCATTCGGTCGTCAATGCGGAGCTGTTCGAGCGGCTCCTGCCCGTGGCCGAGGAGAACGGTGTGGTGATGGCCCTCGAGATCCACGGCCCCGGCCGACTCGAGGACGGCGGCAACGACGACTTCATCGACGTGCTCGAGCGGACGGGAAGCCAGTACGGCAAGCTCTGCCTCGACTTCAGCGGCTGCTTCCGGGACGACTACCCGAACCAGGTGAAGATGCAGATCCAGCGCGGCGCGAATCCCGACTGCATCGAGCTGACGCGTGCGTTCCGCCGCAAGGCTTTCACCTACACGTCGACCGACAGCGGACCCAACGACGTGGACTGGAGCGAGCTGGATGCGAAGCTGAAGGAGATGGGCGCCAGCCCGATCGACCTCGCGTACGCGCAGCGGGCGAGGAACAAGATGTCCCCGCCGAAGGTGATCAAGGAATATGCCTCGAAGCTCGGCTACATCCACGGGAAGATGAACTGGGTGAACGAGGACTGCACCTGCGACGAGATGGACTACCCGCTGTACATGAAGGCCCTCCAGGAGGGCGGCTACAAGGGGTACATCTCGACGGAGTTCGAAGGCCAGCGCATCATCCCGGGCACGATCAATGAGATCGAGCTGGTCCGTCGCCACCACATCCTCATGAGGAACGCGCTCGGCTACAAGTAGGCCGAGGATCCGCCCCCGCAGGACGGAAGAGCGATATCGCCGCCGGCCGTGCCGAGGCGACGCGGAAGACCCCGATGCAGCGCCGCAGAGTCCCTCGATCGGGACGATTGGCTGCACCGGGGTCTTTCCGTACCCATGCTGTTCTAACCGATCGAATGAGGGAAGACGAGGTACCGAGGGCTTGGACGATCCCGCTACCGATAGGCTTCTTGCACTTGCTTGTATTCAAGCACCGTAAGCTTCGCGAAATGATCGAACATCCGGCACGCCCTGGCGCAAGCATCTGAAATCAGCATCTTGTCCTCTTTCAGGGAGTTCGCGATCCTGAGATTAGCGTGCTGATCATAGCGTCTTAAAGAAAGAATCGCTTTCGTATCGGTTCTGTAGAGGAATCTGCTGCGGTCGATCAGCGCCTGCTTGCAGTACAGAACGTCCAGCGAATAGGGGTAATCCAGCTGATGCGTACTGTATGTGATGCTGAGATAGTCGCTGGCATTCTCAAGAAAGATCGAAAACGCATAGGAATGCGTCTCAACAGTCGTCGATAGCGAATGACGGGCTACCAGATCCTGAAGTTCGACCTTGGCATGCGCCAGGAGAAGACGGTGGATTCTGGACACAGGACCTCCTGGATCCAATCTGGTGCCGAAACGCCCTATTCGATTGCATGTTGATTCTACCATGGTGGAATCCGGAGAAACGAGCCGAAGAGCATGTGAAAATCACCGCCATCCGCTATGGTAAGATGAGCCCATGAGCCTGCACGCCTACCTTCCGCAGGACCGCCTCCGGGCGGTCGCGAGGTACGCGCCCCTGCCGGACCGCGCGAGGGGATCCGCGCTCTTCGCGGACATCTCGGGGTTCACCGCCCTCACCGAGTCGCTGACCCGGGAGTTGGGCGCGCGCCGCGGCGTGGAGGAGCTCGCCCGACGGGTCAATGCGGCCTACGACGCCCTCGTCGCGGACATCGAGCGCTACGGCGGCAGCGTCATCTCCTTCGCGGGGGACGCCGTCACGTGCTGGTTCGACGACGCCGCGTCCGCGGAATTCCCCGCGCCCCGCCGCGCCGCTGCCTGCGCCGTCGCCCTGCAGCGGACCACGGCCGGACTTCCCGGCCTCGGCGTCAAGGTCGCCGTCGCGACCGGAGACGCGCGCCGCTTCCTCGTCGGCGACCCCGCGCTGCACTACGTCGACGCCCTCGCCGGCGCGACGGTGGCCCGGATGGCCCGCGGCGAACGTCTCGCCGCCACCGGGGAGATCCTCGTCGACGCGGCGACGGCGGAGGCGCTCGGCGCTTCGCTCGCCGTGCGGGAGTGGCGCACGGACGGGGAGACAGGGGAGCGCTTCGCGGCCGCAGGCGCACTCGCCCTCGACGCGGATCCCGCCTGTCCCTTCGCTGCGTGCCCGCGGCTCAGCAACTCGACGCTCCACCCGTATCTGCACCCCGCCGTCTACGAGCGCGAGGTCGGCGGTCTCGGGTCGTTCCTGACCGAACTGCGCCCCTGCGTGTCCCTGTTCATCCGCTTCCTCGGCATCGACTACGAAGCCGACGACGCGAAGGGCCGGCTCGACGCCTTCGTCCGCCAGGCGCAGGCCGCGGCGGACCGCCACGGCGGCGCCGTCCTCCAGCTCGTGATCGGCGACAAGGGCAGCTACCTCTGCGTCGGCTTCGGCGTGCTCGGCACCCACGAGGACGACGCGGAACGGGCCCTGCGCGCGGCCCGCGAGATCGCCGGACTCTGCGAGCTCTGCCTGCAGACCGGCCTCGCGGCGGGCGTGCTGCGCGTGGGCACCTACGGCGCCGCCTCCCGGTGCGTGTTCGGCGCACTGGGCGACGACGCGAACCTCGCTGCGCGGCTGATGGCCCTCGCCGCCCCCGGCGAGATCCTGGTGAGCGCCTCCGTGCACGCCGCGACCGAGGAGCGGTATGCCTTCGAGCCCCGCGCCGCGATCCCCGTGAAGGGCCGTCCCGAGCCGGTCCCGGTCTTCGCCGTCGCCGGCGAGCGCGAGGTCCACGCGCTGCGCCTGCAGGAGCCGACCTATGGGCTCCCCATGGTCGGTCGGAAGGCGGAGCTCGCCCGCATCGAGGAGGCGCTCGATCTCGCCCTGGAGGGACGCTCGCAGGTCGTCGGCGTCACCGGCGAGGCCGGACTCGGCAAATCGCGGCTCGTGGCCGAGGCGATCCGCATCGCTCGGCGCAAGGGCTTCACGGGCTACGGCGGCGCCTGCCGGTCGGACGGCACGAACGCGCCCTACCTGCCCTGGAAGACCGTCTGGAGCGCCTTCTTCGACGTCGACCCGGGCGCCTCGCCCGCCCGCCGCCAGCGCCTGCTCGAGCGCGAGGTCGAGGATCGCGCGCCCGACCGCGTCGGCGCCGCGCCGCTGCTGGGTCCGCTCCTCGATTTCACGTTGCCGGACACCGACTTCACGCGCACGCTCGAGCCCGTGGTCCGCCGCAGCGCCCTGCACGCGCTGCTCGAGGACTGCCTGCGTTCCGGCGCCTGCGAAGAGCCGATCCTCATCGTCCTCGAGGACTACCACTGGATCGACGCGCTGTCGCACGACCTCCTCGAGGAGCTCGCCTTCGCGCTCGCCGACGCGCGCATCGTCTTTCTCCTCGCATTCCGCCCGCTGCCTCCCGCGAGCCCCCTCGCCGGCCGCCTGCGCGCCCTGCCGCGCTTCACGCGCATCGAGCTCCGCGAGCTCGTCGCCGACGAAGCGGCGCAGGCCGTCCAGGCCAAGCTCGCCCAGCTCTTCCCGGCACGCATGGGCGACCCCGTGCCGCCGGAACTCGTCGAGGTGCTGATGGCCCGCTCCCAGGGAAATCCCTTCTTCCTCGAGGAGCTGCTGAACTACCTGCGCGACCGCGGGCTCGACCCGCGCGACCCCGCCACGTTCGCGCGCATCGAGCTGCCGCAGAACCTGCACACGCTCGTCCTCAGCCGCCTCGACCAGCTGCTCGAGCGCCAGCGGACGATCCTGCGCGTGGCGAGCGTCGTCGGCCGCGTGTTCCCGGTCGCCTGGCTGACCGGCTTCTATCCAGGCCTCGGCGGCGCGTCGGCCGTCGTGCCGGATCTCGACGAGATGCGCACGCTCGAGATCACCGCGCTCGACGACACCGAGCCCGAGCTCGCGTACCTCTTCAAGCACGTGCTGCTCCACGAGGTGACGTACGAGAGCCTCCCCTTCGACATGCGCAGCCGCCTGCACGGGCAGCTCGCGGACTACCTCGAGCGGACGTTCCCGGACGCGCCGCCGCTCGACGCGCTCGCGTTCCACTACGGGCGCAGCGGGAACGAGGAGAAGCAGCGCGAGTACCTCCGGCGCGCCGCCGGGGCCGCGCGGCGGAGCTACGCCACCGGTGCCGCCCTCGCCTACCTCGACGAGCTCCTGCCGCTCCTCTCGGATCCTGCGGAACGCGCTGCAGCGCTCCTCGAAAAGGGGGAGATCCTCTTCGAGACGAGCCGGCTCGACGAAGCGCTGGCCGTCATCTCGGACGCCCGGGCGGCTGCCGAGACGGCCGGGGACGCCAGGGGCAAGGCCTCGGCGATCTTCCAGACGGCACGCGTCCATTCCCGGAAGAGCGATTACGATGCGAGCTACGCGGCGCTGGTGCGCGCCGAGGCGGCCTTCACCGCCCTCGACGACCGCGTCCAGCTGGGACGCGTCCTCGCGGAGTTCGGCAACGTGCGCCACCGGCGGGCCGAATACGACGAGGCCTATGCGGTCCTCGACCGCGCGATCGACCTGTTGAGGGAGACCGGGGACAAGGTGGGCCTCGGCCTCGCGCTCAGCAACCTCGGCAACGTGCTGACGTGGCAGGGCCGCAACGAGGAGGCCCGCCGGATGTACGAGGAGTCCGTCGTCCTGCGCCAGGCCGCCGGCGACCGGCTCGGCGTCGCCACCTCGACCAACAACCTCGCCATCGTCCTGCTGCTGAGCGGCGACATCGCCTCATGCGAGGCGCTGTACCGCGCCAACATCGTCACGGCGCGCGAGATCGGCGACAAGTACGGACTCACGCTGGCGTACGGCAACCTCGGCGAGGTCCTGATGATGGTGGACCGCTTCGATGAGGCGCGCCGCATGCTGGAGGAGTCCCTCGCCATCGAGGCGACCCACGTCGGCGGCAACGCGACGGCCTACTTCTCGACCGACCTCGCGATTCTCGAACTTTATCTTGGGAACGCCGACGAGGCCCGGCGCCGCATCGATCCGTCCCTCGCGGTGGCCGAGCGGAGCGGGGAGCCCTCGCTGATCGATTACGTCCACATGGCGGAGGGGTACGTCTTCCTCGCAAGCGGGCCGGGGCGTCCGGGAGAACCGGCCGCCGCCCGCGCCCGGCTCGTCCCGTGCCTCCTCGGCTTCTTCGAGCGCAAGGAGTGGGTCCAGGGATTGGCCACGCTCGCGGGCTTCGCAGGCGTGCGCCTGGCGGAAGGCGACGCGGCCGGCGCGGCCCGAACGCTCGGCGCGGTGGATGCGATCTCACGAGCCCAGGGCCAGGCCGTCGAGCCCGTCCTGCAGCGTCTCCATCGCCGCCTCCTCGACGAGACGCGCGCCGCGCTCGGCGACGCCGCGTTCGATGCGGCCTTCGCGGAAGGCGGGCGGCTCTCCCTCGAGGAGGCCGTCGCGCGGGAAGTCCCGAATGCCCCGTGACCCCCGCGCCTCCGGGCGCTTCTTTCCCGGTCTTCCGTATGCGCGCCTCTCGACGACGCAGAAGCTGGACCTGTATCTGCCCGAAGCGGGGGACGGTCCGTTCCCGACCGTGCTCTACTTCCACGGCGGCGGATTCGTCCGGGGAAGCAGGCGGGACGCCAATATGGCGCCGATCCTGGGCTGCCTCGAACGCGGGTTCGCTCTCGCGTCGGTGGACTACCGGCTCAGCGGAGAGGCCCTTTTCCCAGCCGCCGTGCAGGACGCGAAGGCCGCGGTCCGCTGCCTGAGGGCGAATGCGGGCCGCTACGGTCTCGACCCCGACCGGATCGCCGTCTTCGGGCGTTCGGCCGGAGGGTACCTGGCCGCGATGCTCGCCGCGACCGCGGGTGTCTCCGCGCTGTCCGACCTCGCGCTGGGGCACCCCGACGTCTCCTGCGCGGTGCAGGCCGCCGTCGACTGGTTCGGACCGACCGATTTCAAGGCCATGGACGACCAGGCGCGCGCGAACGGCTTCAGCCTCGCGAACCACGACCCGGCCGATTCGCCCGAGTCCCTCTTTCTCGGGACGCCCGTCCAGCAGGCGGACTCCGCCGTCCTGCGGCTGTCGAACCCCGTCGCCCATGTCGGCCCGGACCTGCCGCCGATCCTGATCGAGCACGGGAGCCGGGACCGACTGGTCCCACCCGCGCAGTCCAGGATCCTGCACGAGGCGATCGTCGCGCGGCTCGGGGCAGGGAGGGACGAGTTCGTCGTCCTGGAAGGCGCCGACCACGGCGGACCGTCCTTCGAAACGGACGAGAACCTGGACCGGGTGTGGTCGTTCCTCGATCGGAACCTCTGACCGCCCTGCATCCGTCGGCGGAGTCCCGGTCCTGCCTTGCGAAACGGCCTGTTTTCGGGGCTCGAGCGGCTGCGCGCGGGTGGTAGGATGGAGGTGACCGAGGATCGGCAACCACCCTTGAGGACAGGCAGATGAGCCGCAGCGAACTGGATGGAGCCCGCCGCGATTCGCATTTCGCACCCTCCGATTATCGGATCCTGGCCTCCGTCGGTTCCTCGCGGCGCGGAACCGACCTGAAAGGCCTGCTCGTCGCCGCAGGCGCCCGCGACCATGCCGCCCTCGAATTGGACGAGATCAACGACGGGATCAGCCGGCTGCTGGCCAACGGGTACGTCGTCAAGAAGGAGTTCGGCCGGATCGCGGCGACGGGCAAGGCGCGCCGGTACCGGATGCTCATGGACCCGCTCGGAATCCTGGAATGGCATGTCGTCGCCGGGCATTTCGTCCGGCGGAAGATGAAGACGGGCCCCGCCTACGAATCCCATTATTCGGAAGAGGTCTACCAGGAGGCGCTCCTCAAGTACAGGTCCCGCGTGGACCGGATCCGCGCCGGAAAAGGCCGGATTCAGGCCTCGACGAACCGGCCGCGGTAGAGCTCGTTCAGCAGGGCCATCGTCATGATGCCCGAGAGCACGACGCCGGTCCGCTCCGTCGTGCGGTACAGCTCGTTCAGCACGAAGTCGACATGCTTCCGGTGCCGCGATTCCGTGCCGCTGTGCAGGAGCGCGACGGTCCCGCCGCGCTTCCGCAGCGTCTCGAAGACGGGCGCGAGGTCCATCGTCGTGGAGAACTCGAGGGTCCGCACGAAGGTCAGCGAGTCCGCATCCGTGCCGGCGGCGTCCCGCAGCATGTCCGGGAGGAGCACGAAGCAGTTGCTCTCCTTGCCGTTCATGGCGAGGTTCTCCTGGAGCGCCCGGATGTAGGGGTTTCCCTCGAACCCGTAGAAACCGACGCGCCGCGCGGCGTCGATCCGGTCGACGATCCGGGCGGCCATCCCGGCGTCGAGGTGGTCCAGCGCCGCGAGGGCGCTTTTCAGGTTCGTCCTCACCTTGTCGGCGCAGGCGTCGAGCCCCGGCGTGGCGTCGCCCATGTCCATCCGGTTATAGTATGGGTAGCGCGTGACCGCCGACGAGAGCTCATGGCTGAAGTCGGAGAAGTTCCGGTAGCCCAGCGTCTTCACGAGCCGCCAGATCGTGGTCCGGGACGAGGCCGTGAGCTCCGCGATCTCGTAGATCGTCGCGGACCCGAGGTGCCGGACGTTGAGGAGGATCGCCTTCAGCACGGAACGGTAGTTGCTGTCGATCGGCAGGGCGTTGTACATGTTGACGAGGTTCTGGAGGACGTTCATGGGTCACCCTCCGGGCGCTCTGGGGATCCGTCGGCGTGGTTCCATTATACGATTCCGAAGGCCCCCCGGACCGGCGTTCTCCGCCGTCCCGGGAGGCCTTCGCGCTGCGCACGAGGCGCGCGTGCGGTTCCTAGAGCCGGACCATCTTCCCGGTCCGCGCGGATTCGTAGATCCCGTCGAAGATCCGCGCGAGGACGACGCACTCCTCCGGCTTCACCAGGACCTCGCCCTTGCCCTCGAGGGCGTCGAGCCAGATCCGGAACGCGCGGTAGGTGTTGAGCGGGAAGGTCGGGATCTTCGGCTCGTCCTTGACCACCGGGATGTCGTAGTTGACCTCCGCCTCGTACTGCCGGCCGCCCCGCACGCCGTTCAGCGTCAGCTTGTACGGCTTGCCGGACGCAGGACCGTCCTCCATCGACGCGCCGCCCCTGGTGCCGGAGAACGTCGTCTGCGCGTAGTCGTTGACCGCCATGTTCACCGCCCAGGCCGACTCCACCGTCACGAGCGCGCCGTTCTCCATGGTGACGAAGCCGATCGCGGTGTCCTCGACGCCGAACTTCGCGGGATCCCACGCCCCCTCGAAGTTCGCCTGCTCGTGCGGCTGCAGCCCCTTGCCGAGGAGGTCGAAGGTCCGGCCGACGACCGACGCGGGCTTGTAGTTGCCGAGGATCCAGAGGGTCGTGTCGAGCGCGTGCGGGCCGGAATCCAGCAGGCAGCCGCCCACGTTGACCTTCGGGTCCAGGTAGCCGCCGTGGACCGGCACCCTGCGGCGCGTCATGCCGCGCGCGCGGGCGTAGTAGATGTCCCCGAATTCGCCGGCCTGGACCATCCCGCGGAGGTACCGGGCGGGGCTCGAATTGCGGTTCTGCAGCCCGACGGTCAGCAGCTTCCCGTTCTTCCGGGAGGCGTCGAGCATCGCCTGGGCTTCGGCCGCGCTGCCCGCCATGGGCTTCTCGACGAGGACGTGCTTGCCCGCGTTCAAGGCGTCGATCGAGATCCGCGCGTGCAGGCCGTTGGGCGTGCAGACGTGGACGACGTCGATGGCGGGGTCCTTCAGGAGTTCCCGGTAGTCGGCGTAGGTCTTGATGTCGCCCCCGATGCGGGCCTTCGCCGCCTCCGCCTTCGCGAGGACGATGTCGCACAGCGCGACGATCTCCACGCGGTCCGGGAAGTGGCCGAGTCCGGAGATATGCATGCCGCTGATGCCGCCGCAGCCGATGATGCCCAGTTTCAGCTTGCCCATGGAGGCGCTCCTTTCCCATGCGTCGGAGAGTCCGTATGAGGGAATCGTAATCCCCGAAAAACCGGCGTGTCAATGAAGCGCGTGCACTCGCTTCGGACGGAAGGTCCGGATTCCGGAACCTCCATTCCATATCCTGGAACGCGGCTCCGAACCGGTGAACGCGGGCCGGAGGATGGCCGGATTATAATGGGGGAAAAGGCCTGGAAGGGAAGGAGATCCGACGATGAAATACACGCTGCTGACGATGATCATGGGAAGCGAGATCCGGATCACCAAGCCGACGTTCATCCACCTGCTCATGGCCAGGGGCATGGGCTTCGTCCCGAAGGGCGAAGAAGCCACCCTGGCCGAGGTCCAGGAATTCTTCGCGTCGAAGGGACGGCCGCTCGTCATCGGCGACATGTCCTTCGAGGACTTCGTCGTCTTCGCGAAGGAGACGGGCTACGATGCGGTCCAGGCCATGAACTTCCACCTCGAGATCCCGGGCGAGGAAGCCCGGCGGATCCTCGAGAAGCACGGGATGACCCTGGACTGCCTGCTGATCATCGCCGACTTCGCGAGCGCGGCGACGGACGCCGCCTTCACCCGCCTGTGGGAATCCGTCCGGAAGGACATGGACAAGGCCGTCGCGGCCGGCAGCCGGAGCGTCCTGATCATGCCGACGGCCCTGAAGCCGGCGCCGGGGATCAGCCGGGAGGAGGCCTTCGACAATCTCGTCCGGGGCCTCCGGACGTGCGTGGGCTACGCGAAGGAGAAGGGGATCGCGATCGTCACGGAGCCGCTCCAGAGCATCGCGACGCCCTACTGCAGCATCGGGGACATGAAGCGGGTCCTGGAGGCGGTGCCGGAGCTGGGCTTCCTCCTGGACACGGGCAATCTCCTCCCGTCGCTCGACAACCCCGTGATCGCCTATCGGAAGCTGAAGGACCGCATCGTCGGCCTGCACCTGAAGGACTTCGCCTTCGTGGAGGAGGGCCGCGCCGAGCTGTGCTCCGACGGGCGGAAGATCGCCATGGTCCCCTACGGGACGGGCATCGTGGACTTCCCGACGCTCTTCGCGGACCTGCAGAGGGACGGCTTCTCGGGCTACATCGCCTTCGAAGGCGCCGGCCGCACGCACGACGGGAAGGTCAACGCGAAGGAGTTCCTCGCGTACTTCCGGGAGGTCGAGGCGAAGGCGGCGCGCTGACCGCGCGGTTCCGCTCGGGTCGGACGGAAGGCCGGCTCCCTCTTCGCGGAGGGGGCCGCTTTTCGTTGCGCTCCCGGTTGACGCGAAGCCGTCGAGGGGTGTACCTTATAGTTGCACGGTTGCTCAACTGAGCAAATGATTGCAGGAGAAGGAGACGACGATGGACAGGGAGACCGCGAACGACCGCTGCGACTGCGACGTGATCCACGAGGAGGCCGTCGGCCGGGTGCGCGCGCGCCTTCCGGACGAGGAGGCGCTGTGCGACCTCGCGGACCTCTACAAGGTCTTCGGGGATTCGACCCGGATTCGGATCCTGTCCGCGGTCGACGGCGACGAACTCTGCGTCTGCGATATCGCCGCGCTGCTGGGGATGAGCAAGTCCGCGATCTCGCACCAGCTGCGGCTGCTCCGGCAGGCCGGCCTCGTCCGCGGCCGACGAGACGGGAAGATCGTCTTCTATTCGCTCGCGGACGAGCACGTCCACGGGATCCTCGACCTGGGCCTCGTCCACCTCTCCGAGCTCCGCTGAAGGAGGCCGCACCATGGAACGCCGTGAACTGAAGCTCGCCGGATTGGACTGCGCGAACTGCGCGCTGACGATCGAGAAAGAAGTGAACCGCATCCCGGGGTCCGGGCCTCCGTGAATGCGGTGACCCAGGAGATGACGCTCGACCTCGAGCCGCGCCTGGACTTCGCCGCCCTGCTGCCGCGCATCGCGGAGATCGTGCGGCGCGTGGAGCCCGACGTCGTCGTGAAGCCGCTCGCGCCGGGCGGCCGCACGGAGGCGGACCGCACCGCCGGACAGGAGGAGGCGGGCGAGGAAGGGGAGGAGCACGACGAGCATGACGAGCACGAGGGGCACGGCCGGCGCCGCAGCGCGATCGTGCGGCTCGCGGCGGGCGGCGTCCTGTTCGCCGTCGGCCTGCTCGCGGGCCTCGAGGGATGGCCCCGGCTCGCGGTCTTCCTCGCGAGCTGGATCATCGTCGGCGGCTCCGTGCTGCTCCGGGCGGCGAAGGGGATCGTGCGCGGGCAGGTCTTCGGCGAGCACTTCCTCATGTC
>CAIXGU010000031.1 GCA_903919045.1 uncultured Eubacteriales bacterium | reverse complement strand
GGGCATGCACGCCGCGGCGCTCGTGGGCGAGCGGCTGGGCGTCACGCCGGCCGGCACGGCCGAGCGGCTCTCCGCGGTGCTCGTGCGCCAGGGCCTGCCGACGCGCACCGCGCTCGACCCGGAGACGGTCGTCGCGGGGCTGGCGAGCGACAAGAAGCGCCTGTCCGGCAAGGTCCACTTCGTGTTCCTCGAGCGCATCGGCGAGGCCGCCGTGCATCCGATCCCGCTCGACGACCTCGTCCGCCTGTTCCGCGAGGTGGGGGCGATTGGCTGACGAGGCGGACGTCCTCCGGATCCTGCCCGGCCGGCTGGCCGGCGCGGTCGCGGCGCCCCCGTCGAAGAGCATCGCGCATCGGGCGCTGCTGTGCGCCTGGCTCGCCGGCGACCCGGCGTGCGTGCGCGGCGTCGGGCCCGGGACGTCGAACGACATCGACGCGACGCTCGGGTGCCTCGCGACGCTCGGCGCGGTGCGGCCCGGACCGCTCGGCGAGCGGCGCGCGCCGCCCGAGATCCCGAAGCCGGTCCTCCTGGACTGCGGCGAGTCGGGGACCACGCTGCGCCTCCTCGTGCCGATCGTCGCGGCGCTCGGCCGCGCGGCGACCTTCGAAGGGCGCGGGCGGCTGCCGCAGCGCCCGATCGGCGAATACCTCGCGATGCTCAACGGGCGCGGCGTGCTCCTGTCGCCGCCGCCGGCCGGCTCGCTCCCCCTCGGCCTGCGCGGGCGCCTGCTCCCCGGCGATTTCACCGTCCCCGGCGGCGTGAGCTCGCAGTACGTGTCCGGCATGCTCCTCGCGCTGCCGCTCCTCCCGGAGGATTCGACGCTGCGGGTCGCGGGACGCCTCGAGTCCGCCCCGTACGTCGACCTCACGATCGCCGTCCAGAAGGCGTTCGGCGTCTCGGTCGAGCGGATCCCGGCGTCCGGTCCCGTCTTCCGCATCCCCGGCGGGCAGTCCTACCGCCCGGTCTCCTACGGCGTCGAGGGCGACTGGTCGAACGCAGCCTTCTGGCTCGTCGCGTCCTTCCTCGGCTCGAAGCTCCGCGTGGAAGGCCTGGACGAGGCATCCGCGCAGGGCGACCGGGCCGTGCGGGCGATCCTCGCGCGCTTCGCGGCGGCGGGTGCATCGGACGGGCCGATCGTCGTCGACGCGGCGCAGATCCCCGACCTCGTGCCCGCGCTCGCGGTCGCGGCCGTCGGCTGCACGCGGGACGTGCGCTTCGTGAACGCCGGACGCCTGCGCCTCAAGGAGAGCGACCGGCTCGCCTCGACGGCGGACGCCCTGCACCGCATCGGCGCGGAGGCCGAAGCGTCGGAGGACGCGCTGCTCGTGCGCGGACGCGGCGCCGGGGCGGACGACGGCCGGCCGCTGTTCGCGGGCGGCGAGGCCGACGCCTGGAACGACCACCGCATCGCGATGGCCCTGGCGGTCGCCGGGCTGCGGAGCCGCGACGGCGTCGCGATCCGCGGGTGGCGCGCCGTCGAGAAGTCCTATCCGTCGTTCTTCGACGAATTCCGGAGGCTGGGAGGCGAGGTCCATGGGATCGATGTTCGGTGAGCGGGTCCGCATTTCCGTGTTCGGCGAGTCGCACGGCCGCTCCGTCGGCGTCGTGCTCGACGGGCTGCCGTCCGGCATCCCCCTCGACCTGGACGAAGTCGCGGCGTTCCTGCTCCGCCGGGCGCCCGGGCGCGCGCTGCATTCCACGGCGCGCCGCGAGGCCGACGTCCCCGAGATCCAGTCGGGCCTGTACCGCGGCGTCACGACGGGCACGCCCCTGTGCGCGCTCATCCAGAACTTCAATACGCACTCCGAGGACTACGACGACCTGCGGACGAAGCCGCGTCCGAGCCACGCCGACTTCACCGGGAGCGTCCGGTACGGCGGGTTCAACGACCCCCGCGGCGGCGGGCATTTCTCGGGCCGCCTGACCGCGCCGATCGCGTTCGCCGGCGCCGTCTGCCTGCAGGCCCTGCAGCGGAAGGGCATCGCGGTCGGCGCCCACGCGCTCGAGATCGGCGGCGTGCGCGACGCGGCCTTCGACGCGGAGACCGTCGACGCCGCGTTCCTCCGCGGGCTCGCCGGACGCGGATTCCCGGTCGTCTCGGAGGCGGCGGGAGTCCGCATGCGGGAGGCGATCGAGGCCGCCCGGCGCGACCTCGACTCGGTCGGCGGCATCGTCGAATGCGCCGTCGCGGGCGTGCCCGCGGGCGTCGGCGATCCGATCTTCGGCGGCCTCGAGTCCCGGATCGGCGCGATCGTCCTCGCCATCCCGGCGGTCAAGGGCGTCGAGTTCGGCGACGGGTTCGCCATGGCCGCGCGGCGGGGCTCGGAGAACAACGACCCGATCGGAATCGCGGACGGCGTCGTCGCACCGACGACGAACCACGCGGGCGGCATCGACGGGGGGATCTCGAACGGCCGGCCGATCGTCTTCCGCGCGGTCGTGAAGCCGACGGCCTCGATCGCGCGGACGCAGCGCACGCTCGACCTCGCGACGGGGACCGAGGAGGCGCTGAGCATCCGCGGGCGCCACGATCCCTGCATCGTCCCGCGCGCCGTGCCGGTCGTCGAGGCCGCCGCGGCGATCGCCCTGCTCGACGCCTTCGTCGCGCTCGGCCGCTATTGAGGAAGGCGGGCCCGGAGACGGGTCCGGTACGGGGAGGAAGCCATGAAGACGTATCTCGTGCTCAACGGACCGAACCTGAACCTGCTCGGGCGCCGCGAGAAGGAGCACTACGGCACCTTCACGCTCGCCGACGCGGAGGCCTCCCTGCGCGCCGACGCCGCGGCGATCGGGTGCGGCGTCGCCTTCCTGCAGTCGAACCACGAAGGCGCGCTGATCGACGCGATCCAGGCGGCGCCGGGGACGTACGCGGGCATCCTGTTCAATCCCGGCGCGTACACGCACACGAGCGTGGCCCTGCGCGACGCCATCGCGGCGTGCCCCGTCCCGGTCGTGGAGGTGCACATCTCCAACATCCACGCCCGCGAGGAGTTCCGCCAGAAGTCGCTGCTCGCCCCGGTCTGCCGCGGGCAGGTCTCCGGCTTCGGCCTCGAGAGCTACCGGCTCGGCCTGCTGGCGCTCGCCGGCGACGCGGGCGCGGGGAGGGCCGGCTGATGGCCGACGGGGACCTCGGCGGGCTGCGCGAGCGGATCACCGGGATCGACGCCCGCATCCTCGCGCTGTTCGAGGAGCGCATGAAGGCCGTGGAGGAGGTCGCCGCCCGCAAGGCGGTCTCCCGGCAGCCCGTCCTCGACGCGCACCGCGAGCGGGAGATCGCCGAATGGGCGCGCGGGGCCGTCCCGGAGGGGCTCGGCGATTCGGCCGAAGCCCTGCTGCGCACCCTCACCCGCCTCTCCCGCGAGCGCCAGTACGAGGAGGTGCTGCCGCTCGACTTCCTGTGGGACCTCGGCCGCCGCATCCGGACGGCGCCTGCCGCGCCGCCGCGCACGGCGCGCGTCGCGGTGCAGGGCAGCCAGGGCTCGTATGCCGCGCAGGCCGCGGC
>CAIXGU010000030.1 GCA_903919045.1 uncultured Eubacteriales bacterium | reverse complement strand
TGACGACGAGCATGATCACGGCCGTGAATTCGCCCAGCTTCTTGAGTCCCTGGTTCCCGTAGGCGCTCGGGAGGAGCAGCGCGACGCCCGCGGCGGCCGCGAAGCAGAGGACGGCCAGTCCGACGAGCCCGGCGCGCGACAAGAAGGCGAGGAAGGGGTGGACGCTGATCTTCTTCCCGCTGAATTCGTCGATGTACCGGTCCTGTTCGGCGGCGTCCCCGGCGGCGCGGACCGGGGCGTACGAGGGCAGGAACCTCCGGAGGAGCGGCCCCATGACGGACAGGAGGAGGAAGAAGTAGAACCCGCCTCCGATCATGTCGGCGGTCTGGAGAAGCAGGATCTGGTCCTGGCTCGAGCCGAGGGCGCTGCCGATCGCGAACATGTTCGGCGTCCCGCCGGTGTAGGTGCCGACGAGCATGCCGCTGATGCTGCGGGCGTCCGCCACGAAGCCGCGGAACAGGAAGAACGAGGCGAAGGCGACGACCAGGACGGCGACGGTGTCCATCCCGAACGAGACCAGCATCGGGCGGGCGAGCTTCCGGAGCGCGGGCAGGTCGGCGGAGAAGAGGATCAGGGGCATCGCGACGCAGACGAGGACCGAGGAGAAGTCCGAGGCCGTCGCGACGTCGGCGCCGGCCGCCTTGAACGCGGGGCTGAGGAGGAGTCCGGAGAGGTAGCACAGGAAGACCGATCCGAGGACGTTGAGGAACGGGACCTTCTGGGTCGCGAGGATCAGCAGGCGGGGAAGGAAGAGGATCATCAGGAACATGAGGATCGTCGACACGGTGGACAGCATCGCAGGGGCCCTCCTTGCGCCGTATTGCCTGCATCATATCATGGAAGTCTCCCGGCGCGATTGCGCGGACGCCCTCGGAACGGTAGACTCGGGTTGGACCGTGCCGCGGGGGGCCCGCCTCCGGAAGGCCGGCGAAAGGAACGCGCATGACCGTCGCGATCATCCTCGTGGTCTTCCTGGTCTGCTGCTCGATCTTCGTCAACGGCTGGACCGATTGCCCCAATGCGATCGCCACGGTCGTTTCCACCCGCGTCCTCCCGCCCCGCGTCGCGATCGCCGTCGGCGCGCTGTTCAACTTCCTCGGCGTGCTGGTCATGGGCACGGCCGTCGCGAAGACGACGGGCAGCCTGATCCACCTCGACCTCTCCACCGACGCGTCCCGCATGGAGGCCCTGATCACGCTCGCCGCCGCGCAGATCTCGATCGTGATCTGGGCGACCGGCGCCTGGCGCTTCGGCATCCCGACGAGCGAGAGCCACGCCCTGATCGCCGGCGTCATGGGCGCCGGGATGTCCCTCAACGGCCTCTCCGCGATCAACGGGCCGAGCATCCTGAAGGTCGTCTACGGCCTCGCGATCTCGACCTTCGTCGGGTTCGCGGCCGGCTTCCTGTTCACCTTCCTCATCCGCCTCGCGAGCATCGCGGCGCAGCCGAAGGCGGACAGGGCGAACCGGTTCTTCTCGTTCGGCCAGATGGGCAGCGCGGCGCTGATGGCCCTCGCCCACGGCGCGCAGGACGGCCAGAAGTTCATGGGCGTGCTCTATCTCGCGCTGATCATCGGGAAGGCCGTCCCCGACCCCGGCGCCGGCGCATGGAACGTCCCGGTCTGGATCATGGCCCTCTGCTCGCTGATCATGGCGATCGGCACGTCCGTAGGAGGCCTGCGCATCATCAAGACGATGGGCCTCGAGATGGTGCGTCTCGAGAAGTACCAGGGCTTCGGCGCCGAGCTCGCCGCCTCCGGCAGCATGATCGTCGCCACGCTGTTCGGCATCCCGCTGTCGACGACGAACACGAAGGCGACGGCGATGATGGGGGCCGGCTCCGTTCGCGGTCTCAACAAGGTCAACTGGGGCGTCGCGCGGGAGATGATCGTGGCCTGGATCCTCACCTTCCCCGCCTGCCTGGTGCTCGGCTACGTCTTCGCGCTGCTCTTCCGCACGGTCCTGCACGCGCTCTGACAGGAACCAAAGGAGAAGAACGATGGGCATGATGGTCAAGAACCGCCAGAACGACTACTTCACGATGTTCGCCGACTCCGCGCGGATCGCGTCGCGCGCCGCCAAGGCGATGCAGAAGGCCTTCGCGAACGACATGATCGACCTCGAGGAGCTGCGGGCGATCAAGGGCATCGAGCACGAGGGAGACCAGCTCGTCCACAAGTCGCTGAAGGTGATCGAGGACGCGTTCATCACGCCGCTCGACTACGACGACATGATCATGATGCTCAAGGGCATCGAGGACGTCACGGACAGCATCGACTGCATCGCCTCGCACATCCACCTGATGCGCGTGAAGCAGTCCGACAAGTACCTCGAGAAGTTCATCGACTGCATCGTCGAATCGTGCGCCCTGCTCGAGAAGCTGATGGAGCGCCTGCATCTCTACAAGAAGGACCCGAAGCCGCTCCACGAGCTGATCATCGAGATCAACCACCTCGAGGAGGTCGGCGACAGCACCTACCAGGCGGCGATGTACGACCTGTTCGGCGACACCGCGGACCCGGTCCGGATCCTCACCTACAGCAAGCTCTACGACCTGATGGAGATCGCGTGCGACTGCGCCGAGGACGTCGCGGACGGCGCGGAGAAGATCATCATCTCGGCGACGTGACGGCCGCTCCCGCGACGCGATGACCGGCCCCTGGCTCCCCGTCCTGCTCGCGGCGGCCGCCGGCTACCTGCTCGGCAGCCTCCCCTTCGCCATCCTCGTCTCGCGCCTCCTCGGCCGGCCCGACATCCGGACGCAGGGCAGCGGCAACGCGGGGATGACCAACATGCTGCGCAGCTACGGCAAGGCGGCGGCGGCGCTCACGGCGGTCGGGGACGGCGCGAAGGGCGCGCTCGCGGTGCTCGCGGCACGCGGCCTGTGCGCGGCCTTCGGCGCGGACCCCGGCTTCGACGCCGGCTGGATCGGCGCGCTCGCGGCCGTGGCCGGGCACGTCTGGCCCGCCTGGTTCGGCTTCCGCGGCGGGAAGGGCGTCATGGCGGCGTTCGGCGCCGTGCTCGTCCTGGACCCCGCCGTCTTCCTCGTCCTGCTGGTCCTCGCCGTCCCGGCGTTCCTGCTGACGCGGACGATGTCGGTGGTCTCCCTCGGCGCGGCGGCCGAGCTGCCGCTCGCGACGCTCGGGATCGCCCTCCTCCGGCACGCTCCGTGGCTCGCCGCCACGCTCTTCGCGGCCGCGTGCGCCGGCATCGTCGCCTTCGCGCACCGGGAGAACGTGAAGCGCCTGGCCGCGGGGACCGAGAAGCCGATCCTGCCGAAGAAGAAGGGGCCGCCGGAGGCCTAGGGGTCGGCGCCTGAAGCGCCGCTGCAGGGGCTAGCCGCGCGGAGCGGCGGAGCCGTCCGTTCCGCCCTTCGGGCGGCGCGGGAACCAGGGCACGAAGATCGACGTGCGGCGCCGGTACGCCTCCCAATCGGGGCGGCCGGCGTATTTGCGCTCGATGAGCGGCACCCCCGAGACGAACAGCAGGAACAGCGTGATGACGAGCGGGCTCTCGACGAGCCAGGCCTCCC
>CAIXGU010000029.1 GCA_903919045.1 uncultured Eubacteriales bacterium | reverse complement strand
CGCCGCATCCGTTCCGAGGGCCCGCAGGTCGAAGGATTCGTCTCCCGATGCCGCAGGGACGAACGCATAGCGCGAGCCGGTCGCGAGCGACAGCAGGATGGTCGTCGCTTCCGCTCCGACGAGGCGCAGCTCGGTCCGGGTCGCCGCCTGTTCCGGCGCGACGCGCACGACGAGCGGACGCAGGTCGGACGAGGGCGCCGTGAACGGCTGCAGGAAGCGGTCGGCCCAGCCTTCCGACGAGAAGAACGCGCTGGCGTCCCTCACCGCGGTCGGCTCCTCGATGAGGAAGTCCACGGCGGCGTCGGTGGCGTCGGACACGAGGAGCAGATAGCGCGTCCCGCCGGTCAGCGCCGTCTGCAGCGCGAAGGGACCGGGCGCCGCATCGGTCGCGACCGGAGTGCCGTCCTCGAGCACGACGACGAGGTCGGTCTCGTCCGCCGACAGCGCATCGAAGCGGTAGCGCCCGTCGCGCGGAGCCACGTATTCGAGGGTGGCCTCGTAGTGGACCTTCGGGCTGGTGTCGAGGACCATCCCCGTCAGCCGCTCGACGAGCGCCGCGTGGAGCGGGACGGCCGGTGCGGGGCCGGCTGCGACGTACGCGAGCAGCGCGGCGGCGTCGACGCTTCCCCAGCCGAAATACGGGTCGTAGCCGGGGTTGATGGCATCGTCGACCGACGTCGCACGGAGGGCGGCAAGGAACCCTTCGGGGCCGAGCGTCGGATCGAGCGCCTTCGCGAGGGCAGCGACCCCGCTCACCTGCGGCGCGGCGTACGAGGTGCCGTTGCCGGTCGCGTAGGCGCCGGAGCCGGTACCGAGCGCGAGACCGACGATGAGCTCGCCGGGCGCGCTCGCGTCCACGCGGTCGTTGTGGGTCGAGAAGGAGGAGGAGAAGGCCCCGCTTTCCTTGTGCGAGGAAACGGAGACGACGTTCGGGAAGGATGCGGGGTAATTGTAGACGGTGTCTGCGCTGTTCCCGGCGGCGGCGACGACGATGCAGCCCTTCGCGGCGGCGTACTGGACCGCGGCATTCTCCGCGAGCGTCGCCTGTGCGCCGCCCAGGCTCAGGTTGACGACGTCGCAGCCGAGATCGGCGGCCGCGTAGAGCGCGTCGACGATGTCGCTCTCGTAGGCGAGGATCTCGTTCGGGTCCACGACGGAGTCCTTGTCGGCGTCGATCCAGCGGAAGACCTGCAGCGGGACGAGCGTCACGGAGAAGCAGATTCCCGCGACACCCGTGCCGTTGTCCGTCGAGGCGCCGATGATGCCGGAGACCCGGGTCCCGTGCCCGAAGGCGTCCCCGGTCACGGAGTCGTCCGTCACGAAATCGTACCCCGGCAGGATCGTCCGCCCGGCGAAGTCGACGTGGTCGCGTTTGATGCCGGTGTCGATGATGGCCACGAGGACGTCATTCGAGCCCGTCGTCACGGCCCACGCGTCGGGCATCCCCAGGTCCGCGAGCGCCCACTGCTGGGGTGCGAGCGGGTCATCCACGGAAACGGCGGCGAGCGTCGCGAGGCCGTCCGGCTCGACGGAGAGCGCGAGGTCGGAGAAGGCGGTCCGGAGGGCCACGGCCTCTGCATCCACGCGGAAGGTGCGTTCGGAGGGCGGGCCGAGCGTACGGACGGCGTACGGCGCGAGTGCGGCGCGGATCGCGGCGGGTTCCGCATCGGGACGGAAGCGCACGAGGCTGCGGGCCGCGGCGTCGGTCGGCGCGTCGGCGGCGGCCGTCTTCGCGTCCGCCCCGCTCCCCTTCCCGACCATTGCGGCGAGACGCGCAGTGTAGGCGGTCTCCGAGCCGGCGAACACCTCGGCCGGTCGCCCGGCGGTCCCGGCCGGCGATGCCGCGGCCGCGTCGATTCCGGCCGGAGCGAGAAGCGTCGGCAGGAGCAGCGCGAGCGCCGTGAGAACGGCGAGCGGGCGGTGCGGGAAGCGACGGGGGGAACGGCGCGGAATGTTGATGTGCGGGCACCTCCGGTACCGTCAGTATACCCCAAGCCGGCTGCGCGGCGCCGGAATGCGAAGAGGCTCCCCGGAACGGATCCGGGGAGCCCCTTGTTTCCGCCTCTCGCAGGTCGCAAGCGACCCGTGGCTTCCCGCCTCTCGCAGGTCGCAAACGACCCCGACGCTTACCGCCTCTCGCAGGTCGCAAACGACCCCGAGGCTTACCGCCTCTCGCAGGTCGCTGTGCGACCTGCTGTCGGCGGTCCGCAACGGCATTCGATGTGCCATGCCGTTGCTGTGCTGTCGGCGGTCCGCAATGGCATTCGATGTGCCATGCCGTTGCTGTGCTGTCGGCGGCTCGCAACGGCGCGAATCAGCTTGCGCCGTTGCTGGTTTACTTGATCACCGACACGGCCAGGAAGAGGCCGGCGAAGACGATCGAGACCATGGACAGGAGCTTGATCAGGATGTTGATCGACGGGCCGGAGGTGTCCTTGAAGGGGTCGCCCACGGTGTCGCCGACGACGGCCGCCTTGTGCGCGTCGCTGCCCTTGCCGCCGTGCTTGCCGCCTTCGATGTGCTTCTTGGCGTTGTCCCACGCGCCGCCGGCATTGGCCATCATGATCGCCATGACGAAGCCGCTGACGGTCGCGCCGGCGAGCAGGCCCGCGACGCCGTTGACGCCGAGGAGCAGGCCGGTGGCGATCGGCGTGACGATCGCGAGCAGCGCAGGGAGGATCATCTCCTTCTGGGCGGCCTTGGTGCAGAGCGTGACGCACGTCGCGTAGTCCGGATCCGCCTTGCCTTCCATCAGGCCGACGATCTCCTTGAACTGGCGGCGAACCTCGAACACGATCGACATCGCGGCGCGGCCGACGGCCTGCATCGTGAGGGCGGCGAACAGGAACGGGAGCATGCCGCCGATGAAGAGTCCGATCAGGACCGGAGGATTCGTCAGGGAGAGGTTGAAGGCGAATTCGGTGCCGTTCCGTTCGGAGATCAGCCGGACCTCGTCGACGAACGCGGCGAGGAGCGCGAGGGCGGTCAGCGCGGCGGAGCCGATCGCGAAGCCCTTGCCGGTCGCGGCGGTCGTGTTGCCCAGGGAGTCGAGGGCGTCGGTGCGCTCGCGCACCTCCTTGCCCAGGTGGCTCATCTCGGCGATGCCGCCGGCGTTGTCGGCGACCGGGCCGTAGGCGTCCGTGGCGAGGGTGATGCCGAGGGTGGACAGCATGCCGACGGCGGACAGGCCGACGCCGTAGAGGCCCATGTTGAAGCTCGACGCGCCGCCCGAGAGATAGAAGCTCGCCAGCACGGAGGCGCCGACGATCAGGACGGGGATCGCGGTGGAGAGCATGCCGAGCGACAGGCCGCCGATGATGATCGTGGCGGGACCCGTCAGGGAGGTGCCGGCGAGGTTCTTGGTCGGCTTGTAGTGGTCGGAGGTGAAGTACTCGGTGAAGTAGCCGATCAGCACGCCCGCCACGAGGCCGGACAGGACGGCGAAGTACACGCCCTGGTTGTCCGGGAGGAGGAAGCGGATCAGCACGTAGGAGAGGACCGCGATCAGGGCGGCGGAGATCCAGACGCCGCGGCGCAGCGCGGACAGGAGCGCCTTCTGGGAGGCCTTCTCCTCGGTACGGACGAAGAAGGTGCCGAGGATCGAGGCGATCATGCCGACGGCCGCCATGACCATCGGGACCGCCACGCCGGCGAACCCGAAGCCCGCCGCGACGGCCAGGGCCGCCGTGGACACGATCGAGCCGACGTAGGACTCGTACAGGTCGGCGCCCATGCCGGCGACGTCGCCGACGTTGTCGCCCACGTTGTCCGCGATCACGGCCGGGTTGCGCGGGTCGTCCTCGGGGATGCCCGCCTCGACCTTGCCCACCAGGTCGGCGCCGACGTCGGCGGCCTTGGTGAAGATGCCGCCGCCCACGCGGGCGAACAGCGCCATCGAGGAGGCGCCCATGCCGAAGGTCAGCATCGCGGAGGTGATCGCGCCGATCAGGGCGTCGCCCGACAGGGCGTGCTGCGGCAGCGCGTAGTACCACTGGAGGAAGTAGAACCAGATCGAGAGGTCGAGGAGGCCGAGGCCGACGACCGTGAAGCCCATGACGGTTCCGGACGAGAATGCAACGCGCAGGCCCTTGTTGAGGCTGCCCATCGCTGCGTTCGCCGTGCGGGCGTTGGCTGCGGTCGCGATCTTCATGCCGACGAAGCCCGACAGGCCGGAGAAGAAGCCGCCGGTCAGGAACGCGAAGGGCACGAAGGGGGTGATCAGCTTGAACACGAAGGCCATCACGCACAGCACGACGAACATGCCGGCGAAGAAGATCGCCACGCCCGTGTACTGGCGCTTGAGGTACGCGTTCGCGCCCGTCCGCACCGCGAGGGAGATCTTCTTCATGAGGTCGGTGCCTTCGGGGAACTTGAGGACGCGCCAGGCCTGGATCGCGGCGAAGACGAGGGCCGCGACGGCGCCGATCGGGGCGAGGTAGAACAGGATTCGAACGAGGTCGGTCATGCTGTCACTCACTCCTTTTCTTGCTTTCAGCGGTGGGCATTCAAGACCCTTTTTACCATACCGGACCGGCGGGCCGCAAGCATTTGGACAGTCAAAAGACCGGTCGGATTCTGCTGGGAAGCGACTTTTTCACCGCACCGCAAGAAAAGCCGGGATTTGCGCAGGAATCATCGCCTACCCCTCCGGAATTGCGAAGAAGCCGGACACGATGTCGACGACCTCCGCGAGGACGTCCGGCGGCAGGCGCTCGAGCCGCGTCGCGCGGCGTGAAGCGAGGTCCAGCGACTTCAGCTGCTCGCACATCACGAAGCCCGCCGTGCGCGTCCGCTCGTCCAGCGGGACGTGCAGCGGAAAGCCCCGGTCGGTCGTCGTGATCGGGCAGACGACGGCCAACCCGACGCGCCGCTGGAACAGATCGGCGCTGACCACGACGGCCGGCCGCCGGCCCTTCTGTTCGTGCCCCGCCTGGGGGTCGAAGTCGAGGAGGACCACATCTCCCTGCCGGAAAGCCTGCGTCATCCGATTTCCTCCTTGCCGCGCGCGGCGCCCGTGTCCCACTCGGTCGGGCGGTGCTCCCCGGAGTAGCCGTCGAGCCGTTCCGCCAGCGTCCGGTGCCGCCGGGCGTCCTTCCGGATGCGGATCCCCTCCGCGTCCGCCGTGATCCGCACGGGGTCGCCGACCTTCAGCGCGACGGCTTCGAGCAGCTCCTTCGGCAGGCGCACGCCCTGGCTGTTCCCCCATCTCACGATCATCGACTTCATGCCCCCTCCTCGGTCGTTCGAAACGAGACGAACCATGATTCGAGTATATCCATGGGATATCCCTTGTCAATCCGAGGTATCATGGAAGCGGAGGACAACGCCATGACGCACGCCCGTCGCCCGGCCCTCGCCGCCCTCGCGCTGGCTCTCGCGCTCGCCCTGCTCGCGGGGCTCCCCGCCTGCGCCGCGCCGTCCGCCGGCCCCACGTCCGCCGTCTCCCCGACGCTCACGCCCGACGCGCAATCCTCCGCGACGCGGTCGCGGTTCCGCGTCGGCGAGGTCACGGACTACCAGGGCAAGAACCTCGACCCGGCGATCGGTCCGTCCGACAACAGCATCGGCGGCGTGCAGCGCATCGACATCGGCCCGTACCGGCTGCTCGTGGACGGCGACGTCGCCGATCCGCAGTCGTTCACGTACGAGCAGGTCCGGGCGCTCGACCCGGTCGAGCTCCTGCTCACGCTGCACTGCGTCACGGGCTGGGACGCGACGATCCTCTGGAAGGGCGTGCGGCTCGCCGACCTGATCGACCGCGCGAAGCCGGGCGACCGGGCGGTGACGGTGATCTTCACCGGCGTCGACACATACACGACCTCGCTGCCGCTGTCGGTCGTGCGGGAGAAGGACCTGATCCTCGCGTACGGGGCGAACGGCCTCGACCTGCCGCCCGAGCTGGGCTATCCCTTCATCGTGGTGGCCGAGGACAAGCTGGGCTACAAGTGGGCGCGCTGGGTCACGAAGATCACGCTGTCCGACGACCCAAATTACATGGGCTACTGGGAGTCGCGCGGCTACGACAACGACGCCGACGTGACGAAGACGCCCTAGCCGACGGCGCCCCGACGCGCCCCCCCTAGCCGACGGCGCCGTACTCCGCCGCGAAGCGGTCGAGCGCCTCGCGCATGCGCGGGTTCGTGCTCTCCACGATGGCCCGGAACTGGGCGATGTTCGCCCGCCACTTCTTCATGTCGGGCAGGAACGCGGACGGCCAGCGGGCGATCTGCCGGGGCATCTCCGTCTCGATCTCCGCGACGTCGCGGTCGAGGATCGCGAGCATGCGGTCGGTCGCGAACGCCGTGTCGAGCATCTCCCGGTAGCGGGCGACGAAGGCGTCGCGCCAGAGCGGGTTCTCCACGAGGCCGACCTGGAGCCACGTCTTGAAGAGATCATAGGCGCCGTGGCCCTCCGGGTCGAAGAGGTCGTTCGCGAGGAGGTCCCCGGTGTACGTCGTCGGGAAGAGCGCCCAGTCGAAGTCGTACATGCAGAACCGGTATTCGGTCGACGGCGACGTCTGGCGCCAGACCTTCTTGTTGCCGGTGTCCCGGTTCGTGAAGAATGAATAGACGATGAGGAAGTCCATCAGGCTCGTCTCGTCGAGGCGGTCCGTGACGTACGCGTAGTTCTCCGGGACGGTCAGGTCGTGGTCGCGGGCGTAGATCAGCAGCGCCTGGTAGTCGGACCGCGATCCCTCGAGCGGGATGCCGTCGCCCTTCACGAGGTCGATCGCCTCCGGGTCGACGCCGAAATGCGATGCGAAATAGAAGCGGTCGAGCTTCTCGCGGATCTCGTACAGGCCCCAGTATCGGCCGTTGAGGTACACGGCGCAGCGCCGGACCGCCGCGTACGACAGGTCGACCGCGCCGTCGACGACCTCCGTCATGAAGGCGTCCCGGAGGTGCGTGTATTTCCAGTCCTGGCCCGACGTGCGCAGGACCAGGCGGTGGAAGGTGCGGACGTCGAGCCCTTCGAAGAACGGGTAGGTGACCGCGCCGGGTCCGTAGGCATCCTTCAGGAGGATCTCCATGGACTTCTGGTCCTGCTTCCGGCTCGTGTCCCCGTTGAGGCGCACGCCGCCGTCGAACGAGGTCCCGAGCGTGCCGTCGGTCTCGTAGAACGCGAAGTTCATCGGGCGTTCCCAATCCTTGTAGTAGTGGACCCAGATGCCGCTCTCTTCCGAGAAGAAGCCGTCGGGGTCGGAGACGAGGCACACGACCGGCAGGTCGTGCGGGGCGTCGAACAGGAACGTCCGGGTCGTCGGGAAGCCGGGCAGGCAGCCGTCGCAGGTCGCGACCGCGCGGACCGCGGTCGAGGCCTCGAGCACGAGCGGCGCGCCGTCGTAGGTCGGCGAGGCGGCCGTCGGCGCGGAACCGTCGAGCGTGTAATGGATCGCGGCGCCGGGCTGGGCGCAGGCGAGCGCGACCCGCACCTTCCCTTCGCAGTAGAGGCCGCCGTCGTCGGGCACGAGACCGCTCGCCGAGGCCCCGCCGCGGTCGACGAGGAAGGAGACGGCCGCCGCGTAGCCGGCGTAGGCCGCCTCCGCGTTGGCGCGGCCCGGCGTGGCGACGCCGTACAGGGCGCGCACGCCTGCGTCGCTGCGTCCGCAGGTCGTGCCCGGGCGCAGCCGCGCGGTCTCGAAGACGTCGACCGTCGCGCCGTCGGGGCGCGTGAGGAACAGGCGCGTCCCGTCGGAGGACACGCCGAACGACGCCGGGACCGCGAGGTAGGCGCCCGGCGCGAGCGTGCCGGCGGGCAGGGTCTGGCGGTAGAGATCGGTCGGATCGTCGGAGAGGCCGTAGCCCGCGAGGTCGACCGGCTCCGACGAGGCGTTCCTCAGCTCGATCCAGTCGGCGGAGGCCGCGCCGTCCTCCGCATCGGCCGCCGCGATCGCGGAGACCTCGGAGAAGACGACGGTGCGCAGGGTCGGGACGGCGCTGTCCAGGAGTTCCTGGAGCGACGCGAACGGCACGGTCGCGTTGGGCGTGCCGGGGGTCGCGAGCGGGAAGTACGCCCAGACGGACGGGTCGTCCGCCCGGCGCCCCTTCGAGACGTCCGCGGGGGTCGCCTCGAGGGCCACGGCGTCGGCCGTGCGGCCGAGGCGGTCGACCAGGCGGAGCTCCGCGTCGCGGTCCCCGAGCCGGAACGAGGCGTGGATCCGCCCGCTCGCCGCGTCGTAGGGCTTCTCGCCGGCGTCGAGCAGGACGACGAGGCAGCCGCCGGCCGGGATCGAGACGCCGGCCGGGAACATCCAGTCGAACGGGTCCTCCGCGTCGGTCGACAGGCCGAAGCCCGCGAGGTCCACGGCCTCGGCGCCGTCGTTCGCGATCTCCGCCCAGTCCGGCGTGTCGCCGTCCTCGTCGTACAGCGTCCCGCCGTTGCGGACCATCACCTCGCGGATCGAGACGGCCGCGTCCGAATCGACGGCGGCGGCCTCCGCCGCGGTCGCCGCGCCGCTCCCGTCATTCGCCTTCCCGGGCGAGGGCGTCCCGAAGAACGCGAAGTCGCCCGTCGCGCCGGCGCCGGTGCGCCCGTAGGAGACGTCCGGCAGCAGGGCGGGCACGTCGACGCGGTCGAGCGTCCGTCCCGCCGCGTCGGTCAGGACGAGCGTCTCGCCGTCGGAATCGAGGCGGAACGGCGCGCGCAGGACGTCCTCCCCGGACGACCCGTCGGCGCGCACCACGAGGAAGCCGCCCGCGGGGATCGTCACGTCGGGGAAGAGCCATTTCAAGGGCTTCTGCGGGTCGTCGGAAAGGGCGAGGCCCTCGAGTCCGACCGGAGCGCTCCCGGAGTTCCCGATCTCGATCCAGTCCGGCGAGGCGCCGTCGGCGTCCACGAGGGCCCGGACGCCGTCGGAGACGACCTCGGTGATCCGCAGCGGGCCCTCGCCGGCGAAGGGGGTCGGGGCCGCGGTCGGGGTCGGCGACCCCTCGAGCCCGAGGGCGCGCGCCAGCGCGTCGCAGCCGCCGAGCAGCGTCGCGAGCGCGAGGAGCGCGGCGAGGAAGGCCGTCGCGGTGCGGCGCGGGAGCCGGCGTCGGCGGGTCGGGGCGTCGGGACCGGAGCAGGACGCAGGTCGAGTGCGCATGCCGTTCGCCTCCGAGGGGTCGGGATTCTCTTCCCGATGATACCACGGCGGAGGGCCGGACGGTCGCGCCCGCGGCGGCCGCCGTCCGGCGGCGCGTCAGACGGCCGGCCGGGAGCCCGCGACGCTCCGCACCGGGCGGGCCTCGATGTACCCGCGGCAGCCCTGCGGCTCGAGCTGGATGCGCGGACCGTCGTCGTCGGCCCACCGGAAGCCGTACAGCTCCGGCTGGTACCGCTCCATGACGTCCCCGAGGACCTCGATCGCCTCCCCGAAGTCCTCGTCGCGGAAGGGCGGGCCCTGGAAGACGAGCAGCCGGCACGGCGGCAGGTCCAGGAGCTCGAAGCCGTCCGGCAGCTCGCCGGCGTAGTCCGCCGGCACCTCGACCCCCTGCACGTACTCCGACGTGCCGGGACGCCGCATCCCCTCCGGCAGCCACATGCCCACCGGTTCGTAGAGCGCCTCCTTGATGCTGGCGAGGACGCCCCAGACGTCGCACCCGACCTCCTCGCAGTAGGCGAAGTACTCCGTCGCCGCGACCCCGCGCCGCACGACGGCCTTCCGCGCCGGACGGTCCACCGCCTGCACGAACACCGCGATCGTCTCCTTCTTCTCGTCCATCCCGTTCACCCTTCCCGCGCCGTCTCGGCCCGGCGCGCCGGCCAGATAGGGCAGGAACCACCGGACCGGCGGCTTCCTGCGCGCGTAGTCGGCGGGCGGCAGGCCGAATTCCCGGCTGAACGCCCGCGTGAACCCCTCATGCGAATCGAAGGTGAAGTCGAAGGCCACGTCGACGACGCGCACCGGCTCGTCGCGCAGCCGCTTCGCCGCCGCCGTCAGGCGCAGGGAGCGGAGGTAGTCGAACGGGAGAAGGCCCGTGGCCTGACGGAACAGCCCCGAGGCGTGGCCCGGGGAGTATCCCGCCGCCTTCGCGAGCGCGGCCATGGAGACCGGCTCCCGCAGATGGGCGAGCATGTGCTCCTGCATGCGGCGGACGGCGTCCGCCGCCTCGCGTCCGGCCTCCCGGCCCATCTCCGATCCTCCCCCCGCCGACGCCGTTCCGTGCGGCGGCTTCCGATTCCGATTCTACCGCGGAAGGAGCCGGACCGTCTTGACCGGAATCAGGGAGTCGCGAGCAGGCGCGCCGCGACGTACCCCGCGGCGCCGAGGGCGAGCGTCCCGATCAGGTAGAGCGGGCGCCAGCGCGTGCCGACGCCCTCCGACAGGAACGTGGAATACGTCGTGTACGCGCCGAGGAAGCCGTCGGCGAGGAGGAGCGCCGCGTCGCCGGCGGCGCCGAGTCCGTGCAGGACCCCGAGCGCGGCCGCGCCGGTCAGGTTGACCAGGAACGTGCCGACGGGGAAGCGGTGGCGTCCGTGCCGGTGCGCGACCCACCGCCCGATGCCGAAGCGGGCGAGGGCGCCGAGCGCGCCGCCGAGGCCGACGAGCAGGATGCCGGCGAGCCCTGCGTCCGCGACCATCTCAGCGGCCCTCCGACCCGGGGGCCGGCACGGGCCCTCCGAAGCGCCGGGCGATGCGGCGGCCGACGAAATGCCCGGCCGCCACGGCGAGCGCGCCGAGGACGAGCGCGACGAGGAAGCGGAACATCGCGTCGAGCGTGCGGTGGCGGATCAGCAGGTCCCCGATCTCCCCCGCCAGCGTCGAGAACGTCGTGAACGCGCCCAGGAAGCCGGTCGTCGCACCGATGCGGAAGGCGGGGTGCCGGCGCAGCGGCGGGGCTTCGCCGAGGGCGAGGATCAGGGCGAGCGCGAGGCACCCGGCGGTGTTCGCGACGAGCGTGTCGTGCAGGACGAAGCGCGAAAGCGCACCGGCCGCGCCGCCGAGAGCGACGGCGAGGACGGTGCGCGCGAGGTGCCGGCGATGCGCCGGGGAGGCCGGCGCGCCCGCGGGCGCGGGCAGGGCGGGCGCCCTAGGCGACGCCCGGGATCGCCCCGGTCGTCGGGAACGGGTTCACGAACGTGCGGGCGGCGAGCTCGGCGTCGAGCGTGAGCAGCTGGCCCTTGTTGTCGCCGATCAGCCCGAGGCGCTTGCCGATCTTGTCGGCGTTCGCCTCCTCCTCGACCTGCTCGTTCACGTACCACATGACGAACTGGTAGGTGGCGTGGTCCTTCTCCTGCATCGCGAGCGTCGCGAGGTCGTTGAGGAGCGCCGTGACATGCGCCTCGTGGCGCGCGACGTGCTCGAAGACGGCGATCGGGCTGTCCCAGCTCGTCTCCGGCTTCTCGATCGGATAGAAGGCCGGCGCGGCGTCGCGGTCGAGCAGGTACGCATAGAGGTGCAGGCCGTGCACGCTCTCCTCCTGGTACTGGACGTAGAGCCAGTTCTTCATGCCGTCGAGGCCCTGGGCGTCCGCCCAGGCGGACATGGCGAGGTAGAGGTAGGCGGAATAGAGCTCCGCGTTGATCTGCTTGCTGATCGCATCGGCGAGAACGGGCTTGATCATGGGGATCCCTCCTTCATGGGCGTCCGGTGCTGGTCCGTATGGGTCCATGATGCCCGAAGGAAGGCGTCCGCGGGGTTTCCGCGGTTACGGAAGCGGCGGCGCCTCCCCTACCCCTTCGGCCGCACCCCGAACCGCAGCACGGTCCGCATCTTCTCCGGCGCCACGGCGCCCGGGTTCGACAGGTAGATCTCCCGGTGCGTCCGCGATGTCCGCGAAAGCCCCTGCTCCCCGCACCAGCGGGCCATCCTCCCGAAGCTCGCCGGCTCGTCGGCGTACGGACCGAGGTGCAGCATCTGCACGCAGTCGCCTTCCGTCCGCCGCTCGAACCGCACCCGCGCGCGGATCCCCGGCGGGATCTTCTCGGCGGCCGCCGAGACGGCCTCCGCGGCGAACGCGTCCGTCACGAACGGCGGCTGCCGGATCATGAGCTCGTACGCGAACGCGGTGCGGTCCGGCACGCCTGCCTTCCCTTCGGCCTTCGCGGCCCCCGTCACGTCCCAGACGCCCTCGAGCGGGAACACGGCGTACGCCACGAACCCGGGCGGCGCGGGGCGCTTCTTCGCCCACATGCGGATCGTGTACGAGAGTGCGTACAGCGCCCCGATCTCCTGCCCGAACTCCGGCCGGTCGGGCGAGCCCTCCCCTGCTACGACGAAGAACGGCATCTCCGGCACGGCGATCCGCACGGGCGAGCTGCCCGGCAGGTACAGCGCCTTCTCGGTCTTCTTCCAGTCCCAGGTCGGGTATCCCGCGTCCCCCATGGTCCTCAGCCTCCCGGCATCGGGGCCCCCGCGGACGGCGAGGGTTCCGGCATCAGCTCGGCGAACCGCGTCCCGAGGGTCGCGTCGATCGCCGCGAGCACGTTCTCCTGGGCGGGCTCCTGCACGGCCGCCTCGATGCGGTCGACGTCGTCCGCGATGCGCGTCACGGTCGCCGCGACGTTCAGGTACAGCATCGCGCACAGCAGCGCGAGCAGGACCGCGCGGACGGCGAGCCAGAGCCAGTAGCGGTCCGCGGGCGCCGCAGCGGGCGTTTCGGGCGCGTAGGCCGGCGCGGGGGCATAGCCGGGAGCGGCGGCGTACGGCGCGCCGCCCGGCGGAATCGGCTGGATCGTGCCGTACCCGGGCGCGTAGGGGACGGGCGCCGGCGCCGCGCGCTTCTTCAGCACCGCGCCGAGCACGGAGCCGAGGACGATCAGGCCGATGCCGGCGACGACGAGCAGGATCCCGTCGAGGACGAGCGTGCACGTCGCCTT
>CAIXGU010000028.1 GCA_903919045.1 uncultured Eubacteriales bacterium | reverse complement strand
CCCGCCGCCGCGCCCTCCGTCACCGTCCGCTTCCGCGCGTCGGCCGTCTTCGGCGCCTGCACGCTGCGGCTCGAGGCGGTCGCGCCCGACGGCGCCCGCGCGCTGCTCGCCACCGCCCGCCGCCGTCGCGCCGTGCCCGGGGAGATGGAGGACCTGGTCCTCAAGGGCCCGGCGCTCGACGCCGCGCGCGCGGCCGGCTCCCTCGCCGTCACGATCGAGGCCGCGCCCCCCGCCGCCGCCGCACCCCCCGCCGCCGCCGCACCCCCCGCCGCGTCTCCGGAGGCCTCCCATGGATGAGGTCCGCACGATCACCTGCACCGTCTGCCCGATGGGGTGCTCCATCCGCGTGACCCTGCGCGACGGGGAAGCCGTGGCCTTCGAGGGGCACCAGTGCAAGCGAGGCCCCGTCTTCGCGAAGGACGAGGTGCGCGACCCCCGCCGCATGCTCACGACCACGGTGCGGATCCGCGGCTGCACCGCGCGCTCCGTGCCGGCCCGCGCGGCCGCGCCGATCCCGCGCGACCGGATGATGGCCGCGATGGCCCAGGTCCGCGGGCTCACCGTCGACGCGCCCGTCGTCGCCGGCCAGGTCCTGCTCGCCGACCTCGCCGGGACCGGCATCGCCCTCGTCGCGACCGGCTCCGCCGCCTCGTGCGCGCCCGAGGCCGACCCGGAAGTCGCCCGCTAGCCCGAAGCCCTTCGCCGCCGGCCGGCCCCGGCCGGAAGAAGGAGGCCGTCATGCCCGCACCCGCGTCCGCACCCGGGACCGCCGCCGCGCCCCGCCCGCCCTTCGTCCTCGCGCTCGACCAGGGCACGACGAGCTCCCGCGCCCTCGTCTTCGACGCCGGCGGCGCCCTCGTCGCCTCGGCGCAGAAGCCGCATCGCCAGTTCTACCCGCAGTCCGGCTGGGTCGAGCACGACGCCCTCGAGATCCTCGCACGCCAGACCGAGGCGATGCAGGAGGCGGTCGCCGCCGCCGGGATCTCCCCCGCGGACCTCGCCGCCGTCGGCATCACGAACCAGCGCGAGACCGCCGTCGTCTGGGAGCGCGCGACCGGCCGCCCGATCCACCCCGCGATCGTCTGGCAGTGCCGCCGCACCGCGACCGAATGCGACGCCCTGCGCGACCGCGGCCTCGCCCCGTTCCTCGCCGAGCGCACCGGCCTCGTCCTCGACGCCTACTTCTCCGCCACCAAGATCGCCTGGATCCTCGACCACGTCCCCGGCGCCCGCGCCCGCGCCGAGCGCGGCGAGCTGCTCGCCGGCACGATCGACAGCTGGCTCCTCTTCCACCTGACCGGCGGGACGGTGCACGCGACCGACCCCTCGAACGCCTCCCGCACGATGCTCTACGACCTCCACGAGTGCCGCTGGTCCGAGGCGCTGTGCGACCTCTTCCGCGTCCCGC
Source organism: uncultured Eubacteriales bacterium (assembly GCA_903919045.1). Classification (GTDB taxonomy): domain Bacteria; phylum Bacillota; class Clostridia; order Saccharofermentanales; family UBA5734; genus CAILLO01. Next base: position 4,120 of record CAIXGU010000028.1, on the reverse strand, counting down.
GGTCCGTGCTCCCGGAGGTCCGCCCGTCGTCCGGCGTCTTCGGCGCCCTCGACGCCTCCTTCCTCGGCGCGGCGGTCCCCATCGCCGGCATCGCGGGCGACCAGCAGGCCGCGCTGTTCGGGCAGGGCTGCTTCGCGCCCGGCGCGGCGAAGAACACGTACGGCACCGGCTGCTTCCTCCTCATGAACACCGGCCGCACGCCCGTCCGCTCGCGCACCGGGCTCGTGACGACCGTCGCCTGGGACCTCGGCGACGGGCCCGTCTACGCCCTCGAGGGCAGCGTCTTCAACGCCGGGTCCGTCATCCAGTGGCTGCGCGACGAGCTGCACCTGATCTCCGCCGCGTCCGAGTGCGACCGCCTCGCCGAGAGCGTCCCCGACGCCGGCGGCGTCCACCTCGTCCCCGCGTTCACCGGCCTCGGCGCCCCGTATTGGGACATGCGCGCCCGCGGCACGATCACCGGCCTGCACCGCGGCTCCGGCCGCGCCCACATCGCCCGCGCCGCGCTCGAGGGCATCGCCTTCCAGTCGGACGACGTGCTGCGCTGCATGGCCCAGGACCTCGGCGCCCCGCTCGCCGCCCTGCGCGTCGACGGCGGCGCGAGCGTCAGCGACTTCCTCATGGGCTTCCAGGCCGACCTCTCCGGCGTGCCCGTCGACCGCCCCGCCTGCATCGAGACGACCGCTTTCGGCGCCGCCTGCCTCGCCGGCCTCGCGACCGGCGTCTGGCCCGACCTCGACGCCCTCGCCCACGTCCGCGCCACCGCGCGCGTGTTCCCGCCGACCCTGACGGAGGAGCGCCGCGCCGCCCTCGTCGCCGGCTGGCGCGAAGCCGTCCGCCGCACCCTCTCCGACGACCGGCCGGGGAGGGGAGAGGCGCCGTCCCCATGAAGCACCGGACCGCCCCGCCGTCCCGCCGCGCGGTCGCGCTCCTCCTCGCGGCCGCCCTCTTCGCCGCGTCCGTCGTCCTCTCGCTCGGCGTCGTCCTCTCGGACGCCCGGGCCGCGACGACCGAGACCGTCTCCTTCCAGGAGACCGCTACGAAGACGCGCCTCGCCGGCACCTGGTACCGCACCGGCGCCGACCGCGCCGTGTTGCTCGTCGCCGACCCCGACGCCGACCGCGCCGCGCTGCGGGCCGCCGCCCTGGCCTTCGTCCGCCGCGGCTTCGACGCCTTCGCCGTCGACCTGCCCGGCCAAGGGTCGTCGGCCGGCCGCCTGCCGTTCGCGACCGCCGCCTTCTCCGCGGACGCCGGCACCTCGGCGCGCCTCGCCGCCGCCGTCGGCGACGCCGTCGCCGCCTTCCTCGCCCGGTCCGGCTTCGCATCCGACCGCGTCGTGCTCGCGGGCCACGGCCTCGGCGCGCGCGCCGTCCTGCGCTTCGCCGCGGAGCGGGCCGCGGGCGCCCCGCCGTTCGCCGGACTCGTCCTGATCGGCGTCGACGCGTCCGGGTCCGACGCCTGGCTCGCGCGCCTCGGCCCCGGGTCTCCCGGCCTGCCCGTCGCGCTCCTGTCCGGGACCGCGGACGACGTCCTGCCGCCCGAAGCCGCGAAGATCCTCTACGAGCGCCTCTCCGGCGAAGACGCGCGCCTGTTCCCGGGCTCGCGCGGCACCGGCCCGTACGACGCGGAGACCTGGCTCTCCGCCGACGGCCGCGCCCTGCTGTCCCTCCACGACGGCACGCCGCACCGCCTCGCGGTCGAGTCACCCGCGCTCCTCGCGCAGGCCGCCACCCTCGCACGCGACTGGACGGCCGGCCCGGCGTCCGACGCAGCCGCCTCCGAGACCGACGCCCGCGCCGCCGACGCCCGCCGCCAGGGCGTCCGCATCGCCGCGCTCCTCCTTCTCGCGCTGGGCGCCGCCGCGACGCTCGTCCTCCTGCGCCGTGCGCCCGCCGCCGACTCGACCTCCGCCTCCGCCCCCGACGCCGCGCAGGGACTGCCCTCCGTGCCCGCGGCGCTCGGCCTCCGCCTGCTCCTGTGGGTCCCCGCGCTGCTCGCCGCCGCGCTGCTCGCCGCCCTCGCCGCCGGGCTGTCGGCGCTCCTCGGGTTCGGCGTTCCCACGGCGCCCGCCGTCGCGACGCTCCTCGCACTCGGCGGCTGCGGACTCGCCGGCCTCCTCGCCGCGCGCGCCTTCCCCGACACGTACGTGACGCTGGCCCGCCCCGAAGGCGCCGGCCCCGTCCTCGCCCTCCGCCTCCGCTCCGGACGCCCCCTGCGCCGCCCCGCGGCGCTCGCCGCCGGCGTCGGGCTCCTCGCGCTGCTCGCCGCGGCTGTCGTCCTGTTCCACGGCACCGGCGGACCCACGCTCGCCGCGCCCCCCGTGCGCCTCCTCTGGACCGGCCTCCTCGGCGCCGCGGCCTTCCCCGGCTTCCTGCACCTCCTCCGGGAGGAGGTGGCGCTCGCCGCCGCCCGGCCGAACCTGCCCGCGCGCGTCGCCTTCCAGCTGCTCCGGTACCTGCCGTTCTTCATCCTACCGATCCTCGCCGCGGCCCTCGGGTCGCCAAGCGTCGCTGGCGGTGCTATCATCGGAGTCGTGGACCTGCTTCTCGCGCTCGCCGCGGGCCGCGCCGCCCTCCTCGGGACCGGACGCCGCGCCGTCGCCGCCCTCGTCGCCGCCCTCTCGCTGGCGTTCCTCGCCGCCGTGCAGGGAACCCTCGCGGGCTTCTAGGAAAGGATCGCACCATGCGGACGAAACTGCGCAAGGCCCTCGCCGCGATCGGCATCGTCATGATCGTCCTGGTCGTCGTCGCCGGCATCCTGGTCGGCATCTACCTCTCGAAGGGCGTCGACGGCCTGCTCTCGATTCCAGGCGTCACGGCGCTCCTCGGGCTCGAGCACCCGAAGGACCTCCAGATGGGGGACATCGAGGCCGCCGACCGCGACTCCCTGCTCGACAAGCTCGGCGCCGATCCGACCTCCTGGCCGAACGTCGTCGTCGGCTCCCCGACGCGCAGCGTCACCGTCTCGCTCACCGCGAAGGAAGCCGCCGCCCTGCTGTCCTCCGGTCGCGGCCCCGACTACTTCTACGACATCCAGGTCGCTCCGAAGGGTCCCGGTCTCCTGGCCATCTCCGGCATGATGAAGGTCGACGGCGCCCTCGCCCTCGCCGACATGAAGCGCGCCGACGTCGAAGGCATGGTCGGCGCCCTCCCGGACGAGGTCCCGATCTACGCCGAGATCCAGCTCGCCCCGGCGGATGGCTCGCTCGGCATCACGATTCGCCAGCTCCGCATCGGCGCGGTCCTGGTCCCCGGCAGCTCCCTCGGCGTCGACGCCGCCACCATGGACCTCTACACCCGCAAGTTCTTCCTCCAGGCCTACGGCATCGGGCTGCAGTCCATCATGACGGACGGCACCCTGATCACCGTGGAAATGGACGTGCCCACGACCTGAAACGCCCTGTTTTCGGGCCTTTCCGCCGCATTTGACACCCGCTCCCTCCGGTGGTAGGATAGTCAAGCGCACGGACAAGCTCGTGTGGCGGAACTGGCAGACGCAGCGGACTTAAAATCCGCCGACCGAAAGGTCGTGCCGGTTCAACCCCGGCCACGAGCACCATGCGGAACGCCGCGGAGTAGAGCAGTTGGTAGCTTGTCGGGCTCATAACCCGGAGGTCGGAGGTTCGAGTCCTCCCTCCGCAACCAGAAAACCCCCTTGGCTGTAGGCCTTGGGGGTTTTCCATATCCTCGTGATATGCGGAAAGTGCCTATTTTCAGGCCTCTTGATGTTTGAACGGTGTTTGATTGAACATCAGCTGGCGAGAGGTGGCGTGAAATCGCCACAAGCATCTCTCCGGGCGCAAGAGCTTTACGGTCGGAGGTTCCGCATACCAATCAGCCTCTCGCCAGGCAACACAATGCAGGCGGCATCTGTCTGCAACTCCCGGTTGACTGCTGCGCCCAAGCAGAGCGAACATGTCGCTGACCTTTGGAAGGTCAGGGAGGTGTTGGCTTGAAGACGTTCGAGATGCAGTTCGCCGTTAGTGCCCAGTCACTAGAGATCTACCACGGCGCCATCGTGGTGAACGACATCACGTTCGCGACCGGCGCCGACATCGTGGCCGACGCCCGGGAGGCCGGCATCGCCGGGTTCCACCTCGTCTGCACGAGCTCGCGGCTGT
>CAIXGU010000027.1 GCA_903919045.1 uncultured Eubacteriales bacterium | reverse complement strand
GTCGAGGGTGCGGAGCGGGGGGGCCTCCGGGACCGTCGGTCCGGTGGCCGGGATTTCGGGTTCCGTTCGCATGGGCTCCTCCTGCGGCGTTCCGCCTGCCGACATGATACCATGCGACGCAACGGCCGACCCCGAGGCGGATGCGGCGGATCCGGCGCCTCAGGCGCCCCGGGTGAACCCGATCGCCCGCTCCGCGCAGACCTGCGGGAAATGCCGGCGGAAGATCCGGTAGTACAGGAGCTCCTCCTTGCCGGAGAGGCGGCGGCCCCCGGCCGTCACCGCCTCCGCTTCGAATTCCACGTCCGGAATCGTCGCTTCCGCCCATTCGGCGAGCAGGTGCGAGGACCCGGCGCCGACGCTGAACTTGCGCTTCGGGCGGCGGACGATGCCGTCGGGCAGGAGGTCGGCGAAGGCCTGGCGGAGCGGCCACTTCTCCTCGCCGCCCGGCCCCGTCTTGTCGGCCACCGGCATCGCGAGGGAGAAGCGGACGAATTCGGCATCGAGGAAGGGCGCATGCACCTCGAGCCCGAAGGCCGAGGCGCAGCGGTCGCCGCGCTGCAGGCCGGTGGCGTGGAGCGTGCCGAGCACGTCGCGGATCTCCGCGTCGCGGGCTTCGGGGTCCATCGCCAGCATGTAGGGATAGCCGGCGAACAGTTCGTCGGCCCCCTCTCCCGAGAGGACGAGGTCCGCGGACCCCTGCGCGAGGCGGGCCGCCAGGTAGTTCGGGACCGCGCTGCGGACGAGCGGCGCATCGAAGGACTCGAGCGTGCGGATGACGTCCGGCAGCACCGCGAGCATGGCGTCCCGGTCGTAGACGAGCTCGCGGTGGCGCGTCTCGAGGTGCTCGGCGCAGAGGCGCGCGTAGGCCAGGTCCTCGCCGTCGGCCGTGCCGACCGCGAAGGTGTCGACGCAGGGTAGGTGGCGGGCCGCGAGCGCCGCGACGATGGAGCTGTCGAGCCCGCCGCTGAGGAGGATCCCGACGCGCGTCCGCCCGCGGAGGCGGCGCTTCACGGCCGCGTCGAGGAGATCCTCGAGCCGGTCGGTCGCCGTCCCGCCGAGAGGGACGGACGACCCGCCGTCCGGTGCTGGGATGCGGCTCCGGTACGACGCGAAGGGGCGGTCGGCCTCGTCGGGCCGGAACGTCGCGCCCGGCGGCAGGGGCCGGAAGTCGTCGATATCGGCGGGGAACGCCTTCATCTCGGAGACGAGCCAGGTCGTGCCGCCCCGTTCACCGATGTAGAGCGGCTGGCATCCGAGGGGGTCGCGGGCGGCGAAGAGACCGCGGTCCGGGTCGTCGACGACGAACGCGAAGGTCCCGTCGAGCGACTCGACGCAGGCGTCCCCATCGCGCTCGTATAGGCGCAGGACGAGGTCCCCGTCGGACAGCGAGGCGGGGAGGGAGCCCCGGAACCCGTCGATCAGCTCCGGGCGATTGAACAGTCGGCCGCTGAAAGCGATGCGCGGAGGGCCTTTCGTCCGGTCCCCGAAGAGTCCCGTGGAGACCGGAGCGCGGTGCCGGAGCGCGGCGAGCGCGCGGCCGAGGGCCTCCGGTTCGGGACGGCGGGCGGCGACGACGGCGATTCCCGGCATGGTCAGCCTCCTTTCCGGGCGGACAGGCGCTCCGCGATGCGCTCGGGCTCGGAGAGGGCGCGCTGTCGGTCCTCGTCCCAGGCGACCATGGCTCCGTCGATGCAGCGGGTCGAGATGCGGCCTGCGGCGGCGGCGTTCCCCTTGAGGTGCGGCGCGTCGAGGAGTCCGATCCGGACCGCCTCGGCGAGGACGGCCGGGTCGGAGAGCGGGTCCTTGGATCCGGCCGCGCGGCCCAGCGTGCGGATCGCCTCGAGGAGGATCGTCGCCTCGCCGACGAGCGCATGGCGGCGACGGTCGACGTCGGGGTCCGCGAGGAAGTCGGGCAGGCCGGTGCGGGCGTTGCGCAGGACCCCCTGGACGATGCCGCAGCTCTCGACGACGTCTTCGGGCCGGGCGGCGTGGTCGCCTTCGCAGAAGCCCACGACGTGGATGATCTGCGGGCGGATGCCGAGCGCGAGCATCGTCGAGGCCGCGAGCTGGCCCTTCGCGACATCGGAACGCGGGGAGAGGTGGGCGAGGCCGGCGCGGACCTGACGGTACGAATGGAAGCCGTCGTCGTGCAGCGATTCGACGAAGTCGACCATGGCCTGCACCCGGGCGAAGTCCATGGCGGCGGAGAGCATCGGAGGCGAGTTGAACATGTACTGGGCGACATAGGTCCGCACCCCGGCGGCCTTGGCGTTGTAGGCGGCGAGGTAGGCGGCGGCCACGGCGACGGCGTCGTGCGCGTCGCGCAGGCTCCAATGGTGGGATTCGTTGACTTCCAGGGGGACGCCGTTCAGCCCGTGCCACCGCATCGCCGCGAGGTTCTCGCGGATCGCGTCCTCCAGCGGGCGTTTCGAACGGCCGTCGAGGACGCTGTACCAGAAGAGGGGCACGGCGCCCCAGGCGTTGCGGAGCGCGCCGCGGGCGAGGTCCGCCCACCGGACGAGGTCGCGCGTGCCGCTGTAGATGCGCATCATCGGGTGGTTGCCCGCCTTCGAGGCCGCCTTGAGGAGGACCAGGTCCCGCTCGGTCCGGATCGGTGCGCCGCCGGCGCCGTCGAGCGCGGGGTCCCGCTCGTCGGGACGGAAGAACGATTCCTGGGCGTTCTGGTCGGGCGCGAGCGAGACGACGTCGAGGACGCCGGCCTCGGCGATCGTGCGCACGCCCGCGATCGTCTCGTCGAGGTCCGGCAGGCCGAAGTGGTGGCGCAGGAGCGGATAGGGGCGGAGGGCATCGATCCGCGCCTCCAGGTCGTCCGGGAGCGGCGCCGCGACGCCTGCCGCCGCGCGCCCGTCCAGGAACGCACGCACGTCGCCCGGGGCCTCGAGG
>CAIXGU010000026.1 GCA_903919045.1 uncultured Eubacteriales bacterium | reverse complement strand
GAGCCTGTCCCTCCAATCGAGCCCGTCGACCCGGAAGAAGCCATAGGCCGCGCGTGCCGGCACGAGGCCGGCGAAGGCCCAGTCGACGTAAGCCTTAAACAGGGTCGAAGTGGCGATCCGGAACACGAGAGGTCCGGGCACATCATCGCCGACGTCGACCACGGCGCGGAAGCCGACGACGAGATTCATCTCCCCGGATAGAGAGACGGGCCAGACGGGCTGCGCGGTGCGGAAGCGTGGGGCCGCGGTAAGGGGGGATGCCTGCATGCCGAGTCCTCCTGCCGGACATCCCGGCCGCTTGTGTCCGCGAGAACGGCGGACGCCGGACCCATGCCGTCACGGATCCGGCGTCCGGCAACGTCATCGTACGGGAGGGCGGATCCGCGCGCTACGCCGCGTTTTTGCGCGGACTCGCCGTTGTTGCCCTCACCCCGCCGGAAGCGGCTCCGGGCGCGCGCAGGTGCTCCGGATGTCGATGTGCCGCCCCTGGTCGGACGCCTCGTGCACCGCCTGCATGACGTCCAGCACGTGGAACGCCAGCTCGCCGCTCGCCCGCGCGGGGCGCCCGTCGCGGATCGCGGCGGCCAGGTCGTTCAGGCCGATGCCGCGGCTGTTCTCCGCGAAGCCGTGCGTGAGCGGCACGTCCTCCCACTCCCCGCCCCGGCGCGAGATCCGGACCGGGCCGCCGAACGTGTTGGGGTCCGGGACCTGCAGCGTCCCCTCGGTGCCGTAGATCTCGATGCGCGGCAGGTCGGACTTCCAGACGTCGAAGCTCATGACCGTCGTCGCGACGGCCCCCGACGCGAAGTCGAGCACGCTCGCGACGTGCGTCGGCACCTCGACCTCGATGAGCGTTCCGTTCAGCGGCTGGCTCGTGATCGTCCGCGTCGGGAACGTGATCCGGTTCGAGCCGGTGACGCGGCGCACGGGCCCCAGCAGGTGCACGAGCGCGGTCAGGTAGTACGGCCCCATGTCGAGCATCGGGCCGCCGCCCTTCTTGTAGTAGAACGCCGGCGCGGGGTGCCAGCTCTCGTGGCCGCGGCAGGTCATGAACGCGGTCGCCGCGACGGGCGTCCCGATGATCCCGTCGTCGATCAGCTTCCGGCAGGTCTGCAGGCCGCCGCCGAGGAACGTGTCCGGCGCGCAGCCGACGCGCAAGGCGTTCGCCGCCGCGAGCGCCAGCGTCCGGGCACCCTGCTCCCGCGTCACGCCCAGCGGCTTCTCGACGTACACGCTCTTCCCGGCCGCGAGCACGCGGTCGTTCACCTCGGCGTGGACGTTCGGGATCGTGAGGTTGAGGACGATCCGGATCCCGGGGTCCGCGAGCAGCGCGTCCACGGAAACCGCCCGCAGACCGTATTCCATCGCCGCTGCCTCGGCTTTTTCGGGCACGAGGTCCGCGACCGCGACGAGCTCCGCGTCCCGGAACATCGTCGTCAGGTTCTTCAGGTAGATGCCGGAGATGTTGCCGCAGCCGATGATCCCGACCCTCACGCGCTCCACGTCACGCCTCCTTCTTCGCGGCCCAGAGGAAGCCGCGGCGCATCAGCTCGCGCGCTTCCGGGATGTCGAACACGTCCGCGTGGTGCCCGAGCGAGTTGTAGAACACGCGCCCTGCGCCCCAGCGCTTCGTCCACACGACCGGCATGTCGACCGCGCCGTTCGGCGAGTGCGGGCCCGGCACGATCGGGAAGCGCGTCGTGGCGAGCACCTCGACGGCCGGGTCGACGTGCAGGTAATACTGCTCGCTCGCGACCGTGAAGTCGGTAATCCCCTCGACGAGCGGGCTGGTGCCGCGCTTGATCTCCACCGCATAACGGACGCCGTCGTTGCCGGGGTGCGCGACCCACTGGCCGCCCGTCATGAACTGCCAGTCCGTGTCCTCGCGGAACGCGTCGCACATGCCGCCGTGGCAGCCCGCGATGCCGACGCCGCCCTCGACCGCCGCGAGCACGCCCTGGCTCTGCTCCCGCGTGATCCGGGCCATCGTGACGACCGGCACGACGAGCGCGAGCGCCCGCATCTTCTCCGCGTCGAGGAACGCGTCCAGCGACTCGGTGACCTCGACGTCGAACCCCTCCGCCTCCAGGATCGTCCGGAACACCTGCGAGACCTGCTGCGGCTCGTGCCCGTCCCAGCCGCCCCAGACGATGAGCGCCCTGCGCTTCTCCATGGGAACCTCCTCCGGCCCGCGTCGGCGGGCCCTCGCGTCCGCACCTGCGGACCTTTGTGGCCATTATCCGCCGCACCGTCTTGCGTTTCGCGCCAAAGGGTGGCATATTCGTGCCAGATTTTGACGTCCGGAGGAGATCGGGACCATGGCCTACTTCGAGCCGCGCGCCTTCACCCGCGAGAAGCCCCTGGACGCCTGGGAGTCGAGCTCGTTCTCCTTCCGTGCGCATTGGCAGCAGGAAGTCGAACTCCTGTTCGTGTTCGAGGGGACGCAGGGCCTTACGGTCGGGAGCCGCCGTGCGCTTCTCCGCGCCGGCGACCTCGCCGTCATCGGCGCTCGGGAGGTGCACTACTACGACGCCGCGCCCGGAGACGGCCGCATCGCGATCGCGATCGTCGACGCCTCCTTCCTGCGCGAGCAGGCGGGCTGGACCGAGCGGCACGTCCTGGCGACGCCGGTCCTGCACCGTCCGGATCTCGCGTCCCTGTTCCGGACGCTCGCGGACGAGGGGCGGTCCCGCGATTCCTACCACGCCGTCGCGATGAAGGCCGCCGCCCTCGCCGTATTCGCGGCGATCCTGCGCGCCCCGGAATGCCGCCTGCGCGCGGAGAGCGGCGCCTCCGCGGACGGCCCGCCCGCCTCCGCGGCGCAGCGCGCGCTCGGCTATCTCGAGGAGCGCTTCGCCGACGACGTCACGCTCGTCTCCCTCGCGGAACATCTCGCGCTCAACCCCTCCACGGTCTCGCGCCTGTTCCGGCGCGCGACGGGCATGGGCTTCCGCGAATACCTGAACCACCTGCGCATCGAGCGCGCGTCCGCGATGCTCGTCGACCCGCGCACCACCGTCACCGACGCCGCGTTCGCCTGCGGCTTCGGCAGCCTGCGCACGTTCCACCGCGCATTTCGCGACATCATGGGCACGACGCCGCGGCGGAGCCGCCGACGGGCGCCGGAGAGCTAGGCGCGGGGGCGGCGGCCCCGTCCGCTCGCATCCGACCTGCGTCTCAGCGCGCCCCCGCCTTCCGCGTCAGCACGCGCACCCCGTAGGGAGCCAATTCCAGCGTCCCCGCGACGTCCCGCGGCGCGTCCGCTCCAGCGCCCGCACCCCCGCCCAGCGGCACCTCGCCGTACCGCGCGCCCTCCGGCAGCGCGACCGTCTTCGCCTCGGCCGTGAAGTTCATCGCGAACACGAAGTCCGTCTCCCCGTCCGTACGCAGCTGCGCCGTGACCCCCGCCGGCAGGTCCGCGTCCAGCGCCCGCCGCAGGCCCATCTCCTCGATCAGCCCGCCGTAGAAGTCCGACTCGAAGTCGCGGTTGTTGCGGAACGCGATGAAGTACGCGCGCCCCTTCCCGAAGCGGTTCACGGTCAGCGCCGGGCGGCCGGCGTAGAAGTCCGCGTCGTAGGTCGCGAGGACCTCGGCGGTCTCCGCATGGATCAGGTCGCAGGCATGCTTCACGGCGTACGTCTTCCCCGTCATGGAGACCTTCACGCGCCCTTCGTCCTCGTCGTACAGCGCGTCCGACTCCTCGTCCCAGATGCCGAGCACGCGGCGCAGCGGTCCCGGGAAACCGCCGAGGAAGCAAAGGTCGCTCTCGCCGACGAACCCGGACCAGTAGGTCGCGACGAACGTGCCGCCCGCGGCGACGAACGCCTCGATCCGCTCGGCGACGCCCGGCCGGAGCATGTACAGCATCGGCGCCACGAGCAGCCGGTACGGCGAGAAGTCCCCGTCCTCGCTCACGATGTCGACCGGCACGCCGCGCGACCAGAACGCCTCGTAGTGCTTCAGGATGGTCAGGTCATGGTCCTTGTGCGCGTTGTGCAAGCCCTGCGCGTCGTCGAGCGCCCAGCGGTTCTCCCAGTCGTACAGGATCGCGACCTCCGGACGCACGGTCGTCCCGACGAGTGCATCCAGCCGCCCCAGCGCCGCACCGACCTCGGCCACGTCCCGGAACACGCGCGTGCCCTCGTACCCGACGTGGTCCACGACCGCGCCGTGGAGCTTCTCCGAGCTGCCGCGGCTCTTGCGCCACTGGAAGTACTGCACCGAATCCGACCCGTGCGCGACCGCCTGCAGCGAGGACAGGAGGTGCATCCCCGGGCGCTTCAGCTTCGGCACCTGGTGCCAGTTCGTGGCGCTCGGCGTGCTTTCCATGAGCAGGAACGGCTTCCCTCCCTTGAGGGACCGGTTCAGGTCATGCAGGAAGCCCGTCAGCGCCCCGACCGCGGCGTCGCCCATCGGCGAATGCCAGTAGGGATAGTTGTCCCACGAGACGACGTCGACGTGCTGCGCGAACCGGAAGTAATCGAGCCCCGGGTACGTGCCCATGAAGTTCGTCGTGATCGGCACCTCCGGCGTGATCTCCCGCAGCGGCGCGGCCTCGTTCTCGAAGAAGTCGACGGTCTGCGCCGTCACGAACCGCTTCCAGTCCAGCTTCAGGCCATGCACCGTGTGCTCGCCGATCGGCGACGGCGGCTCGACCTGCGCCCAATCGCTGTACGCGTGGCTCCAGAACGAGGACCACCATGCGGCGTTCAGGGCGTCGAGGCTTCCATAGCGCGCCTTCAGCCAGCCGCGGAACGCTTCCGCGCAGAGCGGGCAGTGGCACTCGCCTCCGTACTCGTTCGACACATGCCAGAGGAGGAGCGCGGGGTGGTTCTGGTAGCGCGCGGCGAGGAGGCGGTTCATGGCCCGCGTCTTCGCGCGGTAGACCGGCGAGGTGAAGCAGTGGT
>CAIXGU010000025.1 GCA_903919045.1 uncultured Eubacteriales bacterium | reverse complement strand
CATCCTGCTGTACATCGACGAGCTGCACACGATCGTCGGGGCCGGCAAGGCCGAGGGCGCGATGGACGCCGGCAACATGCTGAAGCCGATGCTCGCGCGCGGCGAACTGCACTGCATCGGCGCGACCACGCTCGACGAGTACCGCAAGCACATCGAGAAGGACGCGGCCCTCGAGCGGCGCTTCCAGCCGGTGGTCGTGGACCAGCCGACCGTAGAGGAGACGATCAGCATCCTCCGCGGCCTGCGCGAGAAGTACGAGCTGCATCACGGCGTCCGGATCACCGACTCAGCGCTCGTCGCCGCGGCGACGCTGTCGAACCGCTACATCACCGAGCGCTTCCTGCCGGACAAGGCGATCGACCTCGTGGACGAGGCGGCGAGCCGCCTGCGGATGGAGATCGACTCGATGCCGGTCGAGCTCGACGAGCTGGAGCGGCGGCGCATCCAGCTGGAGATCGAGCGAGAGGCCCTGAAGAAGGAGAAGGACGACGCGTCGAAGGCGCGCCTCGAGACCCTCGAGCGCGAGCTCGCGGAGATCTCCGAGGAGGCCGGCGCGATGAAGCAGCGCTGGGAGACGGAGAAGGAGGCGATCGCCGCTCTCCGCGCCACGAAGGAGGAGCTCGAGACGGTCGCGCACCGGATCGAGACCGCCGAGCGCGAGGCCGACTTCGGGACGGCGGCGCAGCTCAAGTACGGGACCCTCCCCGCGCTGCAGGAGAAGCTCCGCGCCCAGGAGGCCGCGATGGCGGTCGCGGAGGGCTCCGGGCACCTCCTCAAGGAGGAGGTCGGGGCGGACGACATCGCGCAGATCGTCTCCTCGTGGACCGGCGTCCCCGTCACCCGCCTCATGGAGGGCGAGATGGCGAAGCTCGTGCACATGGAGGAGCGGCTGCACGACCGGGTCGTGGGCCAGGACGAGGCGATCCAGGCCGTCTCCGACGCCGTGCGCCGCGCACGGGCGGGCCTCAAGGACCCCCGCCGTCCGATCGGCTCGTTCCTCTTCCTGGGGCCCACCGGGGTGGGGAAGACCGAGCTGGCCCGCGCCCTCGCGGAGTTCCTCTTCGACGACGAGAGCGCGATGGTCCGCATCGACATGAGCGAGTACATGGAGAAGTTCTCCGTCTCGCGCCTCGTGGGTGCGCCGCCCGGCTACGTCGGATACGAGGAGGGCGGCCAGCTCACCGAGGCCGTCCGCCGTCGGCCGTACCAGGTCGTCCTCCTCGATGAGATCGAGAAGGCCCACCCGGACGTCTTCAACATCCTCCTCCAGGTGCTCGACGACGGGCGCCTGACCGACGGACAGGGCCGGACGGTGGACTTCAAGAACACCGTCCTGATCATGACGAGCAACGTCGGCAGCCAGTTCATCGCGGCGTTCACCGGGCGCGGCGAGGGCGAGGACGCCGCTGCGTACGACCTCATGAAGGCGCAGGTCATCGAGTCGCTCCGGGCGCAGTTCCGGCCGGAGTTCCTCAACCGGGTGGACGAGATCATCGTCTTCCACGCGCTCTCCGAGGCCGACCTCGCGGCGATCGTCGACCTGCTCGTCCTGGACCTCCAGCGCCGGCTCGCCGACCGCGAGCTGACCCTGGAGCTGACTCCGGCGGCTCGCGGCCTGATCGCCCGCGAGGGCTTCGACCCCGCGTACGGCGCCCGGCCGCTCAAGCGCACGATCCAGCGCATCGTGGAGAACCCGCTCGCGCGGGCGCTGCTCGAGGGCCGCTTCGCGCCGGGCGACACGATCTCGGCCGACGCGGACCCGATGGGCGGGACCCTCGTCTTCCGTTCCGGGGACGAGACGGTCGTCCACGAAGCGGCGAGCAGTCGCGACGCGCGGCGCGCCGGGCGCGAGAAGGCCGGGGCCGGCGTGGGCTCCCGCGACCAGCTGGAGCTGCCGGACCTCGAGGAGCGCGAGCGGCGCGACCTGCCGAACTGACGGTGACGCCGAGAGGCCCTGGCGCGCCCGGCCCGTGCCCTGCGCGTTTTCGCGTCTTGGGTGAAACTGCCATCTGAGCGTCTTACCGGAAGCCCGCGCCCGTCAGGGCCCGGCGGACGGGCGACCTCAGCGGGCCCGTGCAGCCCGTGCGACCCCGGCGCCGTCCCGACGTCCGGGGTCGCCTCGTGTCCGGGACCCGAACGCCAGGTCGGGCCCCTGAACGACGGACGCGGGCAGGCAGGCATCCGGTCCGAGGCGCCGGCATCGACCCGTGGCGCCACGGGTCCGCAGCCGCCCCGGGAGTACCCTCCCTTGAGTGTCACCCTCTGTCGCGTCTCCCGGCCTGGCTCGTACCCTCCCTGCCCGCCCTTGGGGCGTGGCCTTCATGCGTT
>CAIXGU010000024.1 GCA_903919045.1 uncultured Eubacteriales bacterium | reverse complement strand
GACGACCTCCTCGAGCAGCTCGGGGACGCCGTCATGGAAGCCCGCATCGGCAATTCCGCCATGCACGAGCGCATGGACGCCATGCTCGGCGGAGACGGCTCCGCGAGCCTCGCGCAGTACCACGAGAACCTCGGCCGCGAATATCTCGCGGCGCTCGTCTCCGGCCAGCCGCTGCCCACGGGCGGCGCGTACTACGGCGGGATGATGGGCGGCCGCGGCCGCGGCGGCATGATGGGCGGCGATTGGAACGACGGGCGCGGCTGGTTCGACGGCCGGACGCAGCTCCCCGACGGGACGACGGCGCCGGCATCCACGAACGCCGCCGCGACCGTGTTCCGCTGGGTCGCGTCGATCGGGATGCTCGTCCTGCTGGGGCTCGCGATCGCCCTGCTCGTCGTGCTGATCGTCCGGTTCGCGCGCCGCCCGAAGGCGTAGGCGCAGGCGAAGCCGCCGCGCATCGCCGGACCCGCGCAAGGGAAGGCCCCGCCCGGAGGAATCTCCGGACGGGGCCTTCCTTCGTCGGCGCGGCCGATCGGGTCCGCCGCGCAGGCCGTTCCGCGCGTCAGCGCTCCGGGAGGCGGGCGGTCGCCTCGATCTCGACCCGGGCGCCCCGCGGGAGGGCGGCGACCTGGATCGTGGAGCGGGCGGGCGGGACGGGGCCATTGAAGCGCTCGGCGTAGAGCGCGTTGAGCGCCGCGAAATCGCCGAGGTCGGCGAGGAACACGGTCGTCTTCACGACGTCGGCGAAGCCGCAGCCCGCCGCAGCGAGAATCGCCTCGAGGTTATCCAGGACGCGGCGGACCTGCGCCTCGAAGCCGCCGTCGACGAGCGCGCCCGTCGCGGGGTCGAGCGGGATCGCGCCGGAGACGAACAGGAATCCGCCCGCCTCCACGGCCTGCGAGTAGGGGCCGATGGCCTTCGGGGCGCGGTCGGTGGAGATCGGTCTCGTCATGGTGCCTCCTTGCGGCGCTGCGCCGCGCTAGCGGTATTCCTCGAGCAGGCGCTCCGCCAGCCCCGCTTCGGGCGCAAGCCCGACGAGGGATCCGCCGTCCCGCAGAAGCGGGGAGCGGTCGGCGAAGGTCGGCTTCTCGACGTTGAAGAAGATGCCCGTCGGGATGCGGTCGCCCCATTCGGACGCGCGGCGGTACGCGGCCTCGGGGTCCGTCGGGTCGTGGTCCGCCCCGAGCGGGCGCACGCGCTCGCGGTACCACTCCCAGGTGTTCACCTTGTTGAAGCTGACGCAGGGCTGGAGGACGTCCACGAGCGCGTAGCCGCGGTAGCGGACCGCCGCCTCGAGGATCGCCGCGAGCTGCTCCGGATCCCCCGTGAACGCGCGCGCGACGAATCCGCAGCCGAGCGCGAGGGCGAGCCGCAGCGGGTTCAGCGGCTCGTTCGGGCTGCCGGCGGGCTGGGCCGTCGTGACGTGTCCCGCGGCGGTCGTCGGGGAGGCCTGCCCCTTGGTGAGGCCGTAGATCTGGTTGTCGTGCACGATGTGGGTGATGTCGGCGTTGCGGCGGATCGCGTGGACGAAGTGGTTGCCGCCCTCGCCGTACGAATCGCCGTCGCCGGTGGTCACGACGACCGTGAGCGCCGGATTCGCGAGCTTCGCCGCGACGGCGGGAGGCAGCGCCCGTCCGTGGAGTCCGCAGAAGGCGTGGGCTCCGACGAACTGCGGGGTCTTGGCGGCCTGGCCGATTCCGCCCACCAGGAGGACCCGGTCGGGACGGAGGCCCAGCCCGCCCAGGACCCGGGCGAGGGCGTTCAGGATGGAGAAGTTCCCGCATCCGGGGCACCAGGCG
>CAIXGU010000023.1 GCA_903919045.1 uncultured Eubacteriales bacterium | reverse complement strand
GAGCTCGGCGGCGGAGAACGCGGCGAGCGTCCCGCCGACGGTGCCGATCGGCGTGCGGACGGCCGATGCGATGACGGCTTCCTTCATTTCGCTTGCTCTCCCTTCGCCTCAGTCCTCGTCCGGTCCGAAGCCGCCGTACTTGTACTTGCGGTCGGGCACGGGGTTCAGGTCGGCCTCGTCGATCTCCGCGACGCAGCGGGCCATCGACCCGTCGCCGAGGTACCAGCGGAGCGGGAAGCAGAAGAAGCGGAAGCGCTTGCCGACGACCTTGTCGAGGTCGCCGCCGAGGTTCTCGACGCCGACGATGCCGTGGCCGAGCATCAGCTTGTGGCAGGGCTCCCAGGTGCCCCAGTTGCCGATCGCCTCGAGGTCGCCGAACTTCTTGTCGTAGGCGGCCTGGCCGTGCAGCCGGATGTACTCGAACTTGTCGAACTCGGCGTAGGCCTCCTCGCCGAACTGCTCGGCGTACTCCTCGGTGATCGGCCGGCCCGACGCGCCGAGCAGGTTCATGCGGGTCATCCCGTTGTTGCCCATGGCGGTGTGCAGCGGGTGGTCCAGCGCCTGCATGTCCATCGCGACGCACTTCACCTTGTGCTTCACGAACCAGCGGCCGGCCTCGACGCCGGTGCCGCAGGAGTAGTGGTAGTACTCCTTGGAATCGTCGAACTTCCGGTGCATGCCGGTGCGCAGGCACACGATCATGCCCTCGAGCTCCTTGGGCTTGATGCCGACCTTCCTGCAGGCGGCCTCGAGGTGCTTCGGGGTGATGAGGCCCCAGCGCTCGACCTCGATCGGGAGGCAGACGGCGTCGCCGGTGTAGGCGTCGACCGGCATCTCGTGCGTGTAGCGCGCGCGCTTCCCGTTGAACTCGGTCTCCATGACGTGCCGCGGGGCGTCGCAGTGCGTGCCCGTGTGCATCGTGCAGGTGATCTTCTGGGTGAGGACGCCGCCCTTGGCCATCGTGTGCGCGTTGTCGATCGCAGGCTTGTCGAAGTACGGCCAGCGGGGGATCTCCGCGCTGAAGGGGTGGGTCAGGTCGACGAACACTTTCTTGCCCATGTCTGGTGAACCTCCGTGGTCTACTTTCCGTGGAGCATCCGGATCAGGTGCTCCGTCAGCCGGCGGCGCGACGCCGCCATCTCCTCTTCCGTCCAGGCCGCGAAGCCCTTCCCGCTCTTGAATCCGAGGTCGCCCGCGGCCACCTTCTCCCGCAGCGCGGGGGACGCCGCCTTGGCGTCCTCCAGGTACGGGAACAGGTAGTCGTGGATCGACAGCGCCAGGTCGGCGCCGACCATGTCGATGTTCTCCATGGGTCCGAGGACCGGCAGGCGGAGCCCGAAGCTCGAGCGCACCGCCTCATCCACGGTCGCGGCGTCCGCGATGCCGTGCTCGACGATCGAGACGGCCTCGCGCCACAGCGCGTGCTGCAGCCGGATCGCGACGAAGCCCGGCACGTCCTTGTTCACGCGGATCGGCTTCTTGCCAACGGATGCGAGGACCGCGATCGTGGCGTCCACGGTCCCGTCGCTCGTGTCCTCCGCCTTCACGACCTCGACGAGCGGGATCAGCGTCGGCGGGTTCCAGAAATGCGTGCCCACGATGCGGTCGCGCTTCGCGGACTTCGAGGCGATCGCCGTGATGCTCATGACCGACGTGTTCGTGCACAGGATCGCGTCGGGGCGCACCAGCGGCTCGAGGTCGCGGAAGAACCCCTGCTTCAGGGCCATGTCCTCCGGGATGCACTCGACGACGAGGTCCGCGTCCCGGACCGCCGCGGCGAGGTCGCCGTACGGGGTCACCCGCGCGACGATCGCGTCCGCCTCGGCCTGCGAGAAGACGCCCTTGCCGACGAACAGCGCGAGGTTGCCGCGGATCCGGTCGAGGATCGCCGCGCCGGAGACGTAGCTGTCGAAGATCGTGACCGAGAGGTCGGGACGGGATGCGAACACCTGCGCGATGCCGCATCCCATCATCCCGCCGCCGGCGACGGCGACGGTCCGGATCGCGGGCGCTCCCACGTCAGTTGCCCCAGTAGCCGCCGTCGGCCGCGTAGTTGCCGGCGGTCAGGAAGGCGGCCGCGTCGGAGGCGAGGAACGAGGCGATGCCCACGAAGTCGGACGGCTCGCCGAGGCGGCCGATCGGGAGGCGCTTCAGGAAGTTCTGGTACACGTTGTCGTTGTGGAACATCCACTCGGTGAGGTCGGAGCGGAACACGGTCGGGTTGAAGGTGTTGCAGGTGATGCCGAACTCGCCGAGGTCGCAGGCGAGGGACTGCGCCAGCAGGTCGACCGCCGCCTTGGACGGCGAGTAGCCGGTGTAGCCCTTCATGCCGCGCTTGGAGCGGGCGGACGACACGAGGATCAGGCGGCCCTTGGTCTTCGCGGCCACCATCTGCTTCGCGGCGTACTTGCTCATCAGGTAGGCGCCCTTGACGTTGGCGTCCATCATGGCTTCCCAGGCCTCGGTCGTCTGCTCGAGGATCGAGCCCGGCTTGCTGTAGCCGTGCGCGGTGAGCAGGATGTCGAGCGTCCCGAACGTCGCGACGGTCTCGGCCACGACGCGCTCGGCGTCGGCCTCGACGGCCGGATCGGCGACGCTGTACGCGGCCTCGATGCCCTCGGCCTTGAACTCCTCGACGAGGGCCTTCAGCTTGTCCTCGTGACGGCCGGTGATCATGACCTTCACGCCCTGGTAGCCGTAGCCCTTGGCGATCGTGCTGCCGAGCGCGCCCGACCCGCCGGTGACGAGGGCGACCTTGCCCTTCAGGTTGAACATGTCCTTGACGAAGCTCTTCTCCAGCGCGACCATGTCGGACGCCTCCTTACGCGGGATAGTTGATGACGACCAGGACGGTCGCCGGCTTGTTGGATTCGTTCATCATGGTGCGGGCCTCGTTCGGGCCGAT
>CAIXGU010000022.1 GCA_903919045.1 uncultured Eubacteriales bacterium | reverse complement strand
GGTCGTCGGCAGCCGCGGCAACGTGATCGTCGGGGTGAAGCTGCAGTAGGGGCGGGGAGTCGGCGAGGACGGCGGCTCGGGCGCGGGGCGCTTGGGCGCTTCAGAACTCGGAGATACTGATTCCGTCGACTCTCCCGTCCTTGAGCCGGATCCGCAGCGTCAGGTGCGGCCCGCTCCAGGCGGAAGCGATCGGGGAAACGGTCATCTCGGTGACGCCCTCTTCGACGCTCTCCGTCCGGATGTCGAGACCCCAATTCCCGAAGTGCCTCGACACATCCGTTTCGCTCATTCCGACGGCCAGTCCGCGCAGCGTCGCGTACCCCGGTTCCGTGATCCTGCAGATCTCGAAAGCCCAGAGATCCGGATCCGTCGTGAACGACAATTGCCGGAATTCCAGCTCGAGGCCGTCGACGAGGACCGTCCTCACGCGGTAGATGTCTCCTTGCCCCGGGTCGTCCACCACCGTGACGTCGGAATTCGGGGTCCCGATCCGGGCGATCAGGTCCTCCGCGTCCAGCAGCACATCGTCGCAAAGGGGATGCAGGATGGCCGTGAGGTCCAGCTTCACGTCGTCCTTGCGGATCCTCCAGTCGGCCATCGGATCCGAGTCGGCGGTCCGCGTCCAGCGGACCGTGCCGGACGTGTCGGTCCACGTATAGGAGACGACCATGGCGTCGAGGAGCCTCGCGGCTCCGTCATAGGGAGGGTTCCGGTCGTAGGCGAGCGTCAGCGTGCCGCCTTCCGCGATCGCGATTTCACTCGGCCAGGCCCAGTCCGACGGCCAGGACCGAATCGCATCGACTGCGGTCCGATGGGCCTCCGGTCCGTACAGCAGATCGTACACGGTGACGGCGAAGACGCCGATGCCGATCCGATCCGCTTGCGCGCGGGTCAGGACGGGCAGCGTCCCCGTCGGAGCGGGCGGGGCCGTCGTCGGGACCGCTGTCGGCGCAGCGGCCTCGGGCGTCGCCGTCGCCTGGGCGGTCGGAAAGACCTGCGGCGACGGTTCGGCGCAGGAGACGAGCAGCGATGCGAGCAGGATCCCCGGAAGAAGGAAACGGGAAACGAGGCAGGATAGCCGAAGACGCGTCGTCATGTCACGATCCCCCCTGCTGCGGCCGCCGATGCCATCGCCTCCATGCTACCACGGGTGCGGAGCCGCTGGGCACTGGAAATCCGGCGTTTCCGGGCTATGCGGGCAGACGGGGGGGCGGGGTCGGGTCGAAGGACGTCGGCACGGAACGAGGGGGAGCGTCGCCGCTCCCCCTCGTTCAATGATGCTATGCATGCCTGCGGGTGATGCAGGAGGCGCTCTAGGCTGGAAGCCGCATGAGAGACGCGTTTCCAGCAAGAGCGCCCATGGTGCCTGCGACAGTTGCTGTCACTCCGGCTGATGGCCGTCGTACGCAACTGGAGGCGCTCTATCTGAAAACGCTTTAGACTTCTATCTCCTTGTTCCAGCTCATCATGGCGCGGATTTCGGCGCCGATCTTCTCGACGGGGAGCTCCTGCTCGATCTTCCGGCGGGCCATGAACGACGGGCGGCCGGCCTGGTTCTCGAGGACCCAGTTCTTCGCGAACGTGCCTTCCTGGATCTCGCGCAGGACCTTCTTCATCTCGGCGCGGGTGTCGTCCGTGATGATGCGGCGGCCGACGCTGTAGTCGCCGTACTCGGCGGTGTCGGACACGGAGTAGCGCATCAGCGTGAGGCCGCCCTGGGCGATCATGTCGACGATCAGCTTCACCTCGTGCACGCACTCGTAGTAGGCGTTGACCGGGTCGTAGCCGGCTTCGACGAGGGTGTCGAAGCCCGCCTTCATGAGCTCTGCGACGCCGCCGCACAGCACGGCCTGCTCGCCGAACAGGTCGGTCTCGGTCTCGTCCTTGAACGTCGTCTCGATCACGCCGGCGCGCGACGCGCCGATGCCGGCCGCGTACGCGAACGCGATGTCGCGGGCCCTGCCGGTCGGGTCCTGGTGGACGGCGACGAGGGCGGGCACGCCGCGACCCTGGGTGAACTGGCTGCGGACGGTGTGGCCCGGGCCCTTCGGCGCGACCATGAAGACGTCGACGTCGGCGGGCGGGATCACGCGGCCGTAGAGGATGTTGAAGCCGTGCGCGAAGGCGAGCGCCTTGCCGGCCGAGAGGTTCGGGGCGATCTCGGTCTTGTAGAGGTCGTGCTGCTTCTCGTCGTTGACGAGGATCATGACCACGTCGGCCTTCTTCACGGCCTGCGCGACGGTCATCACGGTCAGGCCGGCCGCTTCGGCCTTCTTCCAGGAGGGGCTGCCCTCGTAGAGGCCGACGACGACGGAGAGGCCGCTCTCGTGCAGGTTGCGCGCGTGGGCGTGGCCCTGGCTGCCGTAGCCGATCACGGCGACGGTCTTCCCCTTCAGGGCGTCGGTCGTGACTTCGGAATCCTTGTAGATCTTCTTCATGGGGCGTTTCCTCCTTCGCCGATGGCGTCTTCCATGGTGCGTTCGCCGCGCTCGATCGCGATCGCGCCGGCGCGGACCACCTCGAGCACCCCGTAGGGCCCGAGCATGTCGACGAGGGCGCCGGCCTTGTCGGCGCTCCCCGTGGCCTCGATCGTCAGGGTCGTGGGCGACACGTCGACGACGTGCGCGCGGAAGATGTTCACGATCTGGAGGACCTCCATCCGCGTCGAGGCCTCGGCGCGGACCTTGATCAGCAGGAGCTCGCGCGTGAAGTGCTCGGCGGGCGGCAGGTCGCGGACCATCAGCACGTCCATCAGCTTGTGCAGCTGCTTGACGATCTGGTCGACGAGCTCCTCGCTCCCCTCGACGCAGACGGTGATGCGCGAGACGGCCGGATTGCGCGTCGTCCCGACCGCGAGACTGTCGATGTTGAAGCCGCGGCGAGAGAACAGGCTCGCCACCCGGGCGAGGACGCCGGCGCGGTTCTCGACGAGGATCGACAGGGTGTGCCGCATGGGACCGCCTCCTTCCGCTTCGTTCCCGTGACTTTAACACGAATGCCGCACCCCTTCAATCGCCGCACCGCCGCGTCACCGTTTCGGACAGGAAACGTAAAGAATCCTTCGGTGTTCCAACCATTTCCTGTGGTAAGATTGGGGATGAAAACGCTTGCACAGCTGACTCGCCGCCCAGATACGCTGACGCGGAGGTGTGGAATGTCCGAGTTCGATCGTGCAGAGCCCTTGGCGGGTTCCTTCGGGGAGGTCCTCTCCGAACCCGACCGCGGATTCGACCTGACTCCCGACGACGCGTCGGAGAAGGCCCAGCTGCGTCGCCAGATCGAGTTCCTCAAATACCACGACCCTCTCACCGGCCTGCCGAACCGCGTCTGGTTCGACCGCCAGGTGCTGCTCCACGCCGCGTCCGGCAAGCGTCCGATCGCCGTGGCGATGGGCGACGTCAACGGCCTCAAGATCGCGAACGACGTCTTCGGGCGCACGACCGGCGACCAGCTCCTCGAGGAGATCGCCGAGGTCCTCGAATCCAACCTCGACGACGGCGACCTGCTCGCCCGCTACAGCGGCGACGAGTTCATCCTATTGCGCGTCGGGTCCGATTCGGTCGACGATTTCATCGAGAAGGTGGACGCGCAGTGCGCCGGGCTGACGATCGGCGCGCTCCCGGTGAGCATCTCGATCGGCACCGCCGCCTGGACGCGCGCGGACCTGACCCTCGAGGACGCGATCCGCTCCGCCGAGTACGACATGCACCGCCGCAAGATGAGCGGCATCGCCGCCTTCCGCGCGACCCTGATCGAGTCGATCAAGACGATGCTCTTCGACCGGTCCCTCGAGACCGGCCGCCACGTCGAGCGCACCGCCGCCTGCTGCCGCCTGATCGGCGAGGCGATGGGCCTCCCCGAGAAGGACCGCGTCGACCTCGACCTCCTCGCGATGCTCCACGACATCGGGAAGATCGCGATCCGCGAGAGCATCGTGTTCAAGCCGACCGCGCTCGAGGAAGCCGAGTGGATGGAGATCAAGCGGCACACCGAGCTCGGGTTCCGCATCGCCCAGTCGACGCCCGAGCTGTTCCACATCGCCGAATCGATCCTGTCGCACCACGAGTGGTGGGACGGCCGCGGCTACCCGAACGGCGCCTCGGGGATGAACATCCCGCGCCTCGCCCGGATCCTCTCGATCGCCGACGCGTTCGATGCGATGACCAACTACCGCCCGTTCCGCGACATCCTCTCGATCGAGGATGCCGCCGCCGAGATCCGCAAGGGCGCCGGGACGCAGTTCGACCCCTACATCGCGGACATCTTCCTGAAGAGGGTGCTCGGCCCCGAAGAGGAGCCCGCCCGCACGCCGTAGCATGGTCCCCACGGGACGCTCCGACCGCTGCGGCGCGCCCGGCGCCGCGGGGACGCGCCGGTGAGCCGCGCGACGGCGGGCCGCGCGGCGAACGTCGACGCGTCGACCGCAGCCGACCTCGCCTGGTGCGAGGCCCTGACGCGGCGGCACTCGGCGTCGTTCCGGCTGGCGTTCGGCACGCTGCCGAAGGAGAAGGCGTCGGCCGTCTGGGCGGTCTACGCGTTCTGCCGGCTCGCCGACGACGCCGTCGACGCGCCCGCCGACCCCGAGGACTTCGACCTCCTGCGCCTCCAGTGGCGGCGCTTCCGCGAGGGCTCGACGCCGTCGAGCCACATGTGGCGCGCGCTGCGCTGGGCGACGGACCGCTTCGGCCTGCCGACCGCGCCGTTCGACGACCTACTCGCCGGCCTCGATTCCGACCGCGCCTTCCGCCAGCCGGAGGACGATGCCGAGCTGCTCCTCTACTGCGACCGCGTCGCCGGCACCGTCGGCCGCATGCTGCTGCCGATCCTCGCGGCCCGCGTCCCGCCGCAGGAGCGCACCGCGCTCTCGGACGCCGCGACGGCGCTCGGCTGCGCGATGCAGCTCACGAACATCCTGCGCGACGTCGGGGAGGACCGGCGGATGGGCCGGATCTACCTGCCCGCGGCGGCGATGCGGGAGACGGGCGTGACGGCGGAGGACCTCGACGCGGCGGTTCCCTCGGCGGATTTCGTGGCGCTCTGGGAGCGCTATGCGGCCCTCGCGGAGGCGGACTACGCGGCGACCCTGTCGGCCGCGCCGCGGTTCGACCCGGACAGCCGCAAGGCGCTGCGCGTTTCCGCGAAGGCGTACCGTGCGATTCTGCACGAGGTCCGCCGGCACGGCTACGATTGCCTCGTGAACCGCACCGTCGTCCCGGCCTGGCGCAAGGCCGTCCTGCTCCTCGGAGGCTGACCTCGATGAGTCCCTGGATCGGCATCGCCGTCTCGTTCGCCTTCGTCTTCGCCGTCATCGGCGCCGCGACCGCGCTGGCCAGGATCGGCGTCCTGCAGGGCGAGGGCAGCCGCAAGTTCATCCACATCGGCGTGGCGAACTGGTGGCTCCTCGCGATGTGGGCGTTCGACAGCCCGCTCTGGGCCGCGATCGTCCCCGCCGCGTTCGTCGCGATCAACTACGCGTCCTACCGCTTCGCGATCTTCTCCGCGATGGAGCGCAGGGGGGGACGCGAGGACCTCGGCACCGTCTGGTACGCCGTCTCCCTGCTGGTCCTCGCGGTCTGGACCTTCTGGAAGCCGTTCGAGCCCTGGATCGGCGCCGTCGGCATCCTGACGATGGGCTACGGCGACGGGTTCGCCGCCGTCCTCGGGAAGCGGGTCGGACGGATGCGCTATCCCGGCTCGCGGAAGTCGCTCGAGGGCTCGGCCGTGCTGTTCGCCGCCGCGCTCGCCGTGACCTGGCTCGTCCTCGGATTCTCCGGCATCCCGCGGGCCTTCCCGATCGCGCTCGCCGTCGCGGCGGCCGCGGTCGTCATCGAGCTCGCGACCCCGATGGGCTTCGACAACCTGACCGTGCCGCTGCTGACCGCGCCGCTCGCCTGGCTCCTCGCCACGCACCAGGAGCTGATCCCCTACGCGCTCGGGTTCGCGGCGAGCGCCCTGCTGATCCTCCCCGCGTTCGCACGCGGGTCGCTCGACGCGCTCGGCGCCGCCGGCGCGATCGCGCTCGGCTCGGCGATCCAGTGGACGGGCGGCTGGGTCCCGTTCCTCGGCCTCGTGCTGTTCTTCGGGCCGGCGATTCTCGTGACGAAGGCCGGCGCGGGCCGCAAGGAGACGGACGCGAAGGCCGTCCACAAGCGCGCAGGCGCCCGCACGATCGTGCAGGTGATGGCCAACGGCGGACCGGCGCTGTTCTTCCTCGCGCTGTACGCGATCGGCGGCTCCTCGCACCCGGCCCTGCTGGGCGCCGGGCTCTGCGCGCTCGCCGCGTCGGGCGCCGACACCTGGTCCTCCGAGCTCGGCATGCTGAGTCGGCGCGGACCGGTGTCGCTCCTGACCGGAAAGCCCGTCCGTCGCGGCATCTCGGGCGGGGTCACGCCCCTCGGCTTCCTCGGTGCGCTCGTCGGGGCCGCGTTCGTCGCGCCGCTCGCGCTGCTGATCGGCCTGCCGCTCGCGAAGGCCTTCGCCGCGGCGGCCGTCATCGTCGTCGCGGGCGCGCTCGGGTCCGTCCTCGACAGCCTGCTCGGCGACACGCTGCAGGCGAAGTACCGCGACCCGTCGGCCGAGGGCTGGACGGAGCGCACGGAGATCGCCGGCAGCGCGCTCACGCTCGAGCGCGGCGTCGCGTGGATGGACAACGATCTCGTGAACGGGCTGAGCTCGCTCGGCGCCGGCGCGGTCGGCCTGCTCCTGCTGCTGGCGCTAGGATAGGGAAGAGGCCGGGGCACCCGAACGAACGGGAACCCCGGCCTCTGCTTCGTCCGCCCGACCGCGCCGCGCGCGGCGGCGGGACGGTGGAACGGCCGGACTACTTCTCCGCCTGCTTCTTCAGCAGGTCGCGGATCTCCTCGAGCAGCACCACGTCGTCCGCCTTCGCGGGCGGCGGCGCGGGCGCCTCCTCGGCGGCCTTCTTCTCGAAGCGCGCCTTGGCCTTGTTGATCGCCTGGATGAACAGGAAGATCGACAGCGCGACGATCAGGAAGTCGACGGTCGTCTGGATGAAATTGCCGTAGGTCAGCGCGACCTCGGGCTTCACGACGGTCGTCCCGTCCATCACGGCGGCCTTGAGCACCACCTTGAGGTCCCGGAAGCTGAGCCCCGACGTGGCCCAGCCGATCACGGGCATGAAGAGGTCCCCGACGAGGGACGAGACGATCTTTCCGAAGGCGCCGCCGATGATCACGCCGATCGCGAGGTCCAGGACGTTGCCGCGGAGCGCGAAGGCCTTGAATTCCTTCATCAAGCCCATATGCACGCCCTCCTTTCGCTATCGATTGTACATCATCATCCCGCCGGACAGGAGCACGACGTCGCGGAAGCCGTTCTGCTCGAGGAACCGCGCGGCGGACGTGGCGCGCGCGCCGGAGAGGCAGATCGAGACGACGGTGCCGCCCTTCCAGGCTTCGATCTCGGACAGCCTGCGGGGGATCTGCCCCAGCGGGATGTTGACGACGCCCTCGATGCGGCCGGGCGGCGACAGCAGCTCCCGCGGCTCGCGGCAGTCGAGCAGCAGCATCGGCTTCTTCTGGGCGATCCAGGCCTTCAGGCCCTTCCCGTCGATCTCCTTCATTCGTTCCTCCTGTGCGCCCTGCGCGCTTTCGTTGCCTCCGGTTACGGATTCGCCGGACCGTCTCGGATTATAATCGAGCCGCAGCAGGAGGCCGGGTCACCATGGTGACGGAAATCGAGAGGTTCGTCATGCGCATCCAGTGGCTGTCCCACAGCGGGTTCCTCGTCGAGGGCCGGTCCGCGTCGCTCGTGTTCGACCGATTCCAGGACCCGGCGGGCGTCCTCGACGCCTTCTTCGCCCGGCGCCGCGCCCTCGCCGCGCCGCCCCCCGTGCTCTTCCTCGTCTCCCACGCACACGCCGACCACTGCAGCCCCGCGATCCTCGACTGGGCCCGGGAGCCTGGCGTGGCCTACGTCCTCGAGAAGGACGCCGCCCGGGCGCTGCTCGGCGGGTCCGGGACCGGGGAGGGCGCGGGCGCTCGCGCCCGCGCGCTCCGGGAGGCCGCGGCGCACGAGGTGGTGCGGGTCCGGCCGGGCGAGCGGCACGCGCTCGGCGCCGTCTCGGTCGAGACCTTCGGGTCGACGGACGAGGGCGTCTCGTTCCTGGTGCGCCTGGACGGCACGACCGTCTTCCACGCCGGC
>CAIXGU010000021.1 GCA_903919045.1 uncultured Eubacteriales bacterium | reverse complement strand
GGGCGGCGAGCGCCGCGCGGGCGAGGCGGGGTGCGTCCGCGCGCCCCTGCGTCCCGCTCAGGACGTCGGCGTCGGGGTACGGCCCGTCGGACCGCTGGACGTGGCAGCCCACGGCGACGACGACGGCCCCGGGGGTGCGCTCGCCGGCGCGGCGCAGGAGCTGGCCGGTCTTGCGGGCGGCCTGCCCCGTGACGGTGCACGTGTTGACGACGTAGACGTCGGCTTCGTCCTCGAACGGGACGACGGCGAACCCGTCGCGCCGGAACGCCTCGCGCAGGGACGCGGTCTCGGCGTGGTTCACCTTGCAGCCGAGCGTATGGAACGCGACGCGCAGGGGCGCCGCCGCGCCCTCCGGCCGGCCGTCCGCTCCCGTCATCCCCGCCCTCCGCGGCGGTTCTTGAAGCCCTTCCCGCGAGGTCCGCCGGCGCGCTTCCGCCGGGCGCCCTTCCGGGCCGACCCGCTCCGGTTCCCGCCCCCGCCCTTCCCGCCGGCCTTCGCCTTCCCCTGCCCGCCCGCGCCGCCCTTGCGCGCGGCCTTCTCGCGCTCGCGGCCGGTCTTCCCGGCCGACCGGCGGCTGTCGCCCACCGGCTCGCCGATGCGGCCGACGAGGTGGAAGTCGATCCGCCGGGTCGCGGGGTCCGCGCGCACGACGCGCACGGCCACGCGGTCGCCGACGTGGTACGTCTCGCCCGTGCGCCGGCCCTTCGCCCAGAACCCGTCCTCGTCCGCCTCGAAGTAGTCGTCGAGCGTCGCGAAGAGGACGAACCCCTCGACCGTGCTGTCGAGCTCGACGAACATCCCCGCGCCGACGACGCCCGAGACCGTCCCGTCGTACTCCTCGCCGAGGCGGCGGGCCATGTACTCGGCGGCCTTCTGCGCCACGACGTCGCGCTCGGCCTGCTCGGCGCGCCGCTCCGTCCAGGAGCTGCGCAGGCACACGTGCTCGGCGGCTTCGCGGTAGGCCGCGAGCCGCAGGGACAGCGCGCGCGGCATCTCCCCGGGCTTCGCGTCCGGCGCCGTCTCTCGCCAGGCCTTCATGACGCGGTGGATGAAGAGGTCGGGATAGCGCCGGATCGGCGACGTGAAGTGGCAGTAGTAGCGGGACGCGAGCCCGAAGTGCCCGAGGCACTCGGGCGCGTAGCGCGCCTTGGCGAGCGAGCGCAGCAGCAGCCGGGCGAGCAGGCGGCCGTAAGGCTTCCCCTTCACGTCCTCGAGCACCCGCGCGAGCGCGGCGGAGGTCGCCCCGTCGGCGTCGAACCGGTGGATCTCGCCGAAGGTCGCGGCGAGGACGGAGAAGCGGTGCAGCCGGTCGGGGTCGGGCGGCTCGTGCACGCGGTAGGCGAACGGCGAGCCGAGGCGCAGGAAATGCTCGGCGACGGTCTCGTTCGCGAGGATCATGAACTCCTCGACGATGCCGTTCGCGAAGGTCGTCGGGTACGGGTGGATGTCGAGAGGGACGCCGTCCGCGTCGAGCGCGACCTTCGTCTCGGGGAAGTCGAAATCCATCGCGCCGCGGGCGAACCGGCGGGCGCGCAGGATCGCGGCGAGATCCCGCATCCGACGGAACGCCGGCATCAGGGGCGCGTAGCGGGCCTTCAGGTCCTCCGCCTCGCCGTCGGGCGCCGAGAGCAGGACGAAGACGTCGTCGTAGGTCATCCGCTCGGCCGTGCGGAGGAGGGACGGGTGGATCCGGTGGCCCACGGTCGCGCCCTCCGCGTCGAGGTCGACGAAGACCGTGAACGCGAACCGCGGCCGCTGCGGGTTGAGGCTGCACGCGCCGTTCGACAGGCGCGGGGGGAGCATCGGGATCACGTGGCCCGGCGGATAGACGCTCGTCCCCCGCCGCAGCGCCTCGGCGTCGAGCGCCGAGCCCTCGCGGACGTACCAGGAGACGTCGGCGATGTGCACGCCGAGCCGGTACCCGCCGCCCTTCCGGGGCTCCACGGACACCGCGTCGTCGAGGTCCTTGGCGTCGGCGCCGTCGATCGTGACCATCTCGAGGCCGCGCAGGTCGACGCGCCCCTTGGCGAGCTCGCGGGCGATCTCCTCCTCCGTCGGGTCCGGCGCGAACGCCTCGGCCTCGCGCAGGGCCGCCTCCGGGAACTCCGGCTCGAGCCCGTACGCCTTGAGGATGCCGGCCACCCCGACGTCGGGGTCCGCGGGGTCGCCGAGCGTCTCGACGACGCGGCCGCGCGCCCGGGGCGGCGGGACGCCGCGGCTGCGGGCGCGGTCGTCCTCGTCGGGTCGGTAGAGGATCTCGACGACGACCTTCATGCCGAACGGCGCGCCGTTCAGGTCGCGGCGCCGCACCTCGACCTCGCCGAGGCCGGCCGGCCGCTCCGGCCGTACGACGCCGTCGCGCCCCTCCTCGCGGAGGACGCCCACCACGCGCTCGGGCGCGGCCTCGTCGGCAGGGAACGCAGGGGGCTCGGGGCGGCGTCGCTCTTCCATGGCTCCATTATACGGAAGAGCCGCCCCCTTCCGGGAGCGGCTCTTCGCGGGAACGGACCTCGCTTTCGCGTCAGCCCTTGGTCAGCAGGTACAGCGTGACGGTGAGGACGAAGAAGACGACCGCGACGACGGACGTGAAGCGCTTCAGCATCGCGTCGATCGAGCGGGCCTTGGTCTTGTTGAAGAAGGTGTCGGCGCCGCCGGCGATCGAGCCGAGGCCCTGGGACGCGCCCTTCTGGAAGAGCACCATCACGACGAGCGCGACGCAGACCAGCAGGTCGAGGATGCTGAGGACGATCAGAAGAGCGGGCATCGGGCACCTCCAGGGTTGGCATTCGCGGGCCGTCGCGGTGCGCGCGGCACAAGCGATACTACCACAGGGCCGGGCTCCATGCAAATGCGCCCCGCCCGAAGGCCGGAGCGCATCCGCGGTCCCTGCGGAGTCCCGTCAGTCGACGGGCTTCGCCTCGTATCCCGTCTCCTCCGTCTTCGCCACGATCTGCGCGACGCTGACGGCGTCCGGATCGTAATCGACGGCCATCGACGCGGTCTCGAACTCCACCTTGACGGTCTTCACGCCGTTCATCCTGCCGATCACGCGCATCAATCGGGTCGCGCAACCGCCGCACGACATGCCCTTGATCTCGAATGCCTGGCTCATCGGTCGTGTCCCTTTCTTCCGGCTGGGGCGCTCCCGCGCAGGAGCCGCCCATCGTCTGTGCCTCGATCGTACCGCGCCGCGCGGCCCGGCGCCGTACCCGGCCGCACGCAAACCGTGCGGAGGCCTGCGGCGCTAGGCGCCGCGCTTCCGCTCGAGAATCCGCCGGACGAGCTTGTAGATCTCGCCGGCCGCGAACGGGACCAGCGCGAAGCCCAGGATCGCCGCCCAGTCGACCAGCCGGAGGAACGTCGTGTCGAAGACCGGGTCGAGGAACGGGACGTAGATCACGGCGAGCAGCAGGACCACGGCGACCGCGAAGGCGACGAGCATCTGCTTGTTGGAGAACCAGCCGATGCGGAAGATCGAGTGGCGTTCGGAGCGGGCGGTGAACGCGCGCAGGAGCTCGGCGACGATCAGGGTCGCGAAGGCCATCGTGCGGGCGTGCACGAGGGTCTCGTCGGGCACGCCGGCCGTTCCGGGCAGGAACAGGAAGGCCTTCCCGAGCGCGAGCGTGAACACGCCGTACACGGCGGCGAAGATCGCGACGGACTGCACGAGGATGGCCCCGATCATGTCGCCGTTGATGATCGACTCGCGCTTGCTGCGCGGCCTGCGGGTCATGATGTCGGGATCTCCCTTCTCGCTGCCGAGCGCGAGCGCCGGGAAGCTGTCGGTGACGAGGTTCAGCCAGAGCAGCTGCACGGGGACGAGCGGCACGAATCCCGGTCCGAGGATGAGGCTCGTGAGGAAGATCACGAGGATCTCGCCGACATTGCACGACAGCAGGAAGCCGACGAACTTGCGGATGTTGCTGTAGATGACGCGGCCTTCCTCGACCGCGGACACGATGCTCGCGAAGTTGTCGTCCGTGAGGATCATGTCGGCGGTGCCCTTCGCGACGTCGGTGCCGGTGATGCCCATGGCGACGCCGATGTCGGCGCTCTTCAGGGCCATCGCGTCGTTGACGCCGTCCCCGGTCATGGAGGCGATGTGCCCGTTCGCGCGCAGGGCCGTGACGATGCGGACCTTGTGCTCCGGCGACACGCGCGCGTACACGGCCGTGTCCTCGACCGCCTCGCGCAGCGCCGCGTCGTCCATCGCGTCGAGCTCGGCGCCTGCCAGGACGCGGTCGTCCGCGTCCATCATGCCGAGGTCCTTCGCGATCGCGACGGCCGTGTCCTTGTAATCGCCCGTGATCATGACGGGGCGGATGCCGGCGGCCGCGCAGACGCGGACGGCGTCGCGGACCTCGGGGCGGGCGGGGTCGATCATGCCCGCGAGTCCGAGGAAGGTCATCCCGTCCTCCATGCGCTCGGCGTCCGTCGACTCCTCGAGCGGGAGGCTCTTGCGGTGCAGGCGGTAGGCGAACGCGAGGACGCGCAGGGCGGAGGAGGCGAGGTCGTGGTTGCGCTCGAGGATCGCGGCGCGGCCGGCGTCGTCGAGGATCTTCACGCCGTCGCCCGTGAGGATGTGCGTGCAGCGGGCGACCAGGAGGTCGGGCGCGCCCTTGGTGAAGGACGTGAGGGGGTCGTCGAAGCCGTGGTGGAACGTCGTCATGCGCTTGCGGCCGGAGTCGAAGGGGATCTCCGAGACGCGCGGGTAGGTGCGGTCCGCCCCCTCGTGCGTGATCCCGCCCTTCGCGGCGGCGGCGATCAGCGCGCCCTCCGTCGGGTCGCCGACGATGCCCCAGCCGCCCTCCTCCTTCTCGCGCAGCGTCGCGTCGTTGCAGAGCAGCGCGGCGTGCAGGAGCCGGGTGAGGACGGGCGAATCGGGCCCGGCCGGGCCCTCGAGCGTCTCGATCGCGCCGGCGGGCGCGTAGCCGGTGCCGCTCACGGCGAAGACGGTGCCGTCGGCGTACAGCCGCGTGACGGTCATCTCGTTCTGGGTCAGCGTGCCGGTCTTGTCGGAGCAGATCGTGTCGACGCTGCCGAGCGTCTCGACGGCGAGCAGCTTCTTCATGATCGCGTGGCGATCGACCATCCGCTTCATGCCCAGCGCGAGGACGATCGTGACGACGGCCGGGAGGCCTTCGGGGATCGCGGCGACGGCGAGGCTGACGGCCGTGAGGAACAGCGGGAGGACCTCGCCGCCCTGCAGCAGGCCGACGACGAAGACGACGGCGCACACCGCGAGGCAGAGGATGCCGAGCCACTTGCCGAGCTGGTTGAGGTTCTTCTGGAGGGGCGTCGCCTCCTCCTCGATATCCTGCAGGCGATCGGCGATCCGTCCGATCTCGGTCGCATGCCCCGTGCCGACCACGATGCCGCGGCCGCGGCCGTAGGAGACGACGGTGCTCATGAACAGCAGGTTGGCGCGGTCGCCGAGCGGCATGTCCGCGTCGAACGTGACCGTCCCGTCCTTCTCGACGGGGACGGATTCGCCGGTGAGCGAGGCCTCCTCCGCCTTGAGGCTGGCGGTCTCGAAGAGGCGCAGGTCGGCGGGGACGATGTCGCCCGCCTCGACGAGCACGACGTCGCCGGGCACGAGGGCGGACGCCGGGACGTGACCGACCTGTCCGCCGCGCAGGACGCGCGCGCCCGGAGCGGCCATCTTCTTCAACGCTTCGAGCGCCTTCTCGGCCTTGCCTTCCTGGATCACGCCGAGCGTGGCGTTGACGATGACGATCGCGATGATCACGATCGCGTCGATCCATTCGCCGACGAAGATCGAGACGACGCTCGCGGCGATCAGGACGAGCACGAGGAAGTCCTTCAGCTGGGCGAGGATCTTCTGGAGGAGACCCTCCTTCTCCTTCTCGCGGAGCTCGTTCGGACCATGCACGGCGAGCCGCCGGGCGGCCTCGTCGGCGGTCAGGCCCGTCGCGGGGTCGGTCGCGAGCCGCTCGAAGACGAGGGCGGGCGCCTCGCGGTAGGCGGGGCGCAGCGCGGGGTCCGCGGCGGCGGGGGCGGGGGCGGGAGCGGGGGTCGCGGGCTTCGGCATGGCTCGTGTCCTCCTTGGCGTCGGGCGCCGGGGTGCGGCGGGCGAACGCCTCCCATGATAGCAGAACGCGGACGCAAAAAGACCGCCCATCGAGGCGGCCTTGGTGCCCAGAGCCGGAATTGAACCAGCGACACGTAGATTTTCAGTCTACTGCTCTACCAACTGAGCTATCTGGGCATGGACAGCCGGTCCCGAAGGACCGGCTGATTGTGGACTGGCGACCCGGAAGGGGCTCGAACCCTCGACCTCCAACGTGACAGGCTGGCATTCTAACCAACTGAACTACCGGGCCGTTTGTGTCAGGCCGTTCACCGGGGGGCGCCTTGGTGGGCGCTGCAGGGCTCGAACCTGCGACCCCCTGCTTGTAAGGCAGGTGCTCTCCCGGCTGAGCCAAGCGCCCGGGGAGGGCCTTTCGCGTGAGCGGCAAAACGGAGTATACCGACTCGGAGAAGTGGTGTCAATACGGCGGAGGGGAAGCGGGAGGCTCGGGCGTGCGGATCGTCAGCGGCGCGCGCCGCAATCCGATCCGCCCGCCGCTCAGTCGTCCATCCCGTTGCGGCTGCTGTTCGCGCCGTAGCCGCCCGACATGCCGCCGCCGTTGCTTCCGGGCCGCGTGCCGCGCATCGCCTCGAACACCGCCTTGTCGTTGAGCGAGACGTTGACGGACGAGATGAAGTGCGCGTTGTTGGCGGTCTTGAGGAGCAGGTTGATGATCATCTCGGTGACGGCGGCGGTGTCGAGCTGGCTGAACGCCTTGCGGATCGTCCAGACCGCGTCGAGCTCGCGCGCCGACAGGAGCAGCTCCTCGCGGCGGGTGCCGGACTTGTTGATGTCGATCGCGGGGAAGATGCGCTTCTCGGACAGCTTGCGGTCGAGGTAGACCTCCATGTTGCCCGTGCCCTTGAACTCCTCGAAGATCACCTCGTCCATGCGTGAGCCGGTCTCGATCAGGGACGTGGAGATGATCGTGAGGCTGCCGCCGTTCTCGATGTTGCGGGCCGCGCCGAAGAAGCGCTTCGGGCCCTGGAGGGCGCCCGGATCGAGGCCGCCGGAGAGGGTGCGGCCGGTCGGGTTGATCGTGAGGTTGTACGCGCGGGCGAGGCGGGTCATGCTGTCCATCAGGATCACGACGTCGCGGCCGACCTCGACGAGGCGCATCGCGCGGTCGAGCACGAGTTCGGCGACCTTGACGTGGTTCTCGGGCGACTTGTCGAACGTGGAGTAGACGACCTCGCCGTCGATCGACCGCTGCATGTCGGTCACTTCTTCCGGCCGCTCGTCGATCAGCAGCACGATGAGGTGCGCCTCGGGATTGTTCTTCGAGATCGCATTGGCGATCTTCTGGAGCAGGATCGTCTTGCCGGCCTTCGGCGGGGAGACGACCATGCCGCGCTGGCCCTTGCCGATCGGCGCGACGAGGTCGATGATGCGCGTCGAGAGCTCGTTCTTCACGGTCTCGAGCACGAACCGCTCGTCCGGGTAGATCGGCGTGAGCTTGTCGAAGGTCGGCCGCTTGAGCATCTGCTCGGGCGGGAAGCCGTTGACCTCCTTGATGTAGAGGAGCGCCTGGAAGCGGTCGGTCTCGCGCTGGACCTTGCCGGGCCCGGAGACGAAGTCGCCGTTGCGCAGGCCGAAGCGGCGGATGTACTGCGGCGGGACGTAGATGTCGCGGTTGCTCTGGAGGTAGTTCTCTCGGCGAAGGAAACCGTAGCCGTCGGGCATGAGCTCGAGGACGCCCTCGACGGTCTCGCCCATCTCGAGGGAGGGACGGCCGGCCTCCTGGCCCTCTCGGGACGCGTTCTCGGCGTCCGCCATCGCGGTGGACTCGAGGTCGCGGTATTCGTCGTCGGCGTAATCGGACGGCGGCAGCGCGTTGGGGTGCAGGCGCTCCTGCGGCCGGCCGCCGTTCTGGCCGCCGCGGTTGCGGACGTCGGGGCGTCCGTTGCGTCCGCCTCGGTCGTTGCGTCCGTTCCGGCCCGCATCTCCGGGGCGTCCGCCGCGGTTCGCGTCGGGACGGCCGCCGTCGCGACCGGGGCGGTCGTTCCGTTCGGGGCGGCCCGGCCGGACGTGGGGGACGTGCGGGGCGTGCGGGGCGCGGTGGCC
>CAIXGU010000020.1 GCA_903919045.1 uncultured Eubacteriales bacterium | reverse complement strand
GACCTCGGGCAGGATGTGGGAGCTGAGGATGACCGTGTGCTTGCGTCCGAGCTCGCGGATCAGGTTGCGGATCTCGATGATCTGCTTGGGGTCGAGGCCGATCGTGGGCTCGTCGAGGACGAGCACCTCGGGGTTGCCGACCAGGGCCTGCGCGAGGCCGACGCGCTGCCGGTAGCCCTTCGAGAGGTTCTTCGTCAGGCGGTTCGCGACGTCCGTGATGCGGACGAGGCGCATGATCTCGGCGATCTGGCGGGCGCGGGCCTCGCGGGGCACGCCCTTGAGCTCGCTCACGAACCGCAGGTACTCGAGGACCGTCATGTCCAGGTAGAGCGGCGGGTTCTCCGGGAGGTACCCGATCAGGCTCTTGACCTTCTGCGGCTGCTCGAGGATATCGTAGCCGTTGACCTTGACGGTGCCCGACGTCGCCGAGAGGAACCCCGTGAGGATGTTCATCGTCGTCGTCTTGCCGGCGCCGTTCGGGCCGAGGAACCCGAGGATCTCCCCGGGGTTCACGGTGAAGCTGATGCCGTTCACCGCCGGGATGTTCCCGTAATGCTTGACCAGGTTGGTGATCTCGATCATGCGAGCCCCTCCTCGTCCGCCAAACTGCCGGGACCCGAGCGGACGCGTCCGAATGAGGATTATACAGACTGGCGCAAACGGTTGCAATGAAGAAGCTGTGAACGATTGTGGCAGCGCCGGGTGCCTCTGCGGCGCGTTCGGCGCGGCTCAGGCCGGGACTCCGCCGCTAGGGCGCGTCGGCCAGGAGCACCCTCGCCCGGAACACCGGCTCCCCGTCGGAGCGCCGTCCATCCACGAGGACCTCGCCCGGGGCGACGGCAACGGCCCGGAGCTCCGCCTCGTCGCCGAGGAGCAGCTCGGACAGGTAGTTCATGTCGAGGCCCGCGACGGGGGCGTCGCCGAGGCCCGCGGCCTGCAGCGCGTCGACGCACCAGGCGACGTAGCGCGCGTTGTTCACGTGGCGGTTCCGGTCGATGTCGCTCTCCCGGCAGGCGACGCGCAGCACCGGCGCGGCCGCGTCGAGCGCGGGGTCCGCCTCGACCTTCGGCGCCTCGGCCGGGAGCGCGCGCTCCGGCGATTCGCCGTCCTGCAGCCCGGCCTCCGGCGGCATGCGCTTCGGCCGGCGGGTCGCCGTGTCCACGACGAGCCAGGCCGATGTCGCGCCGCCGAGGGGCCTCCCTTCGCCGTCGCGGAAGCGGAAGTCGCGGATGCCGTAGAGGCGGTCCCTCGCGCTCGGCCACGTCTCGATGTCGAGCGCGTCCTTCCATGAGGGGAACGCGTCCATGCGAACGGAGACGCGGAGCAGCACCCAGGCGATCCCCTGCGGGTCGAACTGCGCCGCCCCGAAGCCCAGATGCTCGGCATGGAGCGAGGCGGCCTCCTGCATCATCGAGAAGAGCGCGTGCGGCGCGAGCCGGTCGCGCCGGTCCGTGTCGTTGCCGCGCACCTCGAAGCGGTAGCGCCCGTGCCTCCCGGAAAGGGCCCCGTTCGCCGAAGCGCCGGGGCCCGCCGTGTCGACCATGTTCCGTATGTCCTTCCCGGCGTCAGCCGCCGTTCGCCGCGGCGTCCATCTTCTTCTGGATCGCCTCCGCTTCCTTGCCCGTCGCGTGCGCCTCGATCGCCCGGAGTTCCTTGCGGCCGAGCAGGATGATCAGCCCGCCGATGAGGAAGAGGACCATGATCCCGAGGATGCCGTAGGCGGAGTTGCCCGTGAGGCCGGCGATCGTCGAATACAGGAAGGGCCCGAGGACGGCCGCGAACTTGCCGAAGATGTCGAAGAACCCGAAGTACTCGTTGGACTTCTCCGCCGGGATGATCTTCCCGAAGAAGGAGCGGGACAGCGCCTGGATGCCGCCCTGGACGGTGCCGACCATCACGGCGAGGATCCAGAAGAGGATCTTCGCGGCGTCGAGCGGCAGGAAGCCCATGACGAAGCCGATCGTGCAGATCACGAAGTAGATCCCGATCGCCGCGGCGATCATCGAGATCGTGCCGACCTTCTTCGAGATCCGGCCGAAGAGGATCGCGCACGGGAAGGCGACGAGCTGGGTGACCATCAGCGCGAGGATCATCCCGGTCGAGTCGAGCCCGAGCGTCGCCCCGTAGGCGGTGGCCATGTTGATGACCGTGTTCACGCCGTCGATGTAGAAGAAGTACGCGAGCACGAAGAGCAGGATGCCCTTGTGGCCGACGATGCCCAGGAAGGTCCGCCCGATTCGCTTGAAGGCGCCGGAGAAGACGTGGGGCGGGCGCTCCTCGAAGTGGGTCTGCTTGACGTTCCGGAGGATCGGGATGCTGAACGCGCTCCACCAGAACACGACGATCAGGATCGCGATCTTGGCCGCGAGCACGCTGCTGATGCCGATCGATTCGCCGGTCATCACGATGCCGATCGCGAACAGGAACGGGATCGTGCTGCCGCCGATGTAGCCGAGGCCGTAGCCGTAGGTCGAGACGCGGTCCATCCGGTCGGCGGTCGTGACGTCCGTGAGGAACGAATCGTAGAAGAGGTTCGCGCCCATGAAGCCGGCGTACGAGAACATGTACCCGATCAGCATCAGCTGCCACCGGTCGGAGAAGGCGATCGTCGCCGTCGCGACCACGCCGATCCCGAGGAAGATCGAGAACAGCTTCTTCTTCATGCCCTTGAAGTCGCCGATCGAGCCGAGCAGCGGGGCGAGCAGGGCCATGGCGAACGTCGCGACCGACGTCGCGTAGCCCCACCAGACGTCCCCCGCGACGCCGGCGCCCTTCGCGACGCTCACGAAGTAGATCGGGAGGATCGCGGCGACGATGATGGTGGAGTGCGAGGAGTTCGCCCAGTCGTAGAAGATCCAGCTCAGTTCCTGCTTCGTGAACTTGTCCCGTGCCATGCGCGCCATGGAGCCACCTCTTTCCAAGGGG
>CAIXGU010000019.1 GCA_903919045.1 uncultured Eubacteriales bacterium | reverse complement strand
GCCGCCGCTCCCGCCGGAATCCGGCCTCGCCGCCGCCGCCTGGCTGCTGCGCGAGGGCCGCGCCGCGGCCTGGGACGACCTCGAGCGCGCCTGCCCGGGCCTCGGGGCCTGCCTCGACGACCGCATGCGCCGCTGGTCGGCGAAGGGCTGCTACGCCGCGCTGAGGCGCCTCGCCGAGGAGGCCGGCGCGCCCGGCCTCGCCCTCGGGATCCGGCGGGAGCAGGGCTTCGACGCGGCGGCCGGAAGCGCGGAAGGCGGCGACGCTGGCGAAGGCGATGCGGCGGAGACGGGCGCGGGCCCGGGCGCCGAGGCCCCGACGCTCCCCGCGTTCTGGCTTGCGGCGCCGATCCCGGGCGACCGTCCCTTCGTCGCGGTCGAGGCGGTGGCCGGCGCCCCGCTCGCTCAGGCGACCTACCTCTTCGACCTGCCGTCGGAGCCGGCGGCCTGGCCCGCCTTCCTGCAGGTGCTCGGGGAAGGTCTCGAAGCGGTCGACTTCCGACGCCAGCCCCTGTACTTCCCCCTGGAGAAGCTCCGCCAGCCCGCGTACCGGCGCGACGCGGCGGCGCTGCGCTTCGTGCCGGCGCTCCCCTTCCTGCGGACCGCCTTCCGGAAGCGCCTGATGCACGCCGACCCCGCGAGATGGGAGGCCGCGCTGCGCGCGGCCCGGACCGGAGACCGGTAGGAGGAGGAATCGCATGGGATCTTACAAGCAGGCCTGCATCCACTGCGGACGGCTCGTGGACGCCGACGCCCGGATCTGTCCGGGCTGCGGCAGCCGGAGCCCGCTCGCGCACCGATGTCCCTCCTGCCGCAAGGAGGTCCGTCCCGGCGACGCGGCCTGCTCGGGCTGCGGACGGGCGCTGTACGTCGATTGCCCGCATTGCCGCCAGCGGACGTGGGCCGGCGAGCGCTGCGAGAAGTGCGGGAAGACGCTGCTGATCGTCTGCCGGAACAAGCGCTGCGGCGACGCGCAGTTCTTCGACCTCGCCCGCTGCAACGCGTGCGGGAAGAAGCTCGTGCCGGGGAAGTTCCTCGGCTGACCCCCTCGCCCGTCGGGGCGTTGCGATACAATGGAGGGGACTCCCGCGACGGGGGGTCCGAGCCGCACCGGAGAGCCAGTACGGAGGAGAGAGCGATGCTGAAGGCCTTTACCCGCAACTACGAAGACAACAGCACGGAAGCCGGATTCCAGTTCACGTTCTACTGCGACCTGTGCCACGACGGCTACAAGTCGAGCTTCATCGAGTCCACGTCGCACAAGAAGGGGAACCTCCTGCGCGGCATCGGACGCGGCGTCTCGATCGGCGCGAGCCTCCTCGGCGCCTACAACGTCGGGCACAACGTCGAGCGCGGCACGGACGTCCTCGGCGAGCGCTTCCAC
Source organism: uncultured Eubacteriales bacterium (assembly GCA_903919045.1). GTDB lineage: Bacteria > Bacillota > Clostridia > Saccharofermentanales > UBA5734 > CAILLO01. The sequence goes on along the minus strand of CAIXGU010000019.1, from coordinate 12,536 downwards.
GGGATGAGCCCCGAATGGCAGAAGGAGCACGAGACCGCCTTCGGGAACGCGCAGAACGAGGCGCAGGGACACTTCCACCGCTGCCATTCCTGCCGCCAGTGGGTCTGCGACGACGACTTCAACGACGAGGACGGGCTGTGCGTGCAGTGCGCTCCGCGCCAGAACGTGGCGGTCGCCGCCGCGCGGTCGAAGAAGATGGTCGAGGACATCGAGGAGAAGGCCCAGTCGACGCAGGTCTTCAAGGGCGAGATCGACAAGCGCACCGTCGTCTGCCCCGAGTGCGGGAAGCCGTCCTCGGAGGGCAAGTTCTGCAACAACTGCGGCGCCAGCCTCCAGGCCCCGAAGTGCGAGGTCTGCGGCGCGCCGTTCGCGGCGAGCATGAAGTTCTGCGGCGAGTGCGGGGCGCCCCGCCAGGCGGCGAAGCCGGCGGGCACCTGCCCGGCCTGCCAGTTCGTCAACGCGCCGGGGACGAAGTTCTGCGGGAACTGCGGGGGGAAGCTCTAGGGGCTCTCTTCCCTTCCGATTCGGCGGCGCGCGCCTGCCTCCGGAGGAAGCGGACGATCGCGTCGGCCGGCACGGCCTGTCCGAAGCGCACCTGCAGGGTGACGCGGCCGAGCCGGTAGCCGGCCTTCGCGAGTTCGTCCCTCTCCTCTCCGGTCAGCCCGCCCTCGCCGAAGCCGAATCCCACGTGTCCCTTGTACGCGGCGAAGGCCGCAAGATAATCGCGATTCCGGTGGTAGTGCGGCACGCCGTAGGAGATCGACTCCTGCGCGTCCGGCACCGTCTCGAAGACGAGGCGGCGCAACTCCCGCAGGATCGGACGTGCGCCTTCGGGGGCGGCCGAGAGATAGGCGTCGACGGCCTTCGTCTTCCCCGTCGGGGGCATCCGCGTCATTCCCGCGCCTCCCCGTCTCCGTCCGCGCGGCCTAGGACAGCCACCAGAGGCCGACCGCGAGCGTGACCGCGTTCGCGGCCAGCGCGTACAGGAACGGCTTCCGGAAGCGCCGCTCGCCCATCCAGAAGAAGTACGCGAGGAACTCGAGGACGAACACGAGGACCTCGAAGACGGCGAACCACAGGACGTAATGCGCCATGAACAGGCCGGGCAGCGCGACGAGGACGGCGAAGTTCAGGAGCCCCTGCGTCGCGAGGTTCACGGGGATCGGCAGCCAGCGCCGCCGCGGGAACCGGAACGGCAGGACGAGCAGGCACTCGATGAGCGTCGTGAGGAAGATGCGGACGAGCAGCTTCAGCCACCACCAGAAGGACATCGTGTTCTGGAGCACGGCGAGGATGCCGGTCCGGGCGTCGTAGGCGACGAGCGCGTCGAATTGCACCGTCGTGACGGTGTTCGAGACCGTCAGCGCCCCCGTCGCGCGGTCCTGGACGACCACGGCGAAGGTCCTCGGCACGAAGAGGTACCCGTAGGCGTGCTCGAACGATCCGTCGCCCCGCACGGTGCCGACGAGCTCGCCCCAGGTCATCCAGCCATGGCAGACGTAGCCGACGCGGCCGTCCGGCGCGACGTAGGAGACGATCGGCTCCGACTGGAACTCCGGATGGTCCTTCAGGTAGTCGCTCGTCTGGTCCATCCGGATGTTCTCGGCGTCCTGCGGGACGAGCAGGTCGAGGAAATAGTCGTTCGCGGACCGCTCTCCCTCGACGAGGAGGGTGAGCGACGGCTTGGGCCCCATGTCGGCGGCGACGGCGGTCCCGGCGCCGACGAGCAGGAGCAGGACGATCGCGAGGGCGAACGCGGAGAGCGGAAGACGGCTGCGGGCCATGGCGCGCCTCCTATCGCAGATACGTGACGTAGTCGAGGATCCGCACCCCGTCCGCATCGGGCGTCGTGAACCGCGGGCAGGCGTAGCACTCCATGACCCATCCGCCGGCCGGCGTCCAGCCCTCGTCGCGGATCCGCGCGGACGTCGCCTCCTCGGCGCGTTGGCCGTAGAGCTCGCCGGTCTCCTCGCGTCCCTTCAGCCAGCAGACGGCGGCGTCGGCCGCGGGCAGCGCGACGGCCTCGAAACCGTCGGGCGCGGCGGTCCCTTCGGGGAAGGCCATTCCGATCCAGTACTCGAAGCCGCCGTCCGGGCACCGCATCGCCCCGAGGTACGCGCCCTCGAAGGCCGGCGCGGCCGGCAGCGCCTCAAGCGCGGCGAAGCGCCCCTTCTCGAACCACTCCATCCAATGGACGCCGAAGCCGCCGCCGACGCGGTCCGCGTCGCCGTAGCGGCGTCCGATCAGGAGGAGCGGCGGCAACGTCACCCGGTAGGCCTTCACGATCTCCGCGCCCATGGCATCGCCTCCCTTATCGGCCGTAGGGGCCGACGAGATGCAGCCGGAGGACGTCCCCCGGGTGCCATCGGAACACCAGGGCCTGCACGCGGCCCGGAAGGAGCGGACTGAAGCGGCCGCTCCCGGCGCCGGGGCCGGCGGCCGCGGCGCAGTCGGCGCAGCCGCAGGCGGGGCGCGGCGCGCGCAGGTCCTCGGGGACCGACGCGGGGACCTCGTCGGCGAACCAGTCCAGCAGGACCTCGTCGTCGAGCGTCACGCAGGCGTTGCGGCATTCGGCGGGGATCGCGAGGTCGAGGGCGAAGCGCACCTCGACGGGCGTCTCGAAGGCGAGGAAGAGGACCTCGTAGTCCGGAGCGGGGCGTTCGGTGCGCTGCGCGACGACGACCGGCGTGCCGCCGACGTCGAGGGCGTGCCGCACGTCGGGACCGCGGGCGACCGCGAGGCGGGGCATCGGCGGGCGCGCGGCGGCGCCGTCCGCGCTCATCCCGGCAAGGCTCCGCAGCAGGCGGCGCGGCGGCCCGACGGCGGCTCGATGCGGCCGGCGGGATAGCTTCCGTCGAAGCAGGACGTGCAGAGCCCGGTCGCGAGCCCTTCGGTCGAGTCGGCGAGGCCCTCCTGCGACAGGTAGCCGAGCGTGTCGGCGCCCACCGTCCGGCGGATGCCCTCGAGGTCGGCGTGGTTCGCGAGGAGCTCGTCGTAGTCCGGGGTGTCGATGCCGTAGTAGCACGGGTGGCGGACCGGCGGCGAGGCGATCCGCAGGTGCACTTCGGTCGCGCCTGCGTCGCGGATCTTCCGGATCACGCGCTGCATCGTCGTGCCGCGGACGATCGAATCGTCCACCAGGACGACCCGCTTCCCCTCGACCGCGCGTCGCAGCACGCTGAACTTGAGGTTCACGGAGTTCTCGCGCTGGGTCTGGGTCGGCTGGATGAACGTGCGCCCGACGTACCGGTTCTTGAGGAGGCCGGCGCAGACCGGCAGGCCCGCGCGGTCGGCGAACCCGAGGCCGGCCGTGACGCCCGAATCGGGGGCGCCGATCACGACGTCGGCGGCGACCGGGTGCTCCTCGGCCAGGCGGGCGCCGGCGCGGTAGCGGGAGGCGTGGACGCCGGCTCCGTCGAGCGTGCTGTCGGGGCGGGCGAAGTAGACGAATTCGAACGCGCACAGGGCGCCCTTGCGGTCCTCGTGGGCGGCCGCAGGCGCGGCGCCGGGCGCGGGGGCGGCCAGCGGCGGCTCCCGGCGGGCGGCGTCGGCATGCAGGCCCTGGGCGTCGAGGACGACGATCTCGCCGGGGAGCAGGTCGCGCTCGAACGTCCCGCCGCAGGCCTCGATCGCGCAGCTCTCGGAGGCGAAGAGGATGACGTCGCCGAGGCGGCCCATGCACAGGGGGCGGATGCCGAGCGGGTCGCGGAAGGCGGCGGCGGCGTCCGGGGTGAGCAGGACGACGGAGTAGGCGCCGTGGACGCGCGACATGAGGTCGCGGATCGCGCCCGGGAGGTCGTCGCCGAGGATCCGGCGGCGCGCGATCAGGTAGAGCAGCGTCTCCGAGTCCACCCGCGTGCGGAAGAGCGCGCCTTCCGCCTCGAGCTGCTCGCGCACGACCTCGGCGTCGACGAGGTTGCCGTTGTGGGCGAGGGCCATCGGCCCGCCGAGCGTCTTCATGAGGAGCGGTTGGGCATTCACGGTGCCGCCGCCGCCCGAGGTCGCGTACCGGACGTGGCCGATCGCCGCGGAGCCCTGCAGGATGCGCAGCGCGTGGTCGTCGAAGGCCTCCACGACGAGGCCGGTGCGCTTGTGGCAGAGCAGGTCGGGGCCCTGGCGCACGGCGATGCCGGCGCTCTCCTGCCCGCGGTGCTGCAGCGCGAAGAGCCCGAGGTAGACGAGGCGCGAGAGGTCGGAGCGGGTCCCGGTCGGGTCGACGGCGGCGAAGACGCCGCACTCGTCGCGGAAGCCGTCGGGCGTCTTCCGGCGGCCGGCGGAGCCGGAGAGGCGGTCCGTCACGGCGCGTCCTCCAGGTCCTTCAGGAACGCCTCGGGCGACGCGTCACTCGGCATGCGGAGGTCCCCGCGCGGCGACAGCGCCACGGAGCCGACCTTCGGGCCGTCCGGGATGCAGGAGCGCTTGAACTGGCTCGCGAAGAAGCGCTTCAGGAACACGGCGAGCACGCGCTTCAGCTCGGCGCGCGGAAAGCGGCCGGCGAAGGCCTTCTCCGCGAGGAAGAGCACGCGGCGCGGCGTCTCGCCGAAGCGGACGAAGTGGTACAGGAAGAAATCGTGCAGCTCGTAGGGGCCGACGATCTCCTCGGTGCGCTGGGCGATCGTGCCGTCCTCCTCGGGAGGGAGCAGCTCGGGCGACACGGGCGTGGCGAGGATGTCGCGCAGGACCGTCCCGCAGCCGGGCAGGTCGTCGGCGAGCGTGCGGACGAGGCTGCGGACGAGCGTCTTCGGGACGCCGCAGTTCACCGAATACATCGACATGTGGTCGCCGCCGTAGGTCGTGAAGCCGATCGCGAGCTCCGAGAGGTCCCCGGTGCCGACCATGAGGCCGCCCTCGCGGTTCGCCACGTCCATGGCGATCTGGCAGCGCTCGCGCGCCTGGGCGTTCTCGTAGGTCGTGTCGTGGACGCCGTCGGGCTGGCCGATGTCCCGCAGGTGCACGCCGATCGCATCGGCGATCGGGATCACGCGGAAGTCGCAGCCGAGCGCGGCGGCGAGCGCCTCGGAATTTCCGCGCGTGCGGCCGGTCGTGCCGGGCCCGGGCATCGTGATCGCGACCAGAGCATCGCGCGGCAGCCCGATCCGGTCGAGCGCGAGCGCGGAGACGCAGAGCGCGAGGGCGGAGTCGAGGCCGCCGGACACGGCGACGACGGCCTTGCGGGCATGCGCCGCGGACAGGCGCTGGGCGAGGCCGGCGGCCTGGATCGCGAGGATCTCTCGGCTGCGGGAGGCGGCTTCGGACTCCGACGCAGGCACGAACGGCGAGGGATCGACGGCGCGCCGCAGGTCGGCAGGCGTCGCCGGACCGCCTTCGGCGGCGAACGGCACGCGGCGGAAGGAGCCTTCGGAGGTGTCGGTCCGCCAGCCGTTCGCGTCGAAGAAGCTGCGGTTGCGCAGCCGCTCGCGGCGGAGGCGGTCCACGTCGATGTCCGAGACCGTGATCCCGCCCTCGGGGCGGAACAGCGGGCTCTCCGCGAGCAGGACGCCGTTCTCGGCGACCATCGCGTGGCCCGAGAACACGACGTCGGTCGTCGACTCCCCGGGACCCGCGGAGGCGTAGACGTAGCCGAGGATGCACGAGGCGGAGCGCGAGAGCACGAGGGAGCGGCGGTAGGCCGCCTTGCCGACGAGTTCGTTGCTCGCGGAGAGGTTCACGACGAGGTGCGCCCCGGCGAGCGCCTGATAGGAGCTCGGCGGGATCGGGACCCAGAGGTCCTCGCAGATCTCGGCGCCGACGACCAGGCCGCGCTCGGCGTCCTCGAACAGCAGGTCGGACCCGAACGGGACCTCCTTCCCGCCCGGCAGGCGCACGGTCTTCGCAGCGGCGCGGAAGGCGGGCTCGAACCAGCGCGGCTCATAGAACTCGGCGTATCCCGGCAGGTACGTCTTCGGGACGACGCCGAGGACGGCGCCGCGCTGCATCAGGACGGCCGCGTTGTAGAGGCGTCCCTCCGCCTCGAGGGCGGTGCCGACCGCGAGGAGCGTCGTCAGGCCGCGCGTCGCCTCCAGGAGCCGGACGAGCGCGCGGGAGGCCTGCTGGAGCAGGGCGCTGTGGAGATAGAAGTCGGCGGCCGTGCACCCCGGGATCGCGAGCTCGGGGAAGACGGCGACGTCCGCCCCCGCGTCCGCGGCCTCCGCGGCCAGCGCCGCGATGCGGCGGACGTTCTCCTCGCACTGGCAGGGGCGGGTGACGGGCACGCAGGCGGCGACGCGCGCGAAGCCGTTCCTCATCGTCCGATCAGTCCTTCCAGCCGGTCGACGTCGGCGGGGTTCCCGAATCCGGTGAACCGGATCCAGCCCTCGCCGCAGGGTCCGAAGCCGCTGCCCGGCGTGCCGGCGACGCCGTGCGTCCGGAGCATGTGGTCGAAGTATCCCCAGCTGTCGAAGCCGTCCGGCACGCGCACCCAGACGTAGGGCGCGTCCACGCCGCCGAAGGCCTTCTGGCCGAGCGACTGGAACAACGCGCGGATGCGGCCGGCGTTGCCCATGTAGACGGCGACGCGCTCCTTCACCTCGCGCTGTCCCTCAGGCGTGTAGACCGCCGCGGCGCCGCGCTGGATGATATAGGGCGCGCCGTTGAACTTCGTCGCCTGGCGGCGCAGCCAGAGCTTGCCGAGATCGACCGTCCCGCCGCCCTTCATGCGGGCCGTGAGGCCCTTCGGGACGACGGTGTACGAGCAGCGCGTGCCGGTGAAGCCCGCGTTCTTCGAGAACGAGCGGAACTCGACCGCGACCTCGCGGGCGCCGGGGATCTCGTAGATGCTCCGGGGCACGTCGGGGGTCGAGACGTAGGCCTCGTAGGCCGCATCGAAGAGGATCAGGGTGCCGTGATTCCGGGCGTATTCCACCCAGGCGGCGAGCTGCGCGCGGTTCATCGCCGTGCCCGTCGGGTTGTTCGGCGAGCAGAGGTAGACGATGTCGACGGTCTCCTTCGGGATCTCCGGGAGGAAGCCGCCGGCTTCGGTGCACGGGAGGAAGCGGATCTGCGAGGCCTTGAAGCCCGCGAGCCGCACGCTGTCGAGGTACACGGGATAGACCGGGTCGGAGATCGCGATCACGTTCTCGGGACCGTACAGGTCCGTGAAGTTCGCCGTGTCGCTCTTCGCGCCGTCGCTCACGTAGATCTCGTCGGCGGCGATGTCGCAGCCGCGCGCCCGGTAGTCGTTCGCGGCGATCGCCTCGCGCAGGAACGCATAGCCTTCGTACGGCGGATAGCCCTGGAACGTCTCGGCCCGGCCCATCTCGTCGACGGCGGCATGCATCGCGTCGAGGCACGCCTTCGGGAGCGGGATCGTCACGTCGCCGATGCCCATCCGGATGATCGCCCTGTCCGGCACGCGGGCGCGCTCCTCGGCGATCTTCTTCGCGATCGTCGCGAAAAGGTAGGACTCGGGGATCTCGAGGAACGAGGGGTTGGCGAAGGCCATGCGGGGCTCCTTTCGGTCAGCGCGTCGTCCGGATCGCGTCCACGAGCGCGAGGAACTCGTCGAACAGGTAGGCGGTGTCGAGCGGCCCGGGCGCGGCCTCGGGGTGGTACTGCACGGAGAAGGCCGGGATGCCCTTGTAGCGCAGTCCTTCGACGGAGTCGTCGTTCATGCTGACGTGGCTCACCTCGGCGACCGCCGGGTCGACGGTGCCAGCGAGCACGGCGTACCCGTGGTTCTGCGTGGTGATGTACACGCGGTCGTGCGCGAGGTCCTTCACGGGGTGGTTCCCGCCGCGGTGCCCGAACTTGAGCTTCGCGGTGTCGGCGCCGGTGGCGAGGGCCATCAGCTGGTGGCCGAGGCAGATGCCGAACGTCGGGACGGCGCCCAGGAGGCGCTTCAGCTGGTCGATCTGGTAGACGTTGTCCTTCGGGTCGCCCGGACCGTTCGACAGCATCAGGCCGTCCGGAGCGAGCGCGAGGACCTCGTCGGCGGACGTGCCGGCGGGCAGCTGGACGACCTCGCAGCCGCGCTCCTGGAGGCCGCGGACGATGCCGGTCTTGCAGCCGTAGTCGAGCAGGGCGATCCGGTACCGCTTCGCGCCGACGGGCGCATGCGTCGTCCGTTCGCGGCAGGTCACCTCGAGGACGGGGTCGACCGCGCGGAAGTCCTTCACGCGCAGGGCCCAGTCGGCCGCGCGGAAGTCCGGGTCGGACGAGACGACGCCGTTCATCGTGCCGTTCTCGCGCAGGATGCGGACGAGGGCGCGCGTGTCGATGCCCTGGATGCCGACGATGCCGTACCGCTCGAGGTACGGGCCGATCGCGGACTCCTGCTGGTAGTGGCTCGGGTCGGTGAACTCGCGGGCGATGTAGGCCATCGGCCAGGGCCGCGCGGATTCGTGCTCGTTCGGGTTGATGCCGACGTTCCCGATCAGCGGATAGCACATCGTGACGATCTGGCCGCAGTACGACGGGTCCGTGAGGACCCGCTGGTAGCCGACGATGCCGGTGTTGAACACGACCTCCCCGACGGCGGTGCCGCGGGCTCCGAAGGCCCTTCCGCGGAACTCCGCGCCGTTGGAGAGGACGAGGACCGCCTCGTCGTCCGCTTGCGCTCCCATCGCCATGCCTCCGCCGTCCTTCCCGCTCCCCGTCCGGGAGCCGTCCTCCGCCGCGCCGCGCGGCGGTGCGAGCAACGTCCTAGACCTCGATCCCGCCGTCGAACACGGACTCGGCCGGTCCGGTCATGAGGACGCGGCCGTCCTCGGCCCACTCGATGCCGAGCGTGCCGCCCGGAAGCTCCACGGAGAGGCCCCTTCCGGTCCTTCCAAGAGTAGCGCAGAGCACCCCGACGGCACAAGCCCCGGTGCCGCAGGCCTGCGTCTCGCCGCTGCCGCGCTCCCACACCCGCGCGCGCACCCGGTCGGGGCCGAGCACCTGCACGAACTCGATGTTGCAGCGCTTCGGGAAGAGGGCGTGGTTCTCGAGCAGCGGCCCCCACTTCTCGACCGGGAACTTCGCGACGTCCTCGACGAACGTGACCGCGTGCGGATTCCCCATCGACACGCAGGAGATCTCGAACCGCTTGTCGTCGACGAGCACCGTCTTGCGCAGGAAATCCTTCCCCATCACGAGCTCGCCCTCGAAGGAGACCGGGATGCGGGCCGGCTCGAAGACCGGCTCGCCCATGTCCACGCGCGCCGCGGCCACGAGGCCGTCGCGCACGTCGAGGACCAGCGTCTTCACGCCGGACATCGTCTCCACCGTCACCGTCCCCTTGCGGGCGTAGCCGCGCTCGTAGGCGAGCTTGCCCACGCAGCGCACGGCGTTGCCGCACATCTCGGCCTCGGAGCCGTCGGCGTTCCACATGCGCATGCGGACGTCCGCGACCGTCGACGGCAGGAGGTACACGAGCCCGTCGGACCCGACGCCCTTGTGCCGGTCCGAGACCCGGATCGAGAGCGCCGGGGCGTCCTCGGGCGCCGCGTCGCGGATCCCGTCGACGTAGACGTAGTCGTTGCCGGCCCCGTGCATCTTGGTGAACCGGAGCATCCTCTTCTCTTCCATCCCTCAGTCCCTTTCCACGCGGAGCCGCCGGAAGACGGCCTCCCGCGCCTTCGCCTCGAAGGCGTCGTCGAGCGGGGCGAGCGGCCCCGCGTCCGGATAGCGCCGCGCCACCGCCCGCGAGAGCAGCAGGTCGGCGAACGCCGGGTTCTTCGGCAGCACGCTGCCGTGCGAATACGTGCAGAACACGTTGCGGTGGACCGCGCCCTCGGTGCCGTCCTCGCCGTTGTTGCCGGACCCGCGGACGACCTCCGCGAGCGGCGTCACGCCGGGGCCGAGGTACGTGCGGCCGGAGTGGTTCTCGAAGCCGGCGATCCAGGGGTCCGCGCCCGCCTCGGCGAGCACGCCGCTGCGGTACGCCGTGTTCCCGATCAGGCGCTTGCGGCCTCCGACCGTCCAGAGGTCGAGCGCGCCGAGGAACCGGAGCTCGCGGCCCTCCCAGGTGCGGTAGCTCCGCCCCATGAGCTGGAAGCCGCCGCAGATGCAGAGGAACACGAGGCCGGCATCGACGCCCTCGCGGATCGCCCCCGCCTTGTGCCGCATCAGGTCGTCCATGAGGATCGCCTGCTCGTAGTCCTGGCCTCCGCCGAGGAACGCGAGGTCGAAGGCCGCCGGGTCGAACGGGTCGCCCGCGCCGACCTGGACCACCTCGACCGGGAAGCCGCGCAGGCGCAGGCGGCGGACGAGCGCGAGCACGTTCCCGCGGTCGCCGTAGAGGTTCAGCAGGTCCGGGTAGAGGTGCGCGATGCGCATCGGCATCCTCGCCGTCGTCTCCGCCATCGCCGTCCCCTACTCCCAGAACCCGGCCAGCCCGAACTCGGCGGCCAGGCGGGCGCGCAGCGCCAGCATCGCGGTGTAGGTCGGGAGCACGTACAGGCAGGAGCCCGGCGGGCAGGCCGCGAGCATCCGCTTCACGAGCGCGTGGGCGTCGGGGTCCGTCTCGATCCGGTCGCCCGGCACGCCCGCGTAGGAGAGCCGGAGGGCCATGTCCGCGGCGCGCGTCCCGGAGGCGCCGACGCGGACGGGCACGCGGTCCCGCGCGGCCAGCCGCTCGAGGTCCGCGTCCCAGATCCAGGAGACGTCGGTGCCGTCGGCGATGCCGTCGTTCAGGGCGAAGACCGCGCCGCCGACGTCGTCCGCGGACGTCAGGAAGTCGACGGCCTGGTCGAAGCCCGCGGGGTTCTTCACGAGCACGAGCCGGATGCGCCGGTCGTCCGCCTGGATCAGCTCCATGCGGCCGAACCCGACGTCGGTGTCGGGCAGCAGGCGCACGGCCTCGGCGAAGGGCTCGCCGAGCGCGACGGCGGCGGAGACGGCGGCGAGGGCGTTGTAGAGGTTGTAGCGGCCGGGGACCGGGACGTGCGCCTCGAGCGCCTCGTCCCCGCAGGCGAGGACGGCGCGCGAGCCGGTGGGCGACTCCGCGAGGATCCCGCGCAGCGTGACGGAGGGCGCGGGGCGCCGCCAGCCGCAGGACGGGCAGGCGAAGTCGCCCAGGTGCCCGTACGTGCGGGCCGCGTAGACGTAGGCCGCGCCGCACGAGAGGCAGTGCGTCGCCTCGGTGGCGCGCACGGCGTCCGGCGGGAGCATCGCCCCCGGTTCGAAGCCGAAGTACAGCGCGCGGTCCTCGCGCCCCCGCCCGAGCGAGGCGGCGAGCGAGTCGTCGGCGTTCGCGACGAGCGTCGCGCCGCACGCGTCGAGCCCCTCCGAGAGGAAGCGGAGCGTCGTCGCGAGCTCGCCGTAGCGGTCCAGCTGGTCGCGGAACAGGTTCGTCACGACCGCGGCGCGCGGCGCGAGCGGTCCGGCGACGCGGCGGAAGGCCGCCTCGTCGACTTCGAGCACGACGACGGCCTTCGGGTCGGGCAGGCGCTTGCGGGACTCGATCAGCGTCGTCGCGAGGCCGGTCGCGAGGTTCGCGCCGGAGCGGTTCGTGACGACCGTGCGGCCGCGGCCGCGCAGGATCGCGCAGAGCATGCGGGTCGTGGTGGTCTTGCCGTTCGTGCCGGTCACGCACGCGACGGGGACGTCCGCCGCGAGCGCCTGCAGCAGGCCGGGGTCGACCGCGAGGGCGGCCTTCCCGGGCAGCGTCGTCGCGCCCTTCCCGACGAGCCGCAGGAAGCGGAGGACCGCGGCGCCCAGGGCGACGGCGGTCCGGGTCCGGATCCTGGCTCGGCTCGGCATCGGGTGCTACGCGTCTCCTCTCAGGTAGCGGTCCGCCGCTTCGGCGGCCCGTTCGCCCTCCTCCATCGCCCAGACGACGAGCGACTGGCCGCGGCGCATGTCGCCGCACAGGAAGACGGCGGGGTGGGTGGTCGTGTACCCCTCGTCCTTCGACAGGCGCAGGGCCTCGAACAGGTAGTCCTCGGCGCCGGCGAAGCCCATCGCGAGGATCGCGAGATCGAAGGCCTCGTGCCGCTCGGTCCCCGGCTTCGGCTTCGGGACCGTCCGCCCGCCTTCGCGGACCCAGGCGACCTCGACCGCGTCGACGCCTGTCAGGCGCCCGTCCCCGCCCGTGAAACGGACGGTGGACATGCAGTACCGGCGGGGGTCGGCGCCCTGGCGGAGGATCGCTTCCTCCTGCCCGTAATCGGTCTTGCGGACGCCGGGCCATCTCGGCCAGGGGGCGCTCGCGGGCCGCTTCTCGGGCGGCTCCGGGAGCAGTTCGTATTGTACCACATCGGCCGCCCCCTGCCGGAGCGCGGTGGCCACGCAGTCGTTGCCGGTGTCGCCGCCGCCGATCACGAGCACGCGCTTCCCGGCGAGCGCCGCGGCGTCGGCCCGCCCGGCCGCGACGCGCTTCGTCGCTTCGGTCAGGAACTCCACCGCGAAGCGGATGCCGGCGAGCTCGCGCCCGGGGACGGGCAGGTCGCGCGGGCGGGACGCGCCGCACGCGAGGACGAGGGCGTCGTGGCCGTAGAGCAGGTCGTTCGCCTCGACGGTCCGGCCCACGTCGGCGTTCACGACGAAGCGGATGCCCTCCGCCTCGAGGTACCGCACGCGGCGGTCGAGCGCGGCCTTGTCGAGCTTCATGTTCG
>CAIXGU010000018.1 GCA_903919045.1 uncultured Eubacteriales bacterium | reverse complement strand
CGGCGGCGGGCGCCGTCGCGTGGGACCGCACCGACGCAGCGGCGGCCGTCTTCGGCTACACGTGCCGACTGGCCGTGTTCGCGGACGGCGGCTACGCGGTCGTCCTGCGCGAGGCGACGGGCGCCGGCGGGACGGGCGCGCAGCAGGACCGGATCCTGCGGTACGACCGGGACGGGAATCCGCGGCTCGCCGACCGGCAGCCGGTCGCCGAGGCGGGCGCCTTCGAGCGGATCGTCGGCCTGTCCGACGGGACGATCCTCGCCGTCGGCACGGTCCAGGTCTTCGAGGGGGATACGCAGGTCGGGAACGAGCTCCTCCTGACCCGGATCCCGAAGGACGCCGGCGAGGGGACGACGAGGGGGCTCGGAGTGAAGTCCTGGGTCATGCTGTCGACCGCCGCCTACGAAGACGGCATCGGCCTCCTGCTCGCCTGGCAGACGCAGCAGGCGGCGGACGGAACCACGCGCTGGACCTCGACGGTCGGAGCCTTCGAGGAGGACCTCTCGGACCGATGGACGAAGGAGATGCCGGATGGCCTCGGGATCAACGGGACGACGCCGCTGCCGGACGGGAAGGGCGCGTACCTGACGGGGCACCGCACGCCTGAAGGCGACGCAGCGAAGACGCTGCCGACGCTGCTTCGCGTGGACGGCCGAGGGACGATCCTCTGGGAATACACCGGGACCGAGGACCGCGGCTGGATCCACGACCCCCTCCTGCTGGGAGACGGGCGTACGCTCGTTCCCGTTTCGCTCGCATCCGACGCGTACGGGAGCGAGACGACGGCGCTTCGCGTCCTCTCGACGAAGGGCGAGGCCGTGGAGACGGTCGCGACGGTGCCCGGGTTCCTCTCCTTCCTGCACGGGACGAAGGACGGCGGTGCGACGCTCGTCACGCGCCAGTTCGTTCGGGGCCTCCCGCAGCCGCCGTTCATTTCCTCGATGTGGACGGATACGCGCGCCATCGTAGCGCACGTGGACGGGTCGGCGAAGGTCGCCTGGCAGCGGGCCATCGACCTCTACAAGGACGCGCTGCGGACCGACACGGTCGTGCTCACGTCCCAGGACCGCCTGCTGGTCGGCTGACGTCCTCGCGGATCGGCCGGGTGACCCGGTCCCGGGGTCATCGGGAATTCATCGTCCCGTAACCGATCCGACGCCTGCGGCGGAGGTCGGCGTGATTCAATGGTTCCATGGAATTCCGCCGCTCGATCTTCCACCCGAGCGTGGTCGCGATTCCTCTCGGAGTCCTTGCGATCGCGCTGATGATCGCCGCCGCCGTCCTGCACGCCGCGAAGGTCGAGGCGGACGTCGCCAACGCGCGCCTGCTGCTGGTGACAGCGCAGATCGCCTATGCCGACCCGTCGCATCCCGCACCGCTGACCGAATACCTTCCGATCCTCCCGAGCCCCGCGGCGCATGGCGCGAAGCGCCGCTTCGCCGTCTACCGACTGGACGGCGCGTTCGCGGTCTACGCCCTGGAGGACGACGCGACGGGCTGGCGGTACGACCCGGCTTCCGCGTCCTTCGGGAGCGCTCCGGTCCCCATCGGGACCGAGGGCACGGCGATCGTCTCCTAGCCCTTGTCTTCCTTCCGGGCGCGCCGACGGCGCCGCAGCCGGTAGAACAGATAACCCAATCCGACCAGCAGGAACGCGACGAGCACGGGCGCGAAGATCGCGGCCGCGGACAGCGAGAACGCCGCGGCGTCCTCCGCCGCGCTCGCGACGGGCGCGCCGAAGCCCGCGGTGGCG
>CAIXGU010000017.1 GCA_903919045.1 uncultured Eubacteriales bacterium | reverse complement strand
GGAGATGGAACGCCGCCGCGAGGTCCTCGACCGGGATCCCGAATCCGTCCGCGACCGCGCCGATCGTCATCGACCCCTTGATGTCGGCCGGCAGGGCGCCGCCGCCGGAGGGCAGCGCGGGTCCGCCGTCGCCTTCCCCGCCTCCGCCGCCGTTCCCGCTGCCTCCGCGGACCGAGTAGGCGCCGATCGCATTCGCGACGCCGATCGTCCCGAAGACCACGGCGACGACGAGAAGGGCCATCATCCAGGGCTTCACGCGTATCCTCATCCCTTTTTCCTCCTCACGAAGAACGGCTCGACGACGACGGTGTCGGGGATCGGGCAGGCCTCTCCGCTCGTGCACTTCATGCAGCCGATGCAGGCCGTATCGTGGACCGTTGCGCGCTTCGAGACGGGGATCCGGCTCGGGCAGGCGCGGTCGCAGGCGCCGCAGTGCGTGCAGGTCGCCTCGTTGCGGCGGAGCTTCAGGAGGCGGATCGGGTTCGTCAGCCCGAGCAGGCCGCCGTAGGGGCACGCGTAGCGGCACCAGGGCCGCTCGACCGCGAGCGAGAGGAGCAGCGTCGCGCCGAGGATCGCGTAGGCGGCGATCGCGACTTCGCCGGAGAAGAAGTTGAAGAGAGCGTAGTACGGGTCGTAGTCCTGGAAGACGAGCTTCGCGGTCGCGGCGGTATTGTAGATCACGAGCGCGAGCACGACGTACCGGAGATAGCGGAGGATGCGGTCGGCCTTCTCCGGGACGAGGCGGTCGAACCGCCGGCCGAGGAGCTTCTTCCCGAGCGCGCCGAGCCATTCCTGGACGGCGCCGAACGGGCAGGCCCAGCCGCAGAAGACCGGGCCGAACAGGGCGGCGAGGCCGAAGACGGCCAGCATGAGCACGACCGAGGACGCGTGGATCTTCTGGACGTAGTCGCCTTCCGTGAACAGGCGGTACAGCGAGACGACGCCGCCGAACGGGCAGATCGCGTGCAGCGAGGCGTCCGCGAGAGACAGGACGACGACGAGCACGAAGAGGGCCTGCACGGAGGTGCGGATCCAAGGGCGGCCGCGTCGGCGGCGGCGGGCCGGAGGCGCGGCTTTCGGGGCGGGGGCGGGACCGGTCGCGGGCATCGGGTCCATGGGATCGGGTCCTCCTTCCGGGCCGGATGCTGTCCGGCGCAACCTCAGACTACCGTCCGATTGTGAAGGAAGTGGGAAGCGCGCCGGAAGAAAGAGGAAGACCCGCCGTTGCCACGGCGGGCCTTCGGGAGCGTGCGCACCGACCGGAGGTGGGTCAGCGGCCGCCCTGGTACTGGGTCTGCGAGCCGGTCGGCGTGCAATCCGGCGTGCAGCTCGGCGTGACGGTGCCGGAGCCGCCCGTGCCCGATCCGCTTCCCGAGCCCGATCCGGCGCCCGGGGTGACGTCGCCGCCGCCGCTGCCGTTCGTGGGACCGGCTCCGGGGGTGACGTCGTCGCCGTTGCCGTTCGTGGGACCGGCGCCGGGGGTGACGTCGTCGCCGTTGCCGTTCGTGGGACCGGCGCCGGGCGTGACGTCCTGGTACCCGGGCGTGGCCTTCTGTCCGGCGGGCGTACCGGTCGCCTCATGCAGGGTGTAGCGCGTCATGTCGCGCTCCTGGGTGCGGAGCAGGGTGCCGACGAGGTCGCCGAGGCTCGCTCCGCCGATCGTGGCGCGCGTCCAGGTCTGCTCCTGGAGCTCGGACTGGGTGAGGAGCATCTGCCGGCCGACCGACAGCCCGTTCTGGGCGGCCTGCGTCGCGACCGCGAGGTCGTTCGAGTAGATGGCCCGGACCTGGATGCCGGCGAGCGTGCCTTCGGCGGCGGTGCCCTCCATCGCCAGGAGCTGGGTGCGGAGCGCGACCGCGTCCTCGGGCAGGACCGCGGAGACCAGCATCTCCTGGACCTGCAGCGTGGTCTTCGTCCGGATCGCCTCGATCCAGCGCGCCACCGCGTCCGTCCAGGGAAGGCCCTTCAGCGCGAGACCCTCGAGGATCTGCTTCGCGTCCTCGTTCATGGCGAGGGCGGCGACGACCCTGAGCTCGCGGTTCAGCTGCAGCTCCAGGCTGGGGTTCACGTCGATCGAGATGCTGGCGTAGACCGGCGCGGGCAGCACGCCCGGCGCGAACAGCACGCCGAGGGCGACCGCGATCGCGAGGGCCGCGGCGGCCGCGAACCTCAGGGGACGGAGGCGGGAGGGGGTGCGGACCGCGGCGCGCGGGGCTTCCTTCTGATTCATGAAGATCTCCTTTCCGACCGCATGGTGCGGTTCCAGGGGCACGCGGACCAGGCGGCAGTCGTCGGTGAAGATGACGGCCCGGTTGCGCTCCAGGCTCATGACGATTCCCTTGCTCATCGGGATTCCTCCTTCTCGAAACCGGCGATGTATCGGTGGACCAGGCGCAGGTCGCTGCGGATCAGCAGGGCGAGCAGGATGACGCTCCCGCGGTTCCGCTCGACGGTCTTCGAGGGGACCCCGCAGCGTCGGGAAAGTTCGGCTCCCGGGAGCCTCCCCTCCGACAGCATCCGCTGGAACAGCGATATGTCCTCGGCGACGGAACGGGCCATCCGGATGCACAGCCGCCGGCTGTCGTCGTGCTTCGGAAGGCGTCCCGATAGACCCGCGAGCGAAAGGCCGAAGCGGCGGAGGCGCGCCTCCAGTTCCGCGACGGATTCCTCGAATTCGAGATCCTCCTGGACCCGGACGCTCCGGGGGTCCGCGAGGCGCTCGCCGAGGGTGGGGCCGTCCTCCTCGTCCTGCGAGGAGAGGCTGAGGAGAACCGGGGCCGAACGGATCCGGCGCGCCTCGTCGAGGAGGCGGTTCCGGATGAGGACGCGGGCGAATGCCTCGAACGGCGCGCCGCGGTCGGGACGGTAGGCGTCGATCGCCCGGTCGAACGCCTCGAGGGCCAGGGCGAAGCCGTCCTCGCCGTCGACGTCGAAGGAACCGGTGAACCGCCGGACCTCGCGCCGGACGAACGGCAGGTGGGCTTCGATGAAGCGGTCGCGCAGAGCGGCGTCGCCGGCCTGGATCGGCCTGATCGCCGTCTCGGGATCCGTCGCCGTCCGCGCCATCTCCGCCATCCTTCCTCCTGCCTCCCGTCCGGGGCCTTCGGTTCCGTGGCCCCTCGCTACAGGAATACGCATTCCGTCTTCCGTTTCGGAGGGTACCGGTCCCCGGCCGCCTCCTTCCTCCATCGAACCACGGAAATGTGAGGGAAGTGGGAAGACGGGCGTACGGGAGCGATATAATGGAATCGATGGGCCGCTTCCCGGCCCGAGCCGCATGCGAGGAGGCCCGCGATGCAAGCCGACGGAACGATGCACCCGTATTCCCGGCCGTACTTCCACAAGGGCACGCGGGAGGACGCCGTCCTGCTGCTCCACGGCTTCACGGCGACGCCGGCGCAGATGCGCCCGCTCGCCGAGGCCCTCGCCGCGGAGGGCTACACCGTCCGCGCGGTCCTGCTCCCCGGGCACGGCGAGACGCTCGCCGCGATGGAGCGCACGACCTGGCGCGACTGGCTCGGCGCGGCCGAAACGGCGCTGCGCGAGATGATGGCCCTCCACGCCCGCGTCGACGTGGTCGGGCTCTCCATGGGCGGCCTGATCGCGCTGAACCTCGCGGCCCGCTTCCCCGTCAACCGCGCCGTCTGCATCTCGACCCCGGCCCGCATCCAGGGCGGGCGCCTCGCCCCCTTCGCGCCGGTGCTGAAGTTCCTGCGCCGCTACCAGTCGTGGGGCGCCGAGCCGACGCTCGCCGGCGAGCTGGGGGAGCCCTACACCGAGGGCTATCCTGGCTATCCCGTGCACTGCGTCCGCAGCCTCGACGTCCTGCGCCGCGACACGTGGAAGCGCCTTCCCGACGTGAAGGCGCCGCTGCTGATCGTCCAGTCCGGGCGCGACTCCGCGGTCGCGCACGACAGCCCCTACCTGATCTACGACCGCGTCTCGTCGGTGTACCGCGAGCTGCTCCTCCTCGAGCGGTCCCGGCACGTGGCGACGCTCGGCCCCGAGCGCGAGCACCTGTTCGCCGACGTCGCGCGGTTCCTCGCGCTGCCGGACGAAGCGGTCGAGCGGGAGTCGCGGCATCGCGTCCGCCGGCCGGAGGCCGACGGCGAGCCTGCGTGAGCGTGTCCCCGTTCCGGCTGCCGGACGGGTTCCTCCTCGGGACGGCGACCGCCGCGACGCAGGTCGAGGGCGGCGAGTCCGGGCACGACTGGGCGGCCTTCTGCGCGCTCGTCCCGTCGCCGATCCGCGACGGGACGACCTGCCTGCGCGCCTGCGACCACTGGAACCGCATGGAGGAGGACGTCGCGCTGCAGGCGGAGCTCGGCTGCCGCATCCACCGGATGGGCCTCGAATGGAGCCGCCTGGAGCCCGAGGAGGGCCGCTTCGACGAGGCGGCCTTCGCGCATTACCGGCGCGAGCTGGAGCTCCTCCGGGAGGCCGGCATCCTCCCCATGGCGACGCTCTTCCATTTCTCCCTGCCGCTCTGGCTCGCCCGGAAGGGCGGCTTCGAGAGCGGCGCGGCCGCGGAGGCGCTGGAGCGTCTCGCCGACGCCTGCGCCGCGCGGCTCGGCGATCTCGTCGAGTCCTGGTGCACGGTGAACGAGCCCAACGTCTATGCCGTGAAGGGCTGGATCGAGGGCGCGTGGCCGCCGGGACGGAAGGGCGACCTCCGCGCGGCGTTCCGCGTGATGCGGAACGCAAGCCTCGCCCACGTGGCGGCGCAGCGGGCCCTTCGCCGGCGCCTCGGCCCCTCCGCGCGCATCGGGTTCGCCCAGCACGTCCGCTGCTTCGATCCGGCGACGAGGGCCCCGTGGGACGTCCTCGCCGCGCGCCTGCTCGACCGGCTGTTCCAGGCCGCGTCGACCGAGGCGATGGCCACGGGCCGCCTGTCCTGGCCGCTCGGCCGCGGGGCGCCGCAGGGCCGCGGCGACTTCTGCGACTTCCTGGGTCTCAACTACTACGCGACCGACCGCGTCCGATTCTCGCTCCGCACGGGCTACCGGACCGAGGTCCCGGACGGCGCGCCCGTGAACGACCTCGGCTGGATCATCGACGCGGAGGGCCTCGCGCGCCTCGCGCGCCGCTTCCATGCGCGGTACCGCAAGCCGGTCTGGATCACGGAGAACGGCACGTGCGACGCGGCGGACGCCTTCCGCGGAGAGTACCTGGCCGCGCACCTCGCGGTCTGCGCCCGGCTCGCCGCCGAGGGCGTCCCGGTCGAGCGGTACTACCACTGGACCCTCCTCGACAACTTCGAGTGGGCGGAGGGGGAAAGCGCCCCATTCGGCCTCGTCGCGACCGACTTCGCGACGCAGCGCCGCACGGTGCGGCCGAGCGGACGGCTCTTCGCGCGCATCGCCCGGACGCTTCGCTACGACGGCCCTTCCGTGCTATAATCCTCCGGGTGCCGCCGCCGGCGCACCGATCCGACCCCCGGGAGGACCCCGACGCCCATGTCCGCGACGACCCGCCGTCCGCAGCGCCCCGCGACGCACCGCATCCCGACCGCCAACGCGGCCGCGGCGTTCGCGCTCGTCCTGCTGATCGGCCTGACCGGCCTCCTGCCGGCGGTTCCCGCGTCCGCCTCCGCGGACGCCGCCTCCGTTCCCGCCGCGGCCGCCGTGCCCGGATCCGTCGAGGACGGCGCCGCCGCAGGCTCCGCCGCCTCGTTCGAAGCCCCGCCCTCCCTGGCCGCCGACCTCTCCGCCTCCGCGATGCGCCTGCGCTGGGAGAGCCCGACGCGGGGCCTCTCCGAGTCCTTCCGCTCGCGCCTGCGCGCCGGGTCCGCCGCCGATGCGCCGCCCGCCGCCGCCCGCCCGTCGCTCCGCCCGCCGTACGATCCCGTCGAGGGGCGCTCCGCCCGCTCGTCGTCGCTCCGCCTGCTCCTGCAGACCGCGCAGCTCGCGGCGGGGTAGCGCCTTCCGCGCGGCGCCGCCGCGCTTCCGGACTCCCGTCCCCACCCTCCCGCCTCTCCGCGGGACGGCGACGCGAGCGCGTCCCCGCCCCGGGAGACGCCGCCCCGCCGAGCCGCGGGGCGGAAGAAAGGAAGTGCGCATCCCATGGCGAAAGGCACTCCCGCACCCGTCCGGTCGCGGATTCCCGTCCGGAAGAACGGCATCTGGTGGGCCCTCGCGGTGTCCGCCCTGCTGGCCCTGGTCCTCGCGGCCGGCCCCCGGATCCCCGTCGGCAACGGCATCACGTCGCCGATCTACGGCATCAACGACATCCGCTTCGGCATCGACATCAAGGGCGGCTACGACATCGTGTTCGTGCCCGACCTCGCCGACGGGCAGACCGCGACCGCGGACCAGCTCGCCAGCGCCCGCGCGATCATCTCCCTGCGCCTCGACTCCAAGAACATCGCCGACCGCGAGCTGACCGTCGACAACGCGAACGGCCGCATCCTGGTCCGGTACCCCCTCAAGTCCGGCGAGACCGTCGGCTCCGCGAGCGGCACCGACGCCGTCAAGGAGCTGGGCGCGACCGCCAAGCTCACCTTCGTCGACCCCGACGGCAACGTCGTGATCGACGGTACGGACGTGAAGGAGAGCCACGTCGAGGTCCAGAACGGTTCGCCCGTCGTCGTCCTCTCGCTGAACCCCGCCGGCACGACGAAGTTCGCCGAGGCGACCGCGAAGTGGCTCTACAAGACGATCACGATCAAGATGGACGACAAGACGATCTCCTCCCCGACGGTCAACGCCGTGATCAGCGACGGCAACGCGATCATCGAGGGGATGGCCGACACGACCGAGGCGAAGACGCTGTCCGACAACATCAACGCCGGCGCGCTGCCCTTCTCCCTCAAGGCCGTCTCCGTCAACATCATCAGCCCGACGCTCGGCCAGGGCGCCCTCGACGTGATGGTCCGGGCCGCGCTCGTCGCCTTCCTCCTGATCATCCTCTTCATGATCCTCTACTACCGCCTCCCCGGCTTCGTCGCCGTCATCGCCCTCTTCACGCAGATGGTCTGCACGCTCCTGGCGGTCACGATCCCGCAGTTCACGCTCACCCTCCCCGGCATCGCCGGCATCATCCTCTCGATCGGCATGGGCGTCGACGCGAACATCCTGATCGCCGAACGCATCAGGGAAGAGCTGCGGGCCGGCAATTCGCTGCGCTTCGCGGTCGCGGCCGGATTCCAGCGCGCATTCTCGGCCGTCCTCGACGGCAACCTCACGACGATGTTCCCGGCGGCCCTGCTGTGGATCATGGGCTCCGGCGCGATCAAGGCGTTCGGCTTCACGCTGCTCTTCGGCGTCGCGCTGAACCTGCTGACCGGCGTCGTGATGTCCCGCGTCATGACCGGTTCGCTGAGCCTCTATCCGGCGTTCCAGAACCCCTGGCTCTATGGCGGAAGGAGGAACGGCAAGTGAAGACGAACATCGACTTCTACGGCAAGCGCTTCATCTTCTTCGGGATCTCGCTCGCGATGATCCTGGTCGTGATCGTCGCGTCGATGCCCTTCGTGCTGGGCGTCCCGCTCGACATCCAGTTCAAGGGCGGCAGCATCGTCAAGTACTACCACGACGAGCCGATCGACCTCGAGCAGGCCGCGTCCGTCGCCGCCGCGTCGATCGGCGCGAACGTGTCCGCGCTCGACATCGCCGACGCGGCGTCCGGGAAGAAGGTCCTGACCCTGAACGTCGCGGGCGACCAGGCCCTGACGGTCGAGCAGCAGTCCAAGCTCGCGGCGGACCTCGTCGCGGCGTTCCCGGACCAGAACCTCACGGTCTCCGAGACCAACGTCGTCGCCCCCTTCCTCGGACGCGAATACCTGATGCGCGGCCTGTGGGCGATCCTCATCGCCTCCGTGCTGATCATCCTGTACGTCGGGATCCGCTTCAAGGCGATCGGCGGACTCAGCGCGGGCGTCTTCGGCGTCGTCGCGCTCATCCACGACTGCATCTTCGTGTTCGGCCTCTTCGTCGTCCTGCGCATCCCGGTCAACGACAACCTGATCGCCGTGATCCTGACGATCCTGGGCTACTCGATCAACGACACGATCGTCATCTACGACCGCTACCGCGAGAACTACCGCCTGACCGGCGGCAGGATGCCCCTGCCCCAGCTCATGAACCTGTCGATCAACCAGACCCTGTCGCGCACGATCAACACGAGCCTGACGGTGTTCACCTCGATCGCGGTCGTATACATCTTCGCGACGATCTACAACATCTCCAGCATCCGCGACTTCGCGCTGCCGATGATGGCCGGCCTCCTGTCCGGCACGTACTCGACGGTCTTCATCGCGGGCACGTCCTGGGTCATGTGGAAGACGCGCAAGGGCGACCACACGGCGCCGCTGCTCGCGCCGTCCGCCGAGCCCGTCGCCCCGAAGCCCGCGGCGCAGGCGGCCGCGAACGGCAAGTCGAAGCGCTAGGCGGCCCGGGCCTCGGCCCGCTCGTCCGGCCCGACCGCTGGAACCCCCGGAGCGCGATGCGTTCCGGGGGTTCCTCTCCCTCCGCCGTTCGTGTAGGATGAGCCCAGGGAACCCCGGCGCACGGCGTCGGAGAGGAGATGCACGATGGACTTCGCCCGCTCGATCGGCCCCGGCATCGTCCTCCTGCTGTACTACGGCGCCGCCGCGCTGCAGACGCGCGCGAACCGCCGCTGGCTCCGCGTGATCGGACGCGTCGCCACGCTCGGCCCGTTCGGCGTCTTCACGATCGCCTTCGCCGCAGCCCTCGCGCAGCTCATCGCGAAGCCCGGCGATGGCTGGGAGGACCTCGTCCTCGTCGTCTTCCTGATTCCGTTCTTCCTGACGGTCTTCCCGGCCCTCTACCCGCTCGCGGCCGTCTGGCTCCGACCTCGGACCGCCTGGATCGTCCCGGCCGCCGTCTGCGTCGCCGCCGCCGCGGCGTCGCTCGCCGGCCTCGGCGCCTTCCGCGGCCCCGGATCCGGGAAGCCCCTCGCGGCGCTCGCTGCGCTCGGGGTCGTCGCCGCCACCGGCATGATCACCTGGCTCGCCTGCTTCCTCGGGAACCCCCGATGCAGACCCGCGCCGCTCCCTCCCGACGACGGGACGCCGCCCGCGGACGCCGCCTAGCGGCCCGCATCGCCGCCGGCCTCGTCGCGGCGGCCCTGTTCCTGCTCGCCCTGCCCCCGGCTGCGCTCGCCGTCGCCTTCGCCCTGCGCGGGCTCCCGGCGGCGGCCGCCTTCGTCGCCTTCGCGCCGCCGTCGCCGTTCCGGGTGCTCCCGTTCGCCGCCCGGAACGCCGCGCTCGCGCCCGCTTCCGGCGTCTTCCCGACGGAAATGGCCGCCGCCCTCGACTTCGGCCGCCGGAACAACGCCCGTTCGATCGCCGAGCGCCGGGAATATGCAGCCATCCTCTACCGCACGGTCCGGGTCGCGGTCCTCGCGGACGACGGCACGCGCCGCGCGCGCCTCGCCTTCGCCGTCGGCTACGCCTACACGACGCCCGTCGTCGGCGCCCACGACGCGGCCGTGCCCGACCTCTTCGGAGCAGGAGGCGTCCCGGTCGGGCTGCTTCATACGCACGGCGCCTACAGCCCCGCGGAAGGCGAGGGGAACGACGCCTTCTCCTTCGGCGCCTTCCGCGACACCTGGTGGGCCGCCTTCTTCCGGCTTCCGTTCTACCTCGCGACGCCCGACGGCCACCTGCGCGTCTACCGGCCGTTCGAGACGGGCGCGCAGACCGCGACCGCGGCCGACGACCTGCCCTACGACCCCTACCACCCGGGCCGCATCCGCTACGGCGGCTGCCGGACGTGATGAAGAAGGCCGCCCTCCCGGTCGGGAGGGCGGCCTTATCGTCGAGGGACCGGATGCGTCCGGCGACCTACTTGAAGTAGCGCTCGAGCAGGCCCTTGAACGCCTTGCCGTGGCGCGCCTCGTCCTTGCACATCTCGTGCACGGTGTCGTGGATCGCGTCGTAGTTCAGCTGCTTCGCGAGGGTGGCGAGCTCCTTCTTGCCGGCGGTCGCGCCGTACTCGGCCTCGACGCGGGCGGCCAGGTTCTTCTTGGTATCGGCCCAGACGACCTCGCCGAGGAGCTCGGCGAACCTGGAGGCGTGATCGGCCTCTTCGAAGGCGATCCGCTTGTAGGCTTCCGCGACCTCCGGGAACCCTTCGCGATCCGCCTGGCGGGACATCGCGAGGTACATGCCGACCTCGGTGCACTCGCCGGTGAAGTTCATGCGCAGGCCCTCGAGCACGCGCTCGTCCACGCCCTGCGCGACGCCGATCCTGTGCTCGTCGGCCCAGACCATCTGCTCCTTCGTGATCTCAACGAACTTGTCGGCCGGCGCGCCGCACTGCGGGCATTTGGCCGGGGGGGCGTCGGCGGTCACGACGTGTCCGCACACGGTGCATCTGAACTTCTTCATCGATCGTCCTCCTTGTGGGTTGCGGCCTTTCAGCCCGTTCTCTCAGCCACGACGGCGCATTGCATAGAAAGTACCAGACAGGTACCGAGAGCATTGTAACCGATGTGACATGGCGCAAGGAAGAGCCCGCCGCCTCCGCGCGGCCCGGATCCGGCCGCGCCGCTGCGGCTCGGACCCGCCCGTGCGGCGGACGACCCGGCCGGACGCGGATCGGCCCGGAACCGGAGCTCCGCGCCCGGCGGGCCTTTCCGGTTCCGCCGTTCCGGAGAGTCGCTCTCCGGGCCGTCCACGCCGAAACCGAACGCCGCAGGGCGCGCCGAGCCGCCCTTTGCGCCCGGAAGGCGCGGAAGAACGTTCGGTTTCTTGTGCATCCTGCATGGACACGAAAAGAAATTTCGGCTGCCTATTGACAGATGCACAGGGCCTGCTATACTGAAGCCAAGCTCCAGGGAATACCGGGAAGCACCGGACCTGGCGGGATGTCGCCTCTCGAAAGAGGGGAATGCGGGTAGCGGTCGACGGGGCACGAAAGTGCACACGGGTCGCAAGCCACGACAACTGAATGACCGATCGACCAGGGTCTTGGGCCGGGATGGAAACTGACCGGCGCGGGATTCGCGGGAGACGGAGTTGGGTTGGACGGGCTGAATGCTCGCAGAGCAAAGGACGACCGCGCAGGATCGGAGGCCTCAGTTGGGTTCGCTGGAGCCCTTTTATGCCCGGACGGCGGTCCCTCGTACAGGGGGGCCGCCTTCTTCGCGCCGCTCCGGTGTTCCGGCTAGGCGAGCTCGGAGATGTCGGGCAGGTTTCGCCCGACCTCGGCGACGTCCATCCCGTACCCGATCATCCGGGTCGACGGCGCCTCGAAGCCCTGGTAGGCGATCGGGACGTTGATCATGAGCTGCGTCGGGTTCACCAGCAGGGCGCAGACCCGCACGTCGGCCGGTTCGCGCGCCCGCAGGGTCTGCACCAGGTAGGCCGTCGTGAGGCCGGTGCGGACGATGTCCTCCACGAGGAGGACGTGGCGGCCCGCGATGTCGAGGTCGAGGTCCTTCGCGATGCGCACCGCTCCGCCGGTCCGCTCCCGTCCGGCGAAGCCGCCGATCGCGATGAAGTCCAGCCGCACGGGGATCGTGACGGCGCGGGTCAGGTCGGCGAAGAAGTACGTAGAGCCCTTGAGGACGCAGACGAGGACCAGGTCCTTGCCGGCGTAGTCGGCGTCGATCGCGCGGCCGATCCCGGCGACGCGCTCCGCGATGCGGGCGGCGGAGAAGAGGACGCGGCCGGGCGCGGCGCCTTCCATCGGCCTCACCTCGTCCCGGCGGCGCGGAACCGCTCGAGCAGGCTGCGGAAGTCCTTGCGGTAGACGATGCGGACGTCGATGTCGGGATAGAGCTCGCGCAGTCGCTTCAGCTTGCGGTTCTTCTCCGTGACGTGCCGCTGGTCCATCGTGGTGAGCTCGATGTACGTGCCGAACCGCGTGAGGTGGAAGTCGGGGCTGAAGGCCTGGACGACGCGGCCCTGGTCGTCCCATTCGAGCGGGAAGGTCCGGGGCTCGTAGGTCCATTCGATCCCGTACATGTCGAGGATCCGGGCGAACTCGGCCTCGGACGGGTGCTTGAACGGCGAGGCGTCTTCAGGGGACACGGCGGCGGGCGTCGGGGCGCCCCTGCCTCCGTTCGCGGCGCGCACGAGCGCCTCGAGCGGCAGCTCGGTCTCCGCGGCGACGCGCGCGCGGCGCTTCTCGAGGACCGACAGCACCGCGGCGACGCCTTCCTCGACGGACAGCCGCGTCGTGCCGAGGGTCAGGTCGAAGCCGGCCGGATCGGAGAGCTCCTCGCCGTAGACGGCCGCGGCGAAGCGGCGCTGGCGGCGGTCGGACGCGTCGAGGAGGCGCTCGGCTTCCTCGGCGGAGACGCGGTAGCGCTGGCGGACCCGGGCGGCCCGTGCCGCGCGGGACGCGACCACGCGCACGTGCACGACGTCGCGGTCGCCGGCGAGCAGGCAGCGCGTGCCGAAGCCGACGAGGACGGCGGGATGCGACGCGAGGAAGGCGCGCAGGTTCTGCTCGATGCTCTCGAGGAACGTGAGGCCGGAGGGAGAGAGGGCGAGATAATGCTTCGAGCTTTCCCGGAGGAGGTGGCGGTCGGCGGGGGAGGCGTCGCCGAGGAAGCGGTCGATCGCGTCGTTCCGGTCGATCAGGTCCCAGCCGAGCCGATCGGCGAGGGCCGCGGCGATCTCGTCGCCGAGCGAGCCCATCTGCCGCGAGATCGTGAGTGCAGGCAATGCGGCCTCCTTGGTGGTGGCCGGACGGAGCAAAACATCCTGCGCCCTATTCCATTGTCCTATTCCTCCACGGGTCCGTCAACCGGGCGGAGCGTGCATCGGCGCCGCGCCCGGTGTACCATCGGGGAAAACGGGACGCGGTCCCGGGGAGGTTCGGATGGAAGGTTCGGGTCGGGTTGCGGAGCGGAAGGACTGGCCGAGAGTGGCCATCGTGACGGGTGCGTCGTCCGGCATCGGCGAGGCGGTGGCGCGACGTCTCGTCGCGGAGGGATGCGCGGTGGTCGGGAACGCCCGCGGAGCGGACCGGCTGGACGCGCTGGAGCGGGAGCTGGGTCCCGCGTTCGCCGGCGTCGCGGGCGACGCCGCGGACGGCGCCGTGCAGGAAGCGCTCTTCGCGACGGCCCGCGCGCGCTTCGGGCGCGAGGCGGATCTCGTGGTCGTCAACGCCGGCCGCGGCCTCGGCGGCGCGGTGAGCGCGGCGGACCTGTCGCGGTTCGAGGAGGTCGTGCGGACGAACCTCGTCGGCGCGACGGCGCTCCTGCAGCGCGCGGCGCAGCGGATGCTCGCCGGGCTCGCGGAGCGCCCCTATCCGGTGCACGCCGCCGACATCGTGGTCCTGGGCTCGGTCGCCGGCCGCAACGTCTCGCCGTTCAGCGCCGTCTACGGTTCCACCAAGTTCGCGATCCACGCGGTGGCCGAGGGGCTGCGGCGCGAGATCGGCCCCAAGGGCATCCGGGTCACGCTGGTCGAGCCCGGCATCGTCCTGACGGGATTCCAGGCCGTCGCCGAATACACGGACGCGCAGGTCGAGGGCTTCCGCAGGAATTTCGGGCCGCTGCTGGCCGGGGAGGACGTGGCGCGGGCCGTGTCCTTCGTCGTCTCGCAGCCGCCGCACGTGCATCTGGCCGAAATCGTCGTCCGGCCGACCCGCCAGGACTACCCGTAGCCGACGCGGAGTCCGCCCGCGGCGCCCTCGGGGCGCCCTCAGGGCGCCGGGCGGAGACGGCCGACCGCGATCTCGGGGTGGCGCTCGGCGAGGAACGCCAGGAACGCCTTCGCGCCGCCCGGCGCGAAGCCCGCCGGGTCGAGCCGGACGTCGCCGCCGTCGGAGAGCGCCAGGTACCAGCCGGCCCGGTCGGACGCGAGCGCGCGCACGCGGCTCCACGGGTGGACCGCGGTATCGTCGCCATCCGAGACGAGGACGGCGTCCGAGAACGCGACGACGACCTCCCAGCTCTCCGCGCCGCGGCGGGCGGCGAGCGCCCGGAACGCGCGGTCCGCGAGGACGCGGGCCTGCAGGAAGATGCGGTAGGCGCTGAAGAGGGCGATCGGCAGGAAGACGACGAGGAACAGCGGCTGCGTCCCGAGCGCCGCGACGACGCAGCACGCGAGCGTGAAGAGGAGCAGGCCGATCCAGCCGAGGCCGGACGCGTCGAGGCGGATGTCGGAGCGGCCGTGCAGCGCGAGCCAGCGGGCGCGGTCCATGCGGGAGCGGTTCTCGATCGGGTTCTCCATGGCGGGTTCCTTTCGAAGGACGAACGCCGGCCCGGGGACGTGGTCCGCGGTCCGGCGCTCGGGGTCCGGGCGGTCGGGCCCGGAGGGCGTTGGCGGAGAGAAAGGGATTCGAACCCTTGGACCCCTCACAGGGTCACTCGCTTTCGAGGCGAGCGCATTCGACCACTCTGCCATCTCTCCGGGGGTGATGGTATCATCAGGGAGCGACGCGTGTCAATTTGCGCGCCGGTGGCGCCGCGGGGCCGTGCGAAGCCCGTAACGCCGCTCCGCGCGGACCCCGTCCGCGCGAGGTACGATGGACCTGCGGACCGGAGCCGGGGGCGTCCCCGGGATGGCCCGGAGCATGCGCAAGGAGGTCTTAGCCATGGTGCGCGAAGGGGAGAAGGCTCCCGCGTTCACGCTGGAGGACAAGGAGGGGAGCAAGGTCTCCCTCTCCGATTTCAAGGGAAGGTTCGTCGTCCTGTATTTCTACCCGAAGGACGACACGCCGGGCTGCACGGTCGAGGCGTGCGCCTTCCGCGACGACCACGTGCGGATCGGCGACCTGGATGCCGTCGTGCTGGGCGTGAGCCCGGACGACGCGGCGAGCCACGCGAAGTTCGCCGTGAAATACGGCCTGCCGTTCACGCTGCTGTCGGACCCCGACCACAAGGTGGCCGATGCCTACGGCGCCTGGGGCGAGAAGAAGAACTACGGGAAGACGTATTTCGGGATCCTGCGCACGACGTTCGTGATCGGGCCCGACGGGACCGTGCGGAAGGTGTTCGAGAAGGTGAAGCCGGACGGACACTCGCAGGAGGTCCAGGACGCGCTCCGGGCCCTGAAGGGCTGACGGGGAGCGCGGCGGGTGGCCTCGCGGCTCCATGCCCTGTCCCGCACCGAGCTGCTGATCGGGCGCGCGGCGCTCGACGTCCTCGCGCGCAGCAAGGTGGCCGTCTACGGCATCGGAGGCGTGGGGACGTTCGCCGTGGAGGGGCTCGTGCGGGCCGGCGTGCGCCGGTTCGTGCTGGTCGACGACGACAAGGTGTGCCTCACCAACCTGAACCGCCAGCTGCACGCCACCACGAAGACGATCGGGCAGTACAAGGTC
>CAIXGU010000016.1 GCA_903919045.1 uncultured Eubacteriales bacterium | reverse complement strand
GGATCCGCTGGAGCGACCCCATGCTGCGCCGCCTCTACAATCCCCTGACCGCGTACAAGCAGTCGAAGCTCGCGAACGTCCTCTTCGTCCACGCCTTCAACGCCCGCTTCGCCTCGGACCGCCTGCGCGCCTACGCGGTGGACCCCGGGCTCGTCGACACGGACATCGGCAGCAAGGCGACCGGCGTGGTCGCCTGGGTCTGGCGCCTCCGCCGTCGCGGCGGGGTCGCGCCCGAGGTGGGGGCGGCCACGGTCGTCGCGCTCGCGTCCGAGCCCGCCCAGCCGCACGGGGAGTTCGACTACTGGAAGGACGGGAAGCCCGAGCGCCCGAGCGCCGCGTCGCTGCGGCGCGAGGACACCGACCGGCTCTGGGCCGCGTCCCTGCGGCTCTGCGGCATGGAGGAGAACGCATGGAACCGCTGACGATGAACGCCCCCGCGATCCCCCGGCACCGCGCGCTCGTGACGGGCGCGACGGGCGGCCTCGGGAAGGCCTTCGCCGCCGAGCTCGCGTCGCGCGGGCACGCGCTGCTCCTGACCGACCGCAGCGAGGCCGCGCTCGCCTCCCTCGCCGACGGCCTGCGCCGCCTGCACGGCGCCGACGTCGCCTGCGTCGCCGCCGACCTCGCCGTCCCCGCCGACCGCGACCGCCTCTTCGACGCCCTCGCCGCGCGCGGCGACGACCTCTCGCACCTCGTGAACGTCGCGGGGCTCGACTTCGAGGGCCCCTTCGCGGACCGAACCGCCGAGGAGCTGTGCACGATCGTGCGCGTCAACGTCGAGGCGACCGTCGCGATGACCCGCCGCGCGCTCGCGTTCCGCAGCCCGCTCGCCACCCTGCGCGTCGTCACCGTCGCGTCCCTCGCGGGCTGGCAGCCGATGCCAGTCAAGGCCGTCTACGCGGCCTCCAAGCGCTTCCTGATCGACCTCACCGTCGCCCTCGGGCGCGAGATGCGCGGGCAGGGCGTGACCTTCACCGCGGTGTGCCCCGCCGGCATGCCGTCGAACCCGGAGGTGATGCGGGCCATCGACCGCCAGGGCCTGATCGGCCAGCTGACCACGATGAACGTCGGCACCGTCGCGAAGCGCACGATCGACCGGGCGGAGCGCGGCGCGTCCGTGTTCGTGCCCGGTGCCCTCAACGCCGCCGTCGGCGCGCTGAGCCGCCTCGTGCCGCCGTCCTGGACCGCCGCGCTCGTCGGCTGGCGCTGGTCGCGGGCGCGCGCACGGTCGCCCGAGACGGCCCGTCCCGCGGCGGACGCCCGGCCCGCCGCGCCGGCCGTGCGCCCCGCGCCGTCGCAGCGCCCCGCATTCGGCCCTGCGCCTGCTTTGCGCGCGGCCGAGGATTCGCTATAATCGTCGTAGACGCCGCGCGTTCCCGCGCATCGCGACGAGGAGGTTTCCACCATGGGTTCCAAGGATATCAAGCGCGAAGTCCGCAAGCCGCCGAAGAAGAGGCACGACACAGGCGCGAAGCCGGCCCACGAGGTCGCGCCGCCGGTCCCGGTCGTGGAACGGAAGAAGAAGAAGGACGAATAGCCCCGCGCCGCGGGGCACCGCGGACCCCCGCGCCGGACGGCGTCGGGGGTCCTTGCACGCCGGAGCGGCGCCGCGAGGCGCCGCGCTTGTCGAGGGGGAGGCAGGGATGGCCAGGCTCTACGGTCGCGAATGGACGAAGGACGAGGTGAGGCGGCGCGTCGGGGACCTCTCGCAGGTCGCGGACGCGCGGCGGGTCGCGCTGCGCGGCGGCAAGGCGGAGGGCGTCGAGGCGGTCGAGGTGACGACCGGGTCCGGCTTCGCCTTCACGGTGCTGCCCTCGCGCGGGATGGACGTCGCGTGGGCCTCTTACAAGGGGCAGGCGATCGGCTGGATCTCGAAGACCGGCGTCACGGCGCCGGCGTACTTCAGCGAGGACGGCGTCCGCGGCTTCCTCGACGGCTTCTTCGGCGGCCTCGTCACGACGTGCGGGTACACGCACATGGGCGCGCCGAGCGTCGACGAGGGCCGCGCGCTCGGACTGCACGGACCGGCGTCGAACCTGCCGGCCGAGGACGTGGCCGTGACGCGCGAATGGGTCGGCGACGAGTACGTCCTGTCCGTGCGCGGGCGGATGCGCCAGGCGAGCGTCTTCGGGGAGAATGTGGTCCTGACCCGCTCGATCTCGGCGAGCCTCGGCGGGACGAGCCTGCGGATCTGCGACCGCGTCGAGAACGCAGGATATGCGTCCCAGCCGCTCATGTTCCTGTACCACCTCAACTTCGGCTGGCCGGTCGTGGACGCCGCGACGCGCCTGCATGTGCGGACCTCCTCCGTGATGCCGCGCGACGCCGAAGCCTCGCTGGGCCTCTCCGCGTTCGACCGCTTCCAGGAGCCGACCTCCGGCTACGCGGAGCAGGTCTTCCACCTCGACCCCGCCGCCGACGCGAACGGGCTCGCCCACGCCGTGCTGTTCAACCCGGCGCTCGGCGCGGATGGCTTCGGCGTGCACGTCGCCTACGGCAAGGAGACGCTCCCGCACTTCACGGAATGGAAGATGATGGGCGAGCAGGAGTACGTCGTCGGCCTCGAGCCGGGCACCTGGCGGGTCGCCGGACGCGCCGAGGCGCGCCGGCTCGGCGAGCTCGACTTCCTGCAGCCCGGCGAGTTCCGGGATTTCGTCGTGGAGATCGGCGTCGTCGAGGGCCGCGCGGCCCTGCAGTCGCTGCTGGGCTAGCGCGCCTGCCTCATCGGCGTTCCCGCGCCCGGAACTCCGACGGCGTGCAGCCGGAATGGCTGCGGAACTGGCGGAGGAAATGCTCCTCGCTCCGGTAGCCGCTATGGGAGGCGACCTCGCCGACGGGCAGCGCGGTCTCGCGCAGCAGGAAGCCGGCGTAGCGGATGCGGGCCGCGATGACGTCCTGCTTCGGTGTGGTTCCGTAGAGGGAGCGATAGACGGCCGAGAAGCGCGAGACGCTGAGGTGCGTGCGGCGGGCCATCTCCTCGAGCGTCCAATCCGCGGTGCAGTCGCCGAGGATCTCGGACCGCAGCGGACGGAACCGCGCGCGGAGCGCATCCTGCGCAGCGTCCTCGGTCGACCGGCCTTCGCCCGCAGTACGGGCGGTCCCGGCCGCCCGTTCGGCCGCGAGGTCGAGCAGCAGGCTCCGGATCCGCGCGTCGAGCCGCTCCGGGAGCAGGGCGCCTCCCTGTTGGTGCGTCTCGGCGAGCGCGCGCACGGCGTCGGACAGCGGGAACGGATCGGCGAGCAGGAGGGGCGTCGCGAACGGAAGGCCGAGACGGTCGAACCAGTCGCGGTCCGCCGCATCCATGGCGAAATGGAACCAGTCGTTCAACCAGGACTCGTCATCCCGACCGTATTCCTGGGCCGCTCCGACCGGATAGAGGAGGCACGTGCCGCTCGGCAGCGCCTGCAGGTCCGGCTCCGCCGCGACGGCGGCGACCGAAGCGGCCGAAGCGGCCGGAGCGTCCGCGGCTTCGGGCAACGCGGGCCTGCGCCAGACGATCCGGCTTCGGAACAGGACGAAGAGGAGATCCCCGCTGCCTACCGGGCGGCGGATCCACATCCCCGGGGGATGCCGGTAGTTCCATCCGGCGCGCACCCGCTCGATCATCGTCACCTCTCCAGTTGAAAACATCAGTTCCCGAGAGGAATGTCCATTGCATCTCGGAACGCTTCCAGTATAGCATGGGAGGGAAGCGCAGAAGCCGGACGCCTTCGCGCCCCGCAGGGCGCCGCTCCACCTCCGCAGGAAGAAAGAGCAGACCGGACGGGAGGACCCGAACGCCATGAAGAATGCACGACTGTCCCTCGATTCCGCCCGCGTCGTCGGTTCCGTCGACGACCGCCTCTTCGGCTCGTTTCTCGAGCACCTCGGCCGCGCCGTGTACACGGGCATCCACGAGCCGGGGCACCCGGCCGCCGACGCGCAGGGCTTCCGGAAGGACGTCCTCGCCCTCGTGCGCGAGCTGGGCGTGCCGGTCGTGCGCTACCCCGGCGGCAACTTCGTCTCCGGCTACGACTGGCGCGACGGGATCGGGCCCGTCGAGAAGCGGCCCCGCCGCCTGGAGCAGGCCTGGACCTCGGTCGAGCCGAACCGCGTCGGGATCGACGAGTTCGCGGACTGGTGCCGCAAGGCCGGGACCGCGCCGATGCTGGCCGTGAACCTCGGCACGCTCGGACCGGACGAGGCGCGCCAGGAGGTCGAGTACTGCAACCACCCTGGCGGGACCGCCTGGTCGGACCTGCGCAGGGCGAACGGGCACCCGGACCCGCACGGCGTGAAGCTCTGGTGCCTCGGGAACGAGATGGACGGGCCGTGGCAGATCGGGCACAAGACCGCCGAGGAGTACGGGCGGATCGCCTGCGAGACCGCGAAGACGATGAAATGGGCGGACCCGTCGATCGAGCTGGTGGCCTGCGGGAGCTCGGGGCGCGGAATGGCGACGTTCCCGGACTGGGAGCGGATCGTGCTCGAGCACACGTACGAGCATGTGGACTACATTTCCCTCCACACCTACTACGGCAACCCGAAGGGCGACGTCGGCGCCTTCCTCGCGGAGAGCGTCGGCATGGAGCGGTTCATCCGGGAGGTCGGGGCGGCCTGCGACTTCGTGAAGGCGAAGAAGCGCGGGACGAAGGACGTCAAGCTGTCCTTCGACGAGTGGAACGTGTGGTTCCACAGCGGGGAGCAGGACCGGAAGCTGGAGCGCTGGCAGGAGGCGCCGCCGCTCCTCGAGGACGTCTACGACATGACCGACGCGCTGGTGGTCGGCACGATGCTGAACGCCCTGCTGCGCAACGCGGACCGCGTGAAGGTGGCGTGCCTCGCGCAGCTGGTGAACGTGATCGCCCCGATCATGACCCGGGCGGGCGGCCCGTCCTGGCGCCAGACGACCTTCTGGCCGTTCGCGCTCGCCTCCCGGTACGGGCGCGGCACGTCGCTCGGTCTCGCGCTGGACGGCCCGACCTACGACGCGACGAACCACGCCGACGTGCCCTGGCTGGACGTCTCGGCCGTCCGCGACGACGCGACCGGCGCGGTCTCCGTCTTCGCCGTGAACCGGAGCCTGGACGAGGGGATCGAGCTCGCGCTGGACCTGCGCGGGCTGGCCCTCGCCGACGGAACGCCGATCGAGCGGACCGAACTGCGGAGCGACGACCTTTCCGCCGTGAACGACGAGGCGCATCCCGACCGCGTCGCCCCGGCGACCCTGCCGTCGGAGCGACTCGACGGCGGCCGTGCGACGGTCCGGCTCGCGCCCGCCTCCTGGAACCTGCTGCGGATCGGCGGGACCGGCGAGAAGGGCTAGCGCAGACCGAGGCGCGCCTTCGCGGCGCGAGAAAGGGCCCGCCCCCTCCTCCGGGAAGGGACGGGCCCGCCCTGCGCCTTCCGCGCCCCTCGGGCGCCTCGCCGCCTACCCCTTGCGCCGCTCCAGGGCCCGGTGCAGGACCTCGACCGCATCGGCGTAGTCGAAGTCCGAGATCTTCGCCCCGAGCGTCTCGGCGTCCGCGCCGAAGGCCGCCGCGAGCATCGCCCGCTCGTTCTCGTACAGCTCGTTGACGGACGAGTCGCCCTGCAGCAGCAGCGTCTCCATCCGCAGGCACACGTCCTGCAGCCGCGCCGGGTCGACCGGAACGGCCGCTGCGCCCGTCCGCGCGCCCGCCGCGCCGCCCCCCGCCGGAACCGGCGGCAGCGCGACGCGCAGGGCGTCGGTCAGCTTGCGCAGCTCCTCCCCGAGGGCGAGCATCGGCTCCCGGACGCGCTCCTCCTGGAGGTCCATTCCGGGCACCGACTCCGCCTCCATGCGCGCCGCGAGGGTCTGCACGCGCTGGGCGCCGAGCAGCCCCGCCACGCTCTTCAGCGTGTGCGCGACCCGCTTCGCGTCCACGGTGCGCCCCGCGCAGATGTGCTCGGTGAGCCGGTCGGCATCGTCCGCGTGGTCCTCGAGGAACTTGCGCAGTAGGCGCTCGTAGGTCGCATATTGCCGCATGACGCTCTGGAGACCCGCCTCGACGTCGAGGCCGTCCACGACGGAGAGCGTCGCGAGGACGGTCTGCTCCTCCTGCGTGAGCGGACGCTTCCCGTTCCGCGTGGCGCCGAACGCCGCCGGCTCTTCGGGCGCCTCCGCGCCCGCGACGCCCGCGCCCGCCGCACCCGCTCCGGCAGCGCCTCCCGCGCCCGCGGGTCCTTCCGCTCTGCCCTCGGCGCGCGCCGCCTCCGCGGCCGCTTCGGCCTCCGCGGCCTCGCGCAGCACCTCTTCGAGGGAACGGGTCGGCGGGAGCCACTTCACGAGGCTCTTGAACAGCTCCTCCGGCTCGACGGGCTTCGCGACGAAGTCGTTCATCCCCGCTTCGACGCAGCGGTCGCGGTCCTCCGTGAAGGCGTTCGCGGTCATCGCGAGGATCGGCACGGACCGGCGCGTCGGCAGCCGCCGGATCTCGCGCGTCGCCTGCAGTCCGTCCATGACGGGCATCTGCATGTCCATGAGGATCAGGTCGTACGTCTCCGCCTTCACCCGGTCGACCGCGACCTGCCCGTTCTCCGCGATCGCGACGCGCATGCCGGCGTTCTCCAGCAGCTGCCCCGCGACCTCCTGGTTCATCGCGTTGTCCTCGACGACGAGGATGCGCGAGCCGGCGCGGCGCCGCAGCTCCTGGTCGACGTCCTCGGCCACCACCGTCGTCTTCGTGCGGGCGATGTCCTGCAGCTGCAGCTCGAGCGCATCGTGCAGCCGCGACGGCGTGACGGGCTTGAGCAGCACCCGCGAGATGCCGGCCGCCGAGGTCTCGTCGACGGTGATCTCGTTGCTGTAGGCCGTGACCATGATGATCGCCGGCCGCTTGCGGAGCTCCATCGACTGCAGCGCGGACGACACCTGGAGGCCGTCCATGTCGGGCATCTTCAGGTCCACGATCAGCAGCTGGAACGGGTCGCCCAGCTCGTCCGCCCGTCGAAGCGCCGCGAGCCCGTCCGGCCCGTTCGCCACCTCCTCGGGCCGCAGTCCGAGCTCCGCGAGCATGCTCCCGAGGATGTCCCGCGCGTCCTCCGAGTCGTCGACCACCAGCGCGCGCATCCCGACGAACGACTTCAGGTACACCACCTTCGCCGCCGCCTCGTGCGACGCGCCGAACGGGATCTCGACCCAGAACGTGCTGCCGACGCCGGGCCGGCTCGTGACGCCGATGCGCCCGCCCATGAGGTGCGCCAGCCGCTGGCTGATCGCGAGGCCGAGCCCCGTGCCGCCGAAGCGCCGCGTCGTCGAGCTCTCCGCCTGCTCGAATTCCCGGAACAGGCGTCCCATCTGCTCCTCGCTCATGCCGATGCCCGTGTCCTGGACCTCGAAGCGCATGAGCACCTTCCCGGTCTCCTTGTTCCGCTCGAGGACCTCGCTGCGGATCGCGACGCCGCCCTTTTCGGTGAACTTCACGGCGTTGCTGCACAGGTTCATGAGGATCTGCCCGAGCCGCACCCCGTCGCCCGTCAGCATCGACGGCGTGTGGTCCAGGTCGACCGTGAGCTTCAGGCCCTTGCGGTCCAGCTCGTTCTCGAGCATGCCGCAGATGCGGTCGATCTCGCGCGCCGGCTCGAAGTCGCGCTCCTCGAGGACCACCTTCGACGCCTCGATCTTCGACAGGTCGAGGATGTCGTTGATGATCTGCAGGAGGTGGCGCGCCGCCTCGGTCATCTTGTTCAGCCGGTCCTGCTGGCGCAGCGTGAGCGGGTCTCGGCGGATCAGGTGCGCGTAGCCGACGATCGCGTTCATCGGCGTGCGGATCTCGTGGCTCATGTTCGACAGGAAGGAGGACTTGGCCTGATTCGCGGCCTCCGCCGCGGCCTTCGCCTCCGTGAGTTCGGCCGTGCGCTCCTCGATCATCTCCTCGAGGTGCTGCCGGTACCGGTCGAGCTGCTCCTGCGCCTCGTGCTCGACGGTGATGTCCCGCACCGTGCCCAGCATGAGGACCGGAACGCCGTCCGCGTCGAACGCGTACTCCGTGTGGGCCTCGATCCACTTCACCCGGCCATCGACGACCAGGCGGTGCACGATCGTCTCGGGCGCGCCCTCGCGGGCCTGCTCCCAGCTCCGGCTGAGCGCGGCCACGTCGTCCGGATGCACGATGCCCTGCAGGACCGAGTCGTCGAGCGTCGCTCCGACGGGCAGCCCGAAGATGCGCGAGAACTCGTCCGAGCAGAAGGTCTCGCCTCGCTTCAGGTCGATGTGGAAGTGGCCCGTGTGGGAGACCGCCTGCGCGCGGTTCAGGTCGCGCTCGCTCTTGCGGAGCGCCTCGACGAGCTCGGTGCGGTCGCAGTTGAGGAAGGCCATC
>CAIXGU010000015.1 GCA_903919045.1 uncultured Eubacteriales bacterium | reverse complement strand
CGTCGGCCGCCGTGAACCAGCCCTGGAAGACGGAACCCGCCTTCGCCGGGGTCGGGGGCTCGGAGACGGTCGTGCCGGCCTGCGCGGTCTTCGCGGCCACGGCGCTGCCGCCGGCGCTGTCGAAGGTCACCGTGTGCAGGTCCGCCGTGAAGGTCGATGCGGGCAGCCCCAGCCATTCCGGCGTGGAGAACCCGACCTTGTCGACCAGGTAGCGGGATTCGAAGTCGATGCTGCACGCGCCGAAGGCGAGGAGGCCGACGTACGGCTCGTCGCCGAGGTAATCGACTCCCATGAGGCCGGAGCAGCCGAAGAACGCGAAGCCGTCCACGACCGCGACCGAATCCGGGACCAGGACGCTGGTCAGGCCGAGGCTCCACATGAAGGAGCCGACGCCGATCTCGCGCGTGCCCGCCGGGACGGCGTAGCCGCCCGCGATGCCGTTCGGGTACTGGATCAGGCGGGAGCCGGCCTTGTCGAACAGCACGCCGGCGTCGCTGCGATAGCCCGGATTCGCGGCGTCGACCGCAATCTGGGTCATCCCGGTGCACGCGACGAACGCGAGCGTGCCGATGGACGTCGTGGCGGCGGGGATCCGGACGCCCTTGAGGGCGCTGCAGCCGTCGAATGCGTAGTCGCCGATCCGCTTGAGACCGGTCGGCAGCGTGACGGAGGCCAGCTGCTCGGCGGCGGAGAATGCCGCCGGCCCGATGGACGTGACCGTCGCGGGGACGGCGTAGGATCCGGCCTTGCCCGCAGGATACTGGAGGAGCTCGGTCTTCGCCTTGTCGTAGAGGACGCCGTCCTGGCTCGAGAACAGGGGATTGGCCGCGTCGACCGTGATCGCGGTCAGGGAATGGCAGTAGGACAGGGCGTCGAGGCCGACCGAGGCGACCGCGGCGCCGATCGCGATCGACGTCACGCCGTCGCCGTCGACGAAGGCGCGCGGCGCGATCGACGTGACGGTGGCAGGCACCGTGAAGGCGCCGGTCTTCAAGGCGGGGTACTGGATCAGCACGGTCTTGGCCTTGTCGAACAGGACGCCGCTCGCACTGGAGTAATTGGCGTTGAGCGCGGCCACGTCGATCGCCGTCAGAGACGCGCAGGCCCCGAAGGCGTCCTCGCCGATGGACGTCGTGGCGGCCGGGATCGAGACCGTCTTGAGCGATGCGCAGCCGTAGAAGGCGTTCGGCCCGAGGATGGCCAGCGTCGTCGGCCAGGCGATCGAAGCCAGGCTCCGGCAGTTCAGGAATGCCGCCGTACCGATGTTCTGCATCGCGGTCGACATCGTGAAGGAGGACAGCGACGTGCAATCGGCGTACGCGTAGGCGTCGAGCTGCTTGCAGGCGTTCGGGAGAACGACGGTCTTGAGATTCGTGCAGCCGGCGAATGCGCCCTCCTGGATCCAGAGCAGGTTGGCGCCGCCCGAGACGGACGTGAGCGCGGTGCAGTCCTGGAAGGCGTACGGACCGACGTCGGCGACGGTGTCGGGGATCGTGAAGGCGCCCGCCTTGGCGCTGGGGAAGCGGACGACGCGGGTCAGGTACTTGTTGTAGAGGATGCCGTCCTGGCTCGTGTAGAAGGCGTTCGCGGGATCGACGTCGATGGACGCGAGGGCGGGGCACCCGTCGGCGATCGAGTCAGGAAGGCCGTTGGGGAGCTTCCCGATATGGAGCGCCGTGAGCGACGTGCATCCGGAGAAGGGCGCATCGCCGATGCTGAGGAGGCCGCCCGGCAGCGCAACCGCGGTGAGCCCCGTGCAATCGGAGAAGGCGTTGTCGCCGATCGTCGTCACGGAGGAGGGGAAGGTGACGGAGGTCACGCCGTCGGCGCCGGCGAGGCCGCTGACGGTCTGGATGCCGTCCGGAACGACGTAGTCGCCCTCGAAGGCTGCGGGGAAGAGGTGGATCGACGTGACGGCCTTGTCGTAGATCACGCCGTCGAGGCTCTTGTAGGCCGTATTGGCCGGGTCCACCGTGAAGGCGGCGATCGAATCGCAGCCGTCGAAGGCGGTCCAGTACAGGTTGGTCGTCTTGGCGGGAATCGAGACCGCCGTGAGGCTCGTGCAGTCCCGGAACGCGAAGTTCCCGATCGTCGAGGTGTTGGCGGGGAACGCGATCGAGGCGAGCGAGGCGCAGCCGTCGAAGGCCTGGTCGTTGAGGACCGTGCAGGTGGAGGGGAGGCTGATCGACGCGAGCTTCGCGCAGCCCTGGAACGCGCTGGCGGGAAGCGCATTCAGCGTGGACGGCAGCGTGACGGACGTCAGGTTCGCGCAATCCGTGAACAGGCCGACGGGCAAGCTCGTGCAGCCTTCCGGCAGCGAGACCGACGTGAGGTTGCGCGCGTAGCTGAGCGCCTCGTCCCAGATGTACGTCGTGCCGGACGCCACCGCATAGGAACCGGCCCGCCCGGAGGGATACTGGAGCAGCTGCGTACCGTCCTTGTTGTAGAGGACGCCGTCGACGCTCTTCACCGAGGGGTTCGTGCCGGAGACCGCGATGCTCTGGAGGGAGGCGCACGCTGCGAACGTGCGCCACCCGATGCTCGTGAGAACGGGGCCGAACGAGACCGTCTGCAGCGAATCGCAGTCCGCGAACGCGTCATTGCCGAGGAAGGTCAGGGAGTCGGGCAGGACGACCGACGGGAGGGCGTCGCAGTCGACGAACGCGGATGCCATGATGCTGAGGAGCCAGGCCGGGAACGTGATGCCGCTCAGGCCGTCGCAGTCCGCGAACGCATAGGGCCGGATGTACTGGACGATGTCGGGGACGACGTAGGGGCCCGCGCGGCCGGCCGGATACGCGAGCAGGGCGGAGGAGGTCCCGCTGAACAGCACGCCGCCGTCGCTGCGGACCGAGTTGTTGGCCGGGTCGACCGTGAAGGACTGCAGGCTCGTGCAGCCGATGAAGGCGCCGTCGGCGACCAGGGAGAGCGAGGCGCCGAAGGACAGCGACTGGAGGGAGGAGCAGTCGAGGAAGGCGTAGCTGTAGAGGCTGCGCAGCGACGACGGGAGGGAGATGCTCTTCAGGTTGGCGCAGCCCTCGAAGGCGTACCCGTTGATCACCTCGAGCCCTGCCGGGAGGACCACGCTCGTGAGGTCGTCGTCGTAGGCGAAGGCGTAGCTTTCGATCGTCCCGACGGGATAGGAACCGAGGGTCGCGGGGACGACGACGCGGCCTCCGGGGCCGTCGTAGGAATCGATCACCGCCTTGCCGGAGTACGAATGCCAGGTATAGCTGCCGGTGACGGCCGCTTCGACCTGAGTGGCCGGCAGCGACGTCCCGGGCGGGACGAGGCCGAGAAGGAAGGCCAGGACGACGAGAACGGACAACGCGGAACGCAGCGCCTTGAACATGGAGTGCCTCCATCAGCGGCTGGATGCGGCTTCACGGGTCTCGAGCTGGCTTATCCGTTCCATCATATCGGAATTCCGGATCCGTTCCCATACGGAAAACGAGCCGTTCGCGCGAGGATGGGCAGGCGCGGTGGCAGCCGCGCGCAGGCGTATAATCGAACCGAGGATGCGTTCCTCGCCGACGACGTCGACGACGGCGCGCCGCCGCTCCGGCTCCGCCCGAAGGGAGGCCTTCCGATGAGGACGTTCCTGCGCGTGCTCGGGATCCTG
>CAIXGU010000014.1 GCA_903919045.1 uncultured Eubacteriales bacterium | reverse complement strand
CGTTCATTGCCTCCGGAACCGGCAAGCTATTTGGTGATATGGAAACGCCGGCCCAGATCATGGCCTTCATCAACTACCTGTCGCAGATCCTCATGTCGCTCATGATGGTCGCGATGCTGATGCTCACGATCTCGCGCGCCAAGGCGTCCGCCGACCGGATCGACGAGGTCTTCGACACGAAGCCCTCGATTTCGGACCCGGGGGACGCGGTACAGGCGGACGGCTTCGACATCGAGTTCGACGACGTGTCCTTCTCCTACCCGGGCGCGGAGGCCAGGCCCGCTCTCGACCATGTGGGCTTCACGGCCCGCGAAGGCGAGGTGGTCGGCATCCTGGGGGCGACGGGATCGGGCAAGACGACGCTGGTCAGCCTCATCCCACGGCTATACGACACGACGTCCGGCGTGGTGCGGATCGGCGGCGTCGACGTGCGTCGCATCCCGCAGGAGACGCTGCGTCGGAACATCGGCGTCGCGCTCCAGCAGAGCACGCTCTTCACCGGCACCGTGGAGGGGAACCTCCGCTGGGGCGACCCCGACGCCGCGCCGGATGCGCTCGTGCAAGCGGCCGAGGACGCGCAGGCCGACGACTTCATCCAGGCCCTGTCCGAGGGCTACGGCACCGTCGTCGGCCAGCAGGGCGTGAATTTCTCCGGCGGCCAGAAGCAGCGCCTGTCGATCGCGCGCGCGCTGCTCCGGAACCCGCGCATCCTGATCCTCGACGACGCCACCAGCGCCGTCGACATGGCCACGGAAGCGCGGCTCCAGGCCGCCCTCCGGCGCCGCATGGGGCATTGCACGATCCTGGTCATCGCCCAGCGCATCTCGAGCGTCCTCGACGCCGACCGGATCCTCGTGATGGACGACGGCCGTCTGGTCGCGGAAGGCGACCACGCGACGCTGCTCCGCACGAGTCCGATCTACCGCGACATCGTCCGCTCGCAGCTCGGAGAGGAGGCGGTCCCGCATGCCTGAGGAACGCAAGCAGGCTCCTGCCCCCCTGCCGTTCGGCGGCCGCCCCGGCGGCGGAGGACCCGGCGGCGGCCCCATGGGCGCCCGCATGGCCGGACCGCCTCCGAAGCTCCGGAACCCGAAGGGGACCCTCGTCCGCCTGCTGGTCTATCTCGGTCGGAAGCGCTGGAAGATGCTCGTCGTCTTCCTCGCCACGCTGGTCTCCATCGTCGGGACGATCGTCGCCACGCGCATGAACGGATCGATCCTCGACGGCGCGATCGCGAACCGGGACATGGCCGGGCTCGCCTCGGCCTGCCTCCTGCTGCTGGGCATCTACCTCGCCGGAACGGCCGCGGCCCAGTTCCAGCAGTACCTGATGATCGACGTCGCCCAGAGCACGATCAAGCACCTCCGCAAGGACCTCTTCGATCGCATGCAGGACCTGCCGCTGCGGTTCTTCGACCGCAACACGCACGGCGACCTGATGAGCCGCTTCACCAACGACGTCGAGAACATCAACCAGACCCTGTCCCAGAGCGTCGCCCAGCTGTTCGGAAACCTCATCGCGATCGT
>CAIXGU010000013.1 GCA_903919045.1 uncultured Eubacteriales bacterium | reverse complement strand
GAGGCCCTCGGCAACTGGGGCACGTGGGAGCCCTGCCACAAGCTGATGCTGGGCCACGGCATCGGCGGCGTCGAGAACCTCGGCGGCGACCTGGACAAGGTCGTCGGCAAGCGCTTCCGCTTCTACTGCTTCCCGCTGCGCTGGTACCTCGGCGACGGGTCGATGGCCCGCTGCGTCGCGGAGATCGACGAGGCCGACCTGAACGCCGTGCCCGACCGCAAGTACAAGTACGGCGGCTTCGGACCGGACGAGGACTGAGGCGAAGGGAGCGAGCGAAATGAAGGAAGTCGTCATCGCATCGGCCGTCCGCACGCCGATCGGCACCGTCGGCGGGACGCTCGCCGCGTTCTCCGCCGCCGAACTCGGGGCCGTGGCCGCGAAGGCCGCGCTCGAACGGGCCGGCATCGCCCCCCCCGCTGTGGACGAAGTGCTCGTCGGGAACGTCCTTTCCGCCGCGCAGGGCCAGAACGTCGCCCGCCAGGTCGCCGTGAAGGCCGGCCTGCCGGTCGAGGTCCCGGCCTTGACCCTCAACATGGTCTGCGGCTCGGGCCTGCGCGCCGTGTCGCTGGCCGCGCAGCTGATCCGCTCCGGGGAGGCCGACGTGGTCCTCGCCGGCGGCACGGAGAGCATGAGCAACGCCGCGTACGCCCTGAAG
The DNA here is from genome assembly GCA_903919045.1 of uncultured Eubacteriales bacterium. Classification (GTDB taxonomy): domain Bacteria; phylum Bacillota; class Clostridia; order Saccharofermentanales; family UBA5734; genus CAILLO01. The sequence goes on along the minus strand of CAIXGU010000013.1, from coordinate 5,344 downwards.
AAGGCGCGCTACGGCTACCGGATGGGCCACGACCAGCTGGTCGACACCATGATCTCCGACGGACTGTGGGACGCGTTCAACGACTACCACATGGGCGTCACCGCGGAGAACATCGCCGCGCAGTACGGCATCGGGCGCGAGGCTCAGGACGCCTTCGCGGCGCAGAGCCAGCAGCGCGCCGAGGCCGCCCTCGCGGACGGCCGCTTCGCCGCCGAGATCGTGCCCGTCGCGATTCCGCAGAAGAAGGGCGACCCGGTGATGTTCGCGGTCGACGAGTACCCGCGCGCAGGCACGACCGTCGAGACGCTCGGCAAGCTCCGCCCGGCCTTCCAGAAGGACGGGACGGTGACCGCGGGCAACGCGTCCGGCATCAACGACGGCGCCGCGATGCTCGTCGTGATGTCCCGCGAGGCGGCGGACCGCCTCGGCGTGAAGCCCCTGGCCCGCATCCTCGGCATCGGCTCGGCCGGCGTCGACCCGAAGGTCATGGGCCTCGGTCCCATCCCCGCCTCGAAGAAGGCGCTAGCCCAGGCCGGCCTCTCCGCCGCCGACCTCGACCTCGTCGAAGCCAACGAGGCCTTCGCCGTGCAGGCGCTGGCCGTCGTGCGCGACCTCGGGCTCGACCCCGCGAAGACCAACGTGAGCGGCGGCGCGATCGCCCTCGGGCACCCGATCGGGGCGTCCGGCGCGCGCATCGCGACGACCCTGCTGCACGGGATGAAGCGCCTCGGTGCGAAGCGCGGCCTCGCCACGCTGTGCATCGGCGGCGGCATGGGCACGGCCGTCGTCTTCGAGGCCCTGTAGAAAGGAAGGTTCCCCATGGCGGATCTCGCCAACAAGGTCATCCTCACCGTCGCCACGACCGGCGCCTGGCCGTCGAAGAACGACAACCCGGCCGTCCCCCTCACCCCGCGCGAGATCGCGGACGAGGTCTACGCCTGCTGGAAGGCCGGTGCGACCGTGGCCCACATCCACGTGCGCGACGACGAGGGCAAGGCGTCGATGAGCTTCGAGAAGTTCAAGGAGACGCTCGGCTACATCCGCGCGACCGACTGCGACATCGTGCTCAACACGACGACGTCCGGAGGACTCGGGTTCGACGACGACCTGCGCATGAAGCCGTTCCGGGAGCTGCTGCCCGAGATGGCCTCGTACGACTGCGGCACGATGAACTGGCTGCACAGCGGCGTGTTCGAGAACCACCCCCGCTTCCTCGAGAAGCTGGGGCCCGCGATGCGCGAGGTCGGCGTGAAGCCCGAGATCGAGATCTTCGACGCGGGCATGGTCTACAACGCGCTGTACTACCTGAAGAAGGGCGTCCTCACGGCGCCGCTGCACTTCCAGTTCGTGCTGGGCGCGGCGGGCGGCATGGCGGCGACCGTCGAGAACCTGGTCTTCCTGAAGAGCCTGATCCCGGCCGGCTCCACGTGGGGCGCGTTCGGCATCGGGAGCGGCCACCTGCCGATCCTGTACGCGACGCTCGCCCTCGGCGGCCACATCCGCGTCGGCATGGAGGACAACATCTTCTACGCGAAGGGCGTGCTCGCGAAGACCAACGTCGAGTTCGTCGAGCGGTCGAAGCGCATCATCAAGGAATTCAACAAGGAAGTCGCGACGCCGGACGAGGCGCGCGAGATGCTCGGGCTCCGGAAGCGCGGCTGACGCGCGAAGACCCCGGGAACGGGCGAAGGGCTCCGCGGGTTTCCGCGGAGCCCTTCGTGCGTCGGGACGGATCGGGGCTACGAGCGCCAGAGGCGGTGCAGGTTGCAGAACTCGCGGGCGTAGAGGATCTCCTCGTCCGTCGCGAACTCGGCGACCGGCTTGTCGCCCGGCTTGAGCCACTTGCGCAGCGACTTCGTGGGGGTGAGGACCTCGATCCACTCGATGTAGTGCTCGGGCAGCATCGGATGCTCGACGGAGCCGACGGTGACGACGACCTTGCCGGGCAGCTTCTGGACGACGGGCACGTGCTTCTCCTTCGACGCGTCGACCGTGTTCTCGTACTGCAGCTCCATCTCATCTCCGCAGCAGACCGGGACGCAGCAGCCGTCCTTCAGGACCTCGACCTCGTCCCCGCACTTCCCGCAGCGGTAGACCTGGCCTCTCTTCGTGGCGGTGTCTTCCATCATGTTCGTCTCCTTCTCCGCGGCCGTTCGCCGCGGTCGTGCCGGAATCGGGGAGGGGGCTTGGGGCGGGACGCGGGGTCAGCCGACCTGCGTGGTGAGGAAGATCGGGGCGGTCATGTGGGAGATCTGGTCCTGGCGCTCCTCGATCTCGTCGATGTGGCGGTCCTCGTCGTCGAGGATCCGCTCGAGGATCTCGCGCGTCGCGAAGTCGCCGACGTCGCCGGCCTCCCGGATCGCGTCGTTGTACGCCTTGATCGCGTCTTCCTCGGCCTGGTGGTCGTTGCGGAGCTGCGCTTCGATGTCGGCGCCGATGTGCATGCGCTTCAGCTCGCTCACGATCGGCAGCCCCTCGAGGAAGAGGATGCGGCCGATGAGCGTCTCGGCATGCTTCATCTCCTCGACCGCGCGCTTCTCGAAGTGCGCGTGCAGCTTCCCGTAGCCCCAGTTGGCGTTCATCTCCGAGTGCACGATGTACTGGTTGACGGCGGTGAGTTCGTCGGCGAGCAGGGAATTGAGCGTGCGGATGAGATCCGGGTGGCCTTTCATGTCGTCTCCTTCCTGCCCCGCGGGGGCGTGGCTGGTTCCATTGTAGACCCGCCGGAAGCCGTCGGAAGGTCACGGTCGATACGGAAGGACGGAGCCGCAGGGCGGAAGGGCCGGGCGTGGCGGTTCCGCCCGTCGCTCCGAGGACGTCGCAGCGGCCCGGAGGCGCCGGCACCGTAACGCCGGGTCCGGCGCGGCGGCGCCGGGGCGCGGACAATGGTCGTCGGAGACGGATGCGCGGAGGACCGCGCCCCTGGGCCGCGAGGGCGGCCCGCGAGGAGGAACGAATGGACCGGACGACCCCGAAGATCCGACCGACCCGGATCGCCCTGCTCGCGGCGGTCGCGCTGCTCATCGCGTTCGCCGCCGCGCCCGCGCTGCCGGCCGTCCTCCGTGCGGATGCCCCCGCGCTGGCCCGTCTCGCCGCGCCGGCGCTCGCGGAGTCCGGGGATGACGACGACGAGGCCGACGTGACGGGCGGCGCGTCCGTGGAGGCATCTCCCACGCCGACGCCGTCGCCCGAGCCGACCCTCCCGCCGGGCGTCACCGCGACGCCGACCCCGAGTCCCGCGCCGCGCGGCGCTGGCTGGCCCTTCGCGAACTGGGCGGTCGTCGGGATCTACGCCCTCGTCGGCCTCGCTTCGCTCCCGCTGCTGTTCCGCCGCCGCGTCCCCCGCTGACCCGGCGGCGCCTTTGCGCCCGGCGGCCCTTGCCCCGTCGCATCGCCCCTCCGCCGACCGGTTTGCCCCCTTCAGCCTATCGTGATAGTATGAAGGCGCGGGAACCGCTCCGCGGCGATCCGGCGCGCGATTCCGGCGGCAGGGAGGCGAGGATCCGATGAAGCCCGCGACGCTCTTCGACAGCGAATGGAAGCTCATGGAGCTCCTCTGGGAGCGCGGCTCCCTCACGGCCAAGGAGGCGAGCCTGCTCGCCGCCGAGCGCATCGGCTGGAACAAGAACACCACCTACACGGTGCTCAAGAAGCTCGTCGCGAAGGGCTACGTCCTCCGCTCGGAGCCCGACTTCACCTGCACGCCGGCGATCGCCCGCGACGAGGCGCGCACGCAGGAGACCACGCACCTGATCGACCGCCTCTTCTCGGGCTCGCGGCAGGCCTTCCTCTCCTCGTTCCTCGAGCGGAAGGATTTGACGCCGAAGGAGATCGAGGAGATCCGCCGCCTGCTCGACGGGCGGTGAGCCGGCCTCCGGCGCCCATGCTGACCGACGCGTTCTACTGGATCCTGAACATGAGCCTGACCGCGACCGCGGTCGGGCTGGCCGTGCTGCTGCTGCGGCGCATCCGCCGGTTCCCGCGCGCCGGGGTCTCCGCCCTCTGGGGAGTGGTCGCGCTGCGGCTCGTGCTGCCCTTCTCGTTCGCGGCGCCCTACAGTCCCATGGGCCTCGCGACGTCGCTGACCAGCCGGACGGTCGATTGGGGCGCGCCCCTCGGGAACGCGGTGGCGGTCAACCACCTCCGGGCGGCCGATTCGTACTTCCCGATCGTCTACAAGACCCCGGCGCTCGAGCGCGTGTTCGCGATCGGGGCCGTTCTCTGGGCGGCCGGCGTCCTCGTCGCCTGGATCGCGCTGGCGCTGTCGGCGGCCGCAGCCGCGCGCTGCCTGCGCGACGCCGTGCCGGCGGGCGACGGGACGTACCGCAGCGACCGGATCGACACGCCCGTCGTCGTCGGGCTCTTCCGTCCGCGCATCCTCGTGCCGGCCGGCGTCGATCCCGAGACGCTCCGCTGGGCGCTCCTGCACGAGCAGGCGCACGTCCGGCGCGGCGACAACCTCCTGCGGGCGGCGGCGGCCTTCGTGTGCGCGCTCCACTGGTTCAACCCCGCGGCCTGGCTGTTCCTGCGCGCCTTCCGCCAGGACCTCGAGGACGCGTGCGACGCGCGGGTCCTGCGGGGACGGGGAGAGGCGGACCGGACGGCCTACGCCCGGGCGCTCTTCGCGTACGCGCGGCGGGAGCGCGTCGCCCCGGGCCCGGCGTTCGGCGGAGGCGACGTCCGGCGCCGGATCGGGCTCGTGCTGTCGTACCGCACCGCGACGGCGGGCGCGCTCCTCGCCTTCGCCGCCCTCTGGGCCGCGATCGCCGCGGCCCTGCTCGCGAACCCCCGATAGAAGGCGCCGCGGCGGCTTGACTTCGGCGGACGAACGGAGTAGTCTGAAGGTACGGACTATCGTCGTAGTACAACGGGCCGCCCCACGCGGCTCCTGAAGGAAGGCGGATTCCATGAAACGCCGGATGCTTCCCCTCCTCGCCGCGATCCTCGCGCTGCCCCTGTCCGTCGCTTCCTGCGCGGCGCCGACGCCGTCGCTCGACTGGCTCGACCCGACGGCCGGCGCCTCGACGCCGGCCCCGTCGGACTGGCTGGCGTTCCAGGCGGACGCCACCCCGGCGCCGGTCGTCGCGGTCGCGCCGGAGAAGGTCCCCGCGACGCACGCCGACTTCCCCGAGCGGGCGGGCTCGGTCCTGATCGAGGCCACGTCCGACGGCGGCTGCCTGTGGGTGTCCGACGTCCCGGTCGATCCGAAGGATGCGACGGGGAAGTCCGGACGCCGCATCCGCGCCATCCGGTACACGGCGGCGGGCGCCGTCGCGTGGGACCGCACCGACGCAGCGGCGGCCGTCTTCGGCTACACGTGCCGACTGGCCGTGTTCGCGGACGG
>CAIXGU010000012.1 GCA_903919045.1 uncultured Eubacteriales bacterium | reverse complement strand
CGCGAGCAGGACGAGGGCGAGCGCGGAGACGCCGAGGACGCGCGCGTCGAACCGCCGGCGCAGCGGTGCGGCGGGCCGCGGCGCGGTGCGCTGCGCGGGGATCCGGCGCGGCGCGGCGGACGGCACGGGACGGGTCGCGGGAAGGGAGTCCGGGCTCGTGCGGGGATCGGTGCCGGTTTTCTTCAAAGGGTCCGCCTTTCGATTTCTCGACCGAATTCTATTCCCCCGGAAAACGGGGTGTCAATGCCTCGGAGCACGGGTCCTCACGTGCTCCGGATGATGCGGCGCTCGATCTCGAGCGCGACCCGCGCGACGGCCGCAAGCGCGGCGAAGAGGCCTCCGGAGACGTGCAGGATGCGGCGGCGGGAACGCGCGGGCGGCCGCGCTGCGCGCGGCGCATCCCCGGAGGGCGGAAGCGGCGGCTTGGATCCGCTCTTCTTCAAGGCGCTTCCCTCCGAGATCCTAGCGGGTCATCCGCCGGTAGCGTTCCAGCTTCTTCAGGGCCTCCTGGAAGACCGGCCCGAAGGAATCCGCCTTGGCGGTCTTCGTCCCCATGCCGAACGACGCGGTGAACGGCGGGAGCGACCGGTCGCGGTTCGCCAGGTCGTCGTCGATGCGGCGCTGGATCCCCTCGGCCATCCAGGCGTCCGTCCGCTTCAGCAGGATCGCGAATCGGTTCCGGTCGAGGCGCGCGATGAAGTCGCCGGCGCGGGTCTCCTTCCGGAGGAACCCCGCGAAGGTCTTCACGAGCTCCTCGCCCGCCTTCTCGCCGAAATTGCGGATGGTGTCGTCGAGGCCCTCGACCTCGGCGAGGAACAGCGTGATCGGGAGGTTGGCCTCCTCGTCGACGCGCTCGAGCTCCTCGACGTAGGACTCGTGGTCGAACAGGCCCGTCAGCGGATCGCGGCCCATGGGGTCGAGCAGGCCCGGCATGGGGGTCTTGCGGTCGTCCGAGCGGATGCGCTGCGTCGTCTCGCGCCAGAACATCAGCACGGCGGCCCGCCCCTGCCAGGCGATCCGGAACCCCTGGACCTCGGCCCAGTAGACGCCTCCCGCCTTGCGCCGCATCCGGTACACCGGGCGGCGTTCCGCGGGCTGGCCGGCGATCCGGCGCGCGACCTCCTGGGCGGCGCGCTTCTGGTCCTCGGGGGCGATCAGCACGGAGTACGGCAGGGTCTTCAGCTCGGCTTCCGGGAATCCCGAAAGCCCCTCCGCGACGGCATTGCAGGACGCGATGCGCTCGTCCTGCACGACGACGGCCGCCTCGACCGTCTCCGCGAGCATCGCGCGCAGCGCTGCGTCCCCGACTCCCTTTCCGAACATGCCGTGGCCCTCCTCCCGTCTCGAGTGCAGTATAGCACCGCCGGCGCGGTTCCGAAGGCTCGGATGGTACCGATTGCGTCCCGGCGACGGCCACTGGTACGATGGAAGGAGGCGCACCGGACGCAGGGCCGATCCGGACGCCGCGGAGGTCCCATGGCGTACGATTTCGACACCGTCCTCTGCCGGACCGGCACCGATTCCGTGAAGTACTCGCCGTCGATCGCCCGGCGGATGCAGCCGCTCCTGCCGGACGACTTCATCCCCCTGTGGATCGCGGACATGGACTTCGCATGCCCGCCCGAGGTGCTCGCGGCGATGCACGCGCGCCTCGACCGGGGCATCCTGGGCTACAGCGCGGTCGAGATGCCGGAGTACGGCGCGCTCGTGTCCGGCTGGATGCGCCGCCGCTTCGGCTGGGACCCCGATCCCGGATCGCTCGTGCTCTCCGCCGGCGTCGTCCAGGCCCTCGAGACGCTCGTCTCGCTCCTCGCGAAGCCCGGCGAGGGCGTGATCCTCCAGCCGCCGGTCTACGGCCCCTTCCTGCGGTCGATCCTGCGGGCCGGCTGCCGCCCGGTCGAGAGCCCGCTGCGGGACGAGGGCGGCGGCCGCTACGCCATGGACTTCGACGACCTCGAGCGCAAGGCGGCGGACCCGTCGACGACGCTGCTCCTGCTCTGCAGCCCGCACAACCCGGTCGGGCGCGTCTGGCGCGAGGAGGAGCTCCGGCGGATGGCCCGCATCTGCTTCGACCACGGCGTGCGCATCGTCTCGGACGAGATCCACGCCGACCTGACGCGGCTCGGCGTGCGGCACGTCCCCCTCGCGTCGCTCTTCCCGGACGACCCCCGCATCGCGACCTGCACCGCGCCGAGCAAGACCTTCAACCTCGCCGGCAACGCGCTCGCGCACGTCCACCTGCCCGACTCGGACGCCCGCGCGGCGTGGGAATGCGACCACGCCCACCACCCGAACCCGCTTTCGATCGCCGCCGTGCGCGCGGCCTATGCGCAGGGCGACGCCTGGCTCGACGAACTGCGCGCCTATCTCGACGGCAACCTCGCGCGGATCGGGACCGTCCTCGCCGAACGCCTGCCCCGGGCAGTCTACCGGGTGCCGGAGGGCACATACCTCGCCTGGATCGGCTTCCCGGGGACGGGGCTGGCCGGACCCGAGCTGCTGGCCGTCGCGGCGCGCGACGCCGGGCTCCTGCTCGACTGCGGCGAGCGCTACGTGTCGCACGGCGAAGGCTGGCTGCGGCTCAACGCGGCCTGCCCCCGGAGCCTGCTCGACGCGGCGCTCGACCGGTTCTGCCGGGCGTTCGCCCCTTACGCGGGCGGCTGACGGCGGCGCCGCACGGCGTCGCGGATGAGCTCGACGAACTTACGAGTGTAGTGGTAGAAGAGCGCGGCGAGCACGAGGACCGCCGCGGCGATCGCGAACCAGTAGCCGAAGGCCCGGTCGACGGCGATCCGGCCGACCGTCTCGGCGCGCATCCACGCCTCGAAGCAGGCCACCGTGGCCAGGTAGAGCCCCGTCAGGACGAGCGCGGCCGCGTCCTCGAACCGGCGCGTCGCCTCGCGGGCCGAGACGAGGACCGTGAGCGCAGGGAGCATGAGGATCAGCGCTGCCATCGGATTCGCGTCGATCAGGAACGCGGACGCGTACTTTCCGAAGGCCAGGCCCGCCGGCGACAGCACGATCCGCGCGGACCGGAAGAACGACAGGAAGAAGCAGAGCGCCATCAGCGCGGAGCCGGTGCGGACGATGAATGTCTTCACGTCGAGGGCCCTCCCGAGGTCAATCCTAGCACGGCCGGCGCCCGGCGGCGCGTTTGCCTTTTCGCCTCGGGGCATCGCTTCTTGACAGCGTCAGGTCGCTCCCACAGAGTGGGGGCATGGTCTACCTGACCGGCGACACGCACGGCGACCCGGACCGCGTCCGCTCCATCCGGAAGCGGCTCCGCGGGCGGCTCGGACCGACCGACTTCCTCCTCGTGCTCGGCGACTTCGGGTTCGTCTTCAATGGGCGCGCTCCGGAGACGGCGGAGCTCGACCGGCTGGCGCGCATGCGCACGACGTTCCTGTTCATCGACGGGAACCACGAGAACTTCGACCGGCTGGAGGCCTATCCCGAGGCCGGCTGGAACGGCGGGCGCGTGCACATCGTGCGGCGCAACGTGCTGCACCTGATGCGCGGGCACGTCTTCACGATCGAGGGGAACGCGTACTTCGCCATGGGCGGCGCCTATTCGCAGGACAAGCCGTGGCGGACCGAGGGCCGCACCTGGTGGGCGCGGGAGCAGCCGAGCGAGGAGGAGTACGCGCGCGGGATGCGCAGCCTCGCGGCGCACGACCACCGCGTCGATTTCATCCTCACGCACGCCGCGCCGGGCGAGACGATCGCCCTGCACGGGCACGTGCGCCCGGAGGAGGCGCCGCTGAACGCCTACCTCGACTGGGTCCGCAGGACGACGGAATACCGCGGCTGGTACTTCGGCCACATCCACCACGACGCGTCGCTGTGGCGGAACCAGGCCGCCGTCTACGAGGGGATCCTGGAGATCCCGCCCGCGGGCGCCCCGGTCGCGTCGGCCGGATGCGCCGTCCGGCCTACTTCACGAGGAACAGGAGCAGGCTCCCGGCGATGACCGCCATGCCGGCGATGAGGCCGTAGATCGCGAGGTGCGCGTTGCCGTACTCTCGCGCGGTCGGCAGGAGCTCGTCGAGGGAGATGAACACCATGATGCCGGCGATGGACGCGAACACGACGCCCATCGTGGCGACGCTCAGGAACGGCGCGAGGAACGCGAAGCCGACCAGCGCGCCGATCGGCTCCGAGAGGCCGGAGAGGAACGACAGCCGGAACGCCTTGCGCCGGCTGCCCGTCGCGAAGTAGACCGGTACGGACACCGAGATGCCCTCGGGGATGTTGTGGATCGCGATCGCGACCATGATCGCGGCGCCGAGGGTCGTCTCGTGCAGGCCGGCGGTGAATGTCGCGATGCCCTCCGGGAAGTTGTGGATGCCGATCGCGATCGCGCTCATGAGGCCGACGCGCATCAGGTGGTCCTTCTGCGCGGGATGCACGGAGCCCGCATCCGCCATCGCCTCGATGCGCTTCACCTCGTGCGGGTTGTCGATCGACGGGACGAGCCGGTCGATCAGGGCGGCGAGGACCATCCCGCCGAAGAACGCGGCGGCCGTCGCGAACGCCCCGGTCCGCTGCCCGTAGGCCTCGGTGAGGCTCGCGAGCGCCGACGGGAACAGGTCGATCATCGAGACGTAGATCATGACGCCTGCCGAGAAGCCGAGTGCGATCGACAGGAACCGCAGGCTCGTCCGCTTCGAGAGCAGGGCGATCGCGCTGCCGATGCCCGTGGAGAGGCCCGCGACCAGCGTGAAGCCGAAGGCGATCAGGAACTGGCTGAACGGGATGCCGCCGATCATGGAGGGGTTCCTTCCGGCCCGTCCGCGCGGGCCTCGATGCCGTGCTTCTTCAGGAGGAGCAGGAAGCGCTGGTCCGCGAGACGGCGGG
>CAIXGU010000011.1 GCA_903919045.1 uncultured Eubacteriales bacterium | reverse complement strand
GGCGGCGGGTTCGACAGGTCGAGCGCATAGAGCCCCGGGAAGTGGTAGAACGCGCCGTGCAGGGCGATGACGCCGAAGATTCCGATGCCGCGCAGCAGGTCCAGTCCCTCGAGCGTCCGCTTCATCGCGTCTCCTCTCCCGACGGGGCCGTCCCGTCGAAGAAGCCCTGCATGTCCCGCGTCGAGCCGCCGTCGAGCGGCAGGGAGACGCGGCGGCCCGTCGCGGCGGCGCGGTAGACCGCGAGCACGAGCGCGAGCGCGTCGCGACCCGAAGCGCCGTCCGCGCGCGGGTCGCGGCCATCGCGGATCGCGTCGAGGAAATCGCCGTAGAGCGCGCTGTGCGGGTTCGACAGTCGCCGCAGCGCGAGCCGGCCGGCGCGCGTGCGGAGGGATTCCGCGGCCCAGCGGCGGAGATAGCGGCCGGCGAGGTTCCGGCCGGCGCCGTCGCGCACCTCGAGGCGCGGGAGGCCCCTCAGGACGCCGGCGCGGACCGAGCCGCCCGCGCACTGGACGAAGAACGAGGCCTCCTTGCGGTGCGGGTCGGTGAGCGTCGTGCCCTCGACGAGGCAGGTCGCCCCGTTGCGGAAGCGCAGCACGGCCGCCCCGTAGTCCTCGGCCTCCATGCGCCGCTCCATGCGGGACAGGGAGCCGAGCGCGTCGGCGACCGGCGCGGGTTCTTCCGCCATGAGCCAGGCCATCAGGTCGAGCGCATGCACGCTCTGGTTCATCAGCGCGCCGCCGTCGGACGCCCACGTGCCGCGCCAGGCGGCCTGGTCGTAGTAGTCCTGCCCGTGCCCCCAGCGCACTTTCACGTCGCCGAGGAGGACGCGCCCGAAGCGGCCCGCGACGAGGTCGCGACGCAGGGCATCGACGACCGGGAAGAAGCGGTACATGTGCCCCACGGCGAGCCGCACGCCGGCTGCGCGGGCCGCGTCGACGAGGCGGACCGCCTCGCCGAGGTCGAGCGTCAGGGGCTTCTCGACGATCACGTGGGCGCCGGCGGCGATCGCGTCCATCGCGATCCCGAAGTGCGTCCCGCTCGGCGTCGTGATCGCGACGACCTCGGGGCGCACGGCGCGCAGCATCTCGGCGGCATCGGAGAAGGTCCGGATCGCGGCGCGGGACCGGCCCTTCGCGCCGCAGCGGTCCAGGAGCCGCGCGAAGGCCGCGGGGTCGCGGTCGACGAGGGCGAGGACCTCCAGCCGGTCCCGGTGGTCCAGCGCCGCCTTCAGGTGCTTCTCGGCGACCTTGCCGCATCCCACGAGCGCGTACCGCATCGCGACCTCCCGACGTGCCCCGAGGGCGGCCGTTCCGCCCCCTGGGCAGAGTGTACGGGATGCCGCCGGGAATGGCAATGCGGACGGGCCATCTGCTATGATGGTCCGAGGGGGAGAACATCATGACGCTGCCTGGTTCCGCGCGCTACGAGTCCCGCAGGGACGCCGCCTTCGGGGTCCTCGTCTGGTCCTCGGCCGTCGTGTCGGCCGCCGCCACTGTCCTCGCCGGGGTGCTGGGCGACCTCGGCGCCGTCCTGCCCGTCGCGGCGGTCGCCGTTTTCGACGCGCTGTTCATGGCCTGGCTCTGGTTCGGCACGTGCTATGCCTTCGAAGAGGACGTCCTCGTCTGCCGCTCCGGTCCGTTCCGCGAGCGGGTGCGGCTCGACGCGATCGTCTCCGTTCGCGCGACGCGCAACATGCTGTCGTCGATGTCCCTCTCCCGCGACCGCCTGGAGATCCGGTACGGGCCCCGGCCCTGGCAGATCACCCTCGTCTCGCCCGTCGACCGCCGCGGTTTCCTCGAGGACCTGCGGCTCCGCTGCCCGGCGGCGCGCATCGAGCCCGGGGCCGCGGACGGCGTTCCCGGAGACGCACGGTGAACGCGGCCGGCGCCGGGCTCCTGTTCCTCGGCGGCTCGGCCGTCTGCCTCGCGGTCGGACTCGTCCTGCTGTTCGCGGCGCTCGTGCGCCGGAAGCGGCGGTCCGCGGCCCCCGGGCAGGACGCCTCCTTCGAGACGGCCGCGACCGTCGCTCCGACCTCCTCCGCGCCCTCGACCGCATCCCCCGCCCCCTCGGCCCGCGCCTGCGACCGCTGCGGCGCCGCCGTGCCGTCCGAAGGGCGGTTCTGCCCCGCCTGCGGGTCCCCGGCCTGCCCGTCGTGCGGACGATTCAGCGACGCCGGCGCGACGTTCTGCGCGTACTGCGGGACACGGATGACCTAGATTCGAGGATCCCGGCCGGCCGTCGCGCCGGAAAAGGAGCTGCCCATGCCGTCCGGAACGATGCGCATCCGCCCCAACCGCCGCCGGCGCGTGATGCGCGCCTGGCTCGCCGTCTCCATCGTCGCGGCCTTCATCATGCTCGCGCCGTTCCTTTTCGAAGGCCAGGCGGAATTCCTCGATTTCAGCCAGCTCGGCGGCGCGATGGCGCTCGTAGGTTTCTTCGTCTTCCTCACCGGCCTCATCACGGCCGGCTTCTATCGGACGCTCGCCCGGACCGAGGACAAGGTGCGGCGCGCCGCGGAGAACGAGCCTTCGGTCCTCCACCGCTGGACCTACGCGGAGGACGAATGGGCTGCGTTCGCGCACGAGGCATGGAAGAAGGACCGCAGCCGCATGACGGCGGTCTGGATCCTGATCGCGGCCGTCACGGTCGTGCTCATCCCGGTCACCGGACTCCTGACCGGGGATTTCGCTTTCGCGATCCTCTTCTCGCTCGGCCTCGTCGCCTTCCTCGCGATCTTCGCGTTCGGCGCACCGCTCGCGCGCCGCGCGAAGATGCGCCGCGCGCCCCGCGAGGTGATCGTCTCGCGGCAGGGCATCGTCGTAGGCTCGTCGTTCCTGCCGTTCGACGCGGCGCTCGTGACCCTGGAATCGGTCGACTTCAAGGACGGCTGGCTGTCGTTCACGACCGTGTCCCCGTCGCGGACCGGGCCGCAGGATTGGACCGTCGACGTCTGGGTCCCCG
>CAIXGU010000010.1 GCA_903919045.1 uncultured Eubacteriales bacterium | reverse complement strand
GGACGAGGACGAGGACGACGCGGACGACGACGAGGACGAGGACGAGGACGAGGACGACGACGAGGACGGATGTGTTTGCGTCTGGTGTGCACACCGCCGATGGGGCGCATTGGCCGCTTGACACCCAGGGGTGGTATATGCTAATGATAACGCTTACTGATAAGGAGAGACCTTGATGACGCGCAGGATGACACGGCAGCGGAGGCGGATTCTGGATGCGCTCCGGTCGACGACGCTGCACCCGACGGCGGCGGAGTTGTACGACCGGGTCCGCCGCGAGATGCCGCGGGTCAGTCTCGGGACCGTCTATCGCAACCTGAAGACCCTCGTCGGCGACGGCGACGCCCTTCAGATCGACACCGGCGCCGGCCCGAGCCACTTCGACGGCACCACGCGCCCGCACCATCACGTCACGTGCGTTTCCTGTTCGAGCGTGCGCGACGTCGAGGTCGGGCGGATGCTCGTCATGCCGCCGCGAGTCAAGGGCGAGAAGCGCTACCGCTTTCTCGGCCACCGCATTGAGTTCTTTGGAATCTGCCCGGAATGCAGCGCGGCGAAGAAGCGCCGGCCTGCGCTTCCGGGACGGAATCGTCGGACGGCCGCCCGCGCGGGCGGCTGACGTCACCTTGTGTCCGGCCGCGCGGCCGGAGGAATTGCGCCGGGGTCCCCGGCGGGTCAGGACGGAATGGAGGAGAGGACGATGACGAAGCAGGAAGCGATGGCTCATTGCGCAACGGCGAACATCGAGTGCACGGAAGTCGGCGAGGATTTCGAACTGGGCGCCGGGTTGGTCCTGTCGTGGCGGGGCGCTCCGGAGCATGAGGAGATTCACGTCAAGGACGCGGCGCTGGCGAAGCTCACGCCGGCCCAGTTGACGCGGATCGTGACGAACGGGCGCGATGTGACCCAGGTCACCCGGATCGTGGGCTACTTCTCGCACGTGCAGAACTGGAACAAGAGCAAGCTCGGGGAACTGAAGGACCGGCACAAAGGCGACTACAGCGTCGCCGGAGCGCGGGCGTAGCCGGGTATTCCACGGGACCGTCCGAAGCACCGGACGGGGAAGCGAAAGGGCGGGGACCGCAGGCGCTCCTCACGGGCGCCTCCTCCCCGCCCCGGTTGTTTTCATTCACGTCCGCGCCGGCAAGCTGCGTTGTGTTACCCCCGCCGCCCGCGGAGGGGCGGCCTACAGGACGGCGCGGCGCACAGGTAGTCACGGGGCGGGGTTTGGTTGCGGGCGATAGCGGTCTGCGGCCGTTCCCGCCGCCCGCGGAGGGGCGGCCTACAGGACGGCGCGCTGCACAGGTAGTCACGGGGCGGAGGCTGGTTGCGGGCGAGACCGGTGTGCGGGTGTTCCCGCCGCCCGCGGAGGGGCGGCCTACAGGACGGCGCACAGGTAGTCACGGGGCGGGGTTTGGTTGCGGGCGAGAGCGGTTTGCGTCTGTTCGCGCCGCCCGCGGAGGGGCGGCCTGCAGGACGGCGCGCTGCACTGGAGCCTGTTCGCGCCGCCCGCCGAGGGGCGGCCTACAGGACTCAGCCCTAACATCCGGCGTCCTCGTC
>CAIXGU010000009.1 GCA_903919045.1 uncultured Eubacteriales bacterium | reverse complement strand
CGGCGCGGGGCACGCGCACGCGAAGCCGGGCGGACGCGCCGCCAGGGGCGCCGCCGGCGCCTCGCGGACGTCCCGCCGGGAGAAGGCCGAGGCCCTGAACCGGGAAGGGCGCCGCATCCGCATCCTCGATCCGAAGGAGTTCCTCGCGGTCCTCGGATCCTAGCGCAGCCGGCCTGTGGCACGATGGGGCGCCGCCCGCCGCGGACGCCCGAGCATGGAGAGGAGCGCCGACCATGACAGCGCAGTCGTTCGAGCCCGAGGAGAACGGCACCATCGACCGCATCGTCGATCTCCTGGAGAAGAAGGGGGAGCTCTACGACGTCCTCCGCGTGGTCGACCCCGTCGCGCGTCGCGTGACCGAACGGGTCGCCGAGGGCGCGACGTCCCCTCCGTCCGCGTGCCGCGGCTTCTGGAGCGGCGAGGAGGCCTGCCGGAACTGCCTCGCGGCGCAGGCCTTCCGGGACAACGTCCGGCTCGACCGGTTCGAGTTCCATAGGGGCCGGATCTGGCTCACGAGCGCGATCCCGCTCCAGACGGGCGGGAAGGGCGTCGTCGTCGAGGCGATGCGCGACCTGACCGGGACGCTCGTGGCGCAGGGCGGCGCGCGCATCGACGCCACGGAGCTGCAGGCGCTGCTCGACCAGGTGGAGATGGGTTCCACGCTGGACCCCGCGACGGGCCTGCTCGACCGGAAGTCGATCGACGTGCGGCTGCCGCGCGAACTCGCGCGGGCGCGCTCCACCCGTTATCCGCTCTCCCTCGTGCTCGTCGCGATCGACGGCTACGCCCGGCTCAAGGCCCGGCACGGCGAGGCCTTCGCGACCGAAGCCGCCCGGGTCGTGGGCGCGTCGCTGCGGACGAGCATGCGCTCCGAGCAGGACTGGGTCGCGCGGGCCGCGGAGGAGACCTTCCTCGTCGTGATGCGCAATACGGGGCACGCCGGGCTGAGGACCGTGGCCGAGCGGCTGCGGGAGCGCGTCGCCGCGCTCGTCGCGGAGAAGGACGGCACGCGGGAGAGTCTCACCGCGAGCTTCGCCCTCCACATCGAGATGCCGGCGCAGCCGACGGAAGGCCCGATACTCGCGCTCCTGGAGCGCAAGCTCCTCGGCGCGGTCCTGGCCGGCGGGGACCGCATCGCTTGAACGCCCGCGCCCGCAGGGACCCCGAGCGCGTCCGCAGGGAACCGGGACGGCTCCGCAAGGAGGTCCGGCCCGGCGACCTGCTCGTCGTGCTGGCCGCCGTCGCGCTGGCGGTCGCCCTCTGGACGGCGTCCTCCCTCTCGTCCGTGCGCGCGGGCGGCGCCGCCGTCGTGCGCGACGGGACGGTCCTGCGGACGTTCACGGCCGCCGACCTCGCGAAGGACGCGACGTATGCGTTCGAATCCGAAGGGTACCACTACACGGTCCGGACCGGCGGCGGCGCGATCCGCTTCGAGGCGGCCGACTGCCCCGACAAGGTCTGCGTGCGCACGGGCTGGATCTCGCACGCCCCGCAGGTCGCCGCCTGCGTGCCGGGCCACCTGCTGCTCCGCGTCCTCGGGGACGCCGGCGACGTGGACGTGGTGAACCGATGAGCCGCGACGGGAAGACCGCCGGACGCGAGCGCGGCTCGACCGCGATGGAACACCCCCACGCGGTGTCGGCCTACGTCCGGCGCCTGGCCGTGGACGGCGTGCTGGTGTCGCTCGCCGTGGTCCTGTCGATCGTCGAGCGCTGGATCCCGATCGAGCTGCTGATCCCCGTCCCCGGCGTCAAGCTGGGACTCGCGAACGTCGTCACCCTGTTCGCGCTCTACCGGCTCTCCTTCTTCGACGCCTCCGCGGTCCTGCTCGTCCGATGCCTGCTCACGGCGCTGTTCCTCGGGCCGTCGTCGCTGCTGTTCTCCCTGTCCGGCGGGGCGCTCGCGCTGCTGGCGATGGCCCTGCTCCGGCTCGGCGGCGACCGTCTGTTCTCGCCGTACGGCGTCAGCATGGGCGGCGCGGCCGCGCACAACGTAGGGCAGGTCGCCGCGGCCTGCCTCGTCCTGCGGGACCTGTCGCTCGCGACCACCTACCTTCCGATGCTGCTGCTCGTGGGACTTCTCACCGGCATCCCGACGGCCGCCGCCGTCGTTCCCGTCCTGCGCCGCCTGAAGCGCATCTAGCCGAATCGTGCCGGAAATCGGCAAGAAAGTGCCAAGCGCGATACTGGTACCGCTAGTTACGATTATGATATAATCGCATCCATTGGCGTCGCCCTTTGCCAGAGGCGACGAACGAATCAAGGCACACAGGAGGGAATCATGTTCAAGAAGATCCTCATCGTCACCCTCGTCGTCCTTCTCCTCGCGGGCTGCGCCGCGACCGGCGGGGCCACCAAGCTCGGCCTGGGCCACAAGGTCACCTTCGCGGACCGCTCCGCGGACGCGACGGCCGACAAGGCCGGCACGATCATCTCCGACGCCCTGTTCGCGGCCGCCGCCGTGGACGCCAACGGCAAGGTCGTCGGCATCCGCATCGACGACGCGCAGATCACCGCCTCCTTCGACGCGGCTGGCAAGATCGTCACCGACCTGACCGCGGAAGGCAAGACGAAGGTCGAGCTCGGCGACGAGTACGGCATGGTCAAGTACGGCAACGCCGTCCAGGAGTGGTACAAGCAGGTCGCGGACCTGGAGAAGTGGATGGTCGGCAAGACCTCCGACCAGATCAAGGGCATGAAGACCAAGACCTCCGAGACCGAAGGCCTCGTTTCCGACGAAGCCGACCTGAACGGCAAGGTCACGATCGGCATCTCCGACTTCCTCGTCGTCGCCCAGGAGGCGATCGCGAACGCGAAGTAAGGAACCCGCCGAGCAGGGCCGGACCCCGCGGTCCGGCGACGAGGGGACCGGTTCCGCCGAACACGGCGGGACCGGTCCCTTCCTTTCTCCCGGGTGCGTTGCGGGGATGCCGCGCGCGGGCGGGATGGTATACTGGTGCCATTCGGCCGAACACGGAGGTGGAGGATGCTCCAGTCGCTCCTGGTCTTCGTTCCCGGCATGCTGGCCGCGATCCTGTACGGACGCGAGAAGGGGACGCCGCTGGTCTCCGTCGCCTTCCTCGTCCGCACCCTCGGTTTCGCCTTCGCGATCGACGCGTTCGTCGTCCTTGTTTCCTTCCTGCGGGGGCACGGGGCCGCGGCGATCCCCGAGCTCTTCGCCACAGTGAACGCGGTCGCGAAGTTCGCGGCGCTCGCATCCCTCTGCGCGCTCGCATTCCCCTACGTCTTGATCCTTGCTGAGACGCTGCTCCGCAAGGCGCTCCGCCGTGGCTAGGGCCGCGATCGCGAGGACGACGGCCGTCGGCGTCGCCGCGACGGCCCTCATGGCCGCGGTGCTCGTCGTCTCGTTCGTCCGGGGACTCTCCGTGCCGGGGAGCGCCTTCGGTCCGACGGTCTCCCCGAGCGCGACGCCGTCGGCGGAGGCCTCCGTAACGCCGACGCAAGCGCCGACCCAAGCGCCGACCCAAGCGCCCGAGGTCACGCCGACGCCGCGCTACGTCGCGCAGGCCGTGGATCGCCTCCGCAATCAGGCGTCGGTCGACGCAGGCCTCCTGCAGGAACTGGACAGCGGACGCTACGCGTTCGAGGACCCGCTCGTCGTCGTGGATCCCTATGGGTACTCGCCGCTCACGGCTCTCGTCGTCTTCCGGTCCGCGGTGCCCCTCCAGGTCTCGATCCGGGTGGAGGGTGCGGATCCGCTCGCATCCGTCGACTTCGCCTTCGACGGCTACCGGACCGATTTCCTCCTGCCGGTCCACGGGCTCTTCGCGGGCAGGGGAACGGCGGTTCGGCTCACCGCCCGCGACCAGGAAGGCCGGACCTCCACGAAGGAGCTGACGGTCGAGTCCGAACCGCTTCCGCCCGATCTCGCGGACATCGTCCTCCGGACCCGCCTCGCGCAGCCCGCGGCCTATCGTCCGGGATTCACGTTCTACTGCCTGCTGGGCTCCCGAAAGGTCGCCCTGGATGCGCACGGGGTGATCCGCTGGTACACCGAGGGCGAATACGGGGCCTCGACGGAGTATCTCCCGAACGGACGGATCCTGATGGCGGCCGCCCAAAGCGCCGGCGACGCGGTGATCTACGAGACGGATCTCATCGGGCGCGTCTTCCGGGTCCTCTATGCGCCGTACGGTCTCCACCACGACCTGACCGACCTCGGGGACGGCACCTGGCTCGCGACCGGCTCTCAGGGCGAGACGCTGGCGGACCTGGTCTACCAGATGGACGCCGCGACCGGACAGGTCGTCCGGACGCTGGACCTGAAGCGCGTCCTGACCCGCGCCCGCCGCGGCTTGATGGACGCGTCGGCCGTCGACTGGTTCCACCTGAACGCCATCTCGCTCGTACCGGGCCGGTCGGACATCCTCGTCTCCGGCCGCAGCCAGTCGGCCGTCGTCTGCCTCTCCTGGCCCGCAGGCGACGTCCGCTGGATCCTGGCGAATCCCGACGGGTGGCAGCCGATGGACGAATCCCTGCTGCTCCGGCCCGTCGGCGACGGCTTCGAATGGTTCTACAACCAGCACGACCCGAAGATCCTGCCGGATCAGGACGGGGACCCGGCGACGCTGGACCTCCTGCTGTTCGACAACGGCAACCAGAGACCCCTGAACGGAGCCGAGGCCTATTCCCGCGTCGTCCAGTACCGGATCGACGAGCGGAAGAGGACGGTCCGGCAGATCCGCCAGTACGGAAAGCAGTACGGGCGGACCCTGTATACGGAGCAGTGGGGGTCCGCGGACCTCCTGCCGAATGGGAACCTCCTGGGCGGATTCGTACCCAACGCCGCGGGCTTCTTCTCTCCGACGGCGATCGAGACGGCTCCGGACGGAAGCCTCGTCTGGCAGACATCGGCCTTTTCCATACGCAGGAACGGCGACGTGTACACCTATCGCGTGCAGCGGCTGCCCATCTACGGCCCGGAGTCGAACGACCTCGGCATCGGCACGCCCGCGCTCGATCTGATCCCAGCGGAGGTGAAGGCATCCCATGGAATCTCGTAGGACCCCGACCGCCCCGATCCTCGCGCTCGCCGCCGCGCTGCTGCTCGGCGGGTGCGCCGCCCCGACCGCCACGCCGACCGCGTGGGACGGCCCTCCGCCGACGGCCGCGCCGTCCGGTGCGGACGACGTCCGCACCGAGACCGCCTGGAACCTGGCGGTGGTGTCCGCCGAAGCGGCGGCCGACCTGAAGGGAACGCGGGCCTACACCCAGTACGACGGAACCACGAGCGAGACCCCGATCGAGCAGAAGCCGGCCTCCGGCAGCACCTTCCTGCTCCTCGAGCTCGTCGTCGAGAAGAAGCAGGCCGGCGCACCCGCCTTCTCCTGGAAGGATGTCCGCGTCGAGGACGGCGCGGGCGGCTCGTGGAGCCGGATGGCCAATGACACGTTCCTCGAGAGCTTCGGGTTCCCGCGCGTCAAGTCGACGGACCTGACCTTCGGACGGAACGAAGGCTTCGTCTGCTTCGAGATCCCCGAGTCCGCCGCGAAGGGCGCGCTGCACCTGGTGCACGAGGGCTCGGACGGCCGCACGCGGCTCTGGCTGCGGCTGGGGGCGGGATGATGGCGCCGGGCGGATCCGGAGGGCGTTCGCGGACGGCCGGAACGGGGCGCCGGCGCATGACCCTCCTCGCCGTCGGCCTCCCGCTCGCCCTCGTCCTCGCCGCCGCGGCGATCCTCGCCTCGGGCGCGCTCGTGCGTCCGACGGCAAGCGCCCTCGCCGCGCTGCGCGAGGTGCCTTCCGATGACTTCCTCGACGAGCAGGCGGCGGTCGAGCAGGAGATCCTCGCCGACTACCGCGCCGCGCCGCGCGCGTTCGACGACCCGTACGTCGTGGTCGACCCCTACGGCATGAATCCCTGCACCGCGCTCGCGATCTTCGAGACCGACGCGCCGACGACGATCTCCGTCACCGTCCCAGGGGACGATCCGGCCTCGACGATCGCCTATTCCATCGAGGGCGCGCGCACCCACCACGAGATCCAGCTGCTCTACCTCTACGCCGGCAGAGAGAACCGGGTCGTCCTCTCGGACGGGAACGGCGGATCCGTGGCGCTGACCGTCGCGACCGAGCCGCTCCCGGCGGATTTCCAGGTCTACGGGAGCATCGTGTCGATGCCCGACCGGATGGAGCCGGGCCTGACGCTGATGGTCGCCTGCTTCGAGGACTCCTACACGTGCTGGATCGATGCGCACGCACAGGTGCGCGGGTACCTCTCGCGGACGCGGATGGCCCACGGGACGACGGTCGTCCCGCTGGCGAACGGGCACTGGCTGTCGACGGGCGACGAGTACCGGCAGATCCCCTACAACATGACGTCGCTCTGGGAATTCGACGGACTCGGGAAGGTCCTCCGGGAGATCGAGGTCCCGAACGGCGTGCACCACAGCCTCGCGGAGGCGCCGGACGGCACCTGGCTCGCCGCCTCCAACCCGCGGGACATGGCCGCGGCGGGCACGCGCGAGGACGTCGCCCTGGTCCTCGACCCCGCGACCGGGGGGATCCTGCGGTCCTACGATTTCCGGACGATCCTCGACGAGACGCGCGATCCGTACGACCATTTCGATCCCGGCATCGCGAACGCCCCGAACGTCGACTGGATGCACATGAACGCCGTCGCGGCCGACCCGGAGCACGGCGCCCTGATCGTGTCCTCCCCGATCCAGAGCCAGGTCGTCTCGATCGATGCGGAGACCGGGGCCGTCCAGTGGATCCTCGGGCCGCACGAAGGATACGGCGGCGCGTCGGCGGAACTCGCGGACAAGCTCCTCGAGCCGGTCGGCGCGGAGTTCGACTGGTCCTGGGGCCAGCACGGCGTCAAGCTGCTGCCCGACCTCGACGGCGACCCCGATACGATCGACCTGCTGCTGCTCGACAACGGCCCGGTGCGCGGCTTCACGGAAGCCGAGGCCGTGCCTGCGGCGGAGAACCGCTCCCGCGGCGTCCAGTACCGCATCCGCCTGTCCGACCGCACCGTGCGACAGATCTGGTCCTACGGCGAGGCCCGGGGCTCGGACTGCTACGCGACGTTCCTCGGCGACGCCGACTGGCTCCCGGAGACGGGGAACCGCCTGCTCGACTTCGGCGGGCAGCTGCGCGTGGCCGGGGTCCCTGTCGACGACATCCTGCAGGGCGTGACGGGCGACGTCGAGACGTGGTCGCGGGTCGTGGAGGTCGCGGAGGACGGGACGGTCGTCTTCGAGGTAACCGCCCGCGGGACGGCCCTCTCGAAGTCGGCCGAGACCTACCAGGCCGAACGCGTCGCGGTCCCCGCGGTGCTCGCGGCGCCGGCGCCGCTCGGCACGGTGCGCGGCGTGCGGCTCGGCGAAGCGGCGACGGTTGCGTCGACGACCGACGTGAAGGCGCCGCCCGTCTACTTCGGGAAGATCGAGGCGAGCTTCGCCCGCTTCGTGGACGAGCATGGCCGGCTGGTCGTCGACGGCGCGATCCGGTACGACGGCCGGGCCTACCTCCTCGGCCGGACCTACCTCGTGCTCCGGAGCCCGCGCGGAGCCTATGTCTTCCCGACGACGAGCGCCCTCAACGGACGGTTCTTCGCCAGCATCGACGCGACGGCGCTGCCGGCCGGGACCTACGCGGTCTCGGTGCTCGGCGCGGTGCGCGAGGGGAGCGACGCGGCGAAGGGCGCGATGCACCAGGGGTACGTGGCGACCGGGTACAAGGTCACCGTCGGCTGAGGCGCCGCGCAGCGGCGGACGATCCGGCAAGGAAGCCGCGTGCGGCGGACGCGTCCGTCAGGCCTCCTCGACCAGTTCCTCGTAGGTCCTCCGCCGGCGCCGGGGTGCGAGCGGCTTCGCGTCGTCGTGGCGGCCGAGCGAGATCAGCACGACCGGCTGCTCGCCGGGGCGGAGCCCGAACGCCTGCGACACGCCGTCGATGTCGAATCCGTCCATCGGGTGCGAATCCACGCCGAGGTGCTTCGCGGCCAGCATCAGGGACATCGCGAACAGCGCGGCGTTCTTGTGCGCGAAGCGCGTGCGCGTCTCGGGCGTCGCACCGTAGGTCTCGGCGGCGCGCGCGACGGAACGCGCGACGCGCTCGGGATCGGCGCCCCGCTCGATGAGCTCGGCCCAGCTGGGATTCGACGCACGGTACCCTTCGCCGTCGCCGACGACGATCAGCGTGACCGGCGCCGCGAGGATGCGCGGCTGGCGCCGGGCGGCCTCGTGCAGCCGCCGCTTCGCTTCGTCGGAGCGGACGGCGATGAGACGCCAGGGCTGCAGGTTGCTGGCGGAAGGGGCGAAGGAGGCTAGGCGCACGATCTCCCGGAG
This sequence comes from uncultured Eubacteriales bacterium, assembly GCA_903919045.1. Classification (GTDB taxonomy): domain Bacteria; phylum Bacillota; class Clostridia; order Saccharofermentanales; family UBA5734; genus CAILLO01. The sequence goes on along the minus strand of CAIXGU010000009.1, from coordinate 28,001 downwards.
CGTGCCGTCGGGCACGGGCCAGGCGGGGTCGATGTCGCCGACGGAGCGGCGCTCCTCGAAGAGGTTGGCCATGGCGGACCTCCTGACGCGGACGGATGCCTCCATTCTACGGCTGCGCCTGCCGCCCGTCACGAGGGTATCGCCACGCGCCCCCGTTCTGTGCGACAATCCGAGCATGGGAACGGAGACGGAAGGCCAATACAGGGATGCCTCCCGCAAGGGACGCAAGGACCGGGACGCGGACCGCGCCAAGGGCGGGACCGGCCGGCTCCCGACGCTCGAGACGCGGCTCGGCGGCCGGACGATCGTCTCCCGCCAGAGCCTCTTCGTCCGGGACGTGCCTTCGCGCCTGGTCGTCGGGACCGTCTCCGAGGCCCGGGCCGTCGGGTTCTCCCCGTCGTTCCTGCCCGTCATGCCCGACCGGTCCGAATTCGCCTCCAAGTGGCGCGCGCTGTGCGATGCGCACATGGCGGAGGGGTTCCACACCCCCGTGAAGCTCGTCGAGTACCTCGGCGACTTCTACGCCGAGGAGGGGAACAAGCGGGTCAGCGTCCTCAAGTACTTCCGCGTCAACACCGTGCGGGCCGAGATCGTCCGCTGGACGCCGGAATACGACGCCGCGGATCCGGAGATCCGCCTCTACTACGAATTCCTCGAGTTCCACCGCCGCACCGGCATGTACGCGGTCCAGCTCACGTCGCCCGGAAAGTACGAGGAGCTGCACCAGCGCCTCTGCGCCGCCCTGCCGGACTGCTCCGCGGAGGCCTTCCGCCGGTTCGAGGCGGCGGACTTCGAGGCGTTCCGAAGGATCCTGCACGCGTCGGCCGGCATCGACCCGCGCTACTCGTCGGGCGACATCCTGCTCTCCTATCTCCGGCTGTTCGGGATGCCGGACCTCGACGACGAGGAACAGGTCGCCGAACGCCTGAAGCAGCTCGGCGAGGAGCTCAAGACCCGGCGGGCAGCGGACGCCGAGCGCATCGTCGAGGAGCCCGAGGCGCCGGCCGCCCCCGCGACGGGCGGCTTCCTGGGCATCCTGCTGGGTCCGCCGCGGCCGCTCCGCATCGGATTCCTGTACGCGCGGACGCCGGCCGCCTCGCTGTGGACGATGGCCCACGAGGAAGGCCGTCTCGCCGCCGCCGCCGCGGTCGGGAACCGCGTCGAGACCGTCTGCCTGAACGACGTCCCCGAGGGGCTCGAGGCCGCGCCGATGATCCGCGAGTTCGCCGCCCGCGGCTTCGACGCGATCTTCGCGACCACGCCCGCGATGCTCGCCGCCACGCTCCACGCCGCGATCGAGTGCCCGTCGGTCCGGTTCTTCTGCTGCTCCGAGGCGCACCCGTACGCCCACGTGGAGACCTATTTCGGGCGGATGTACGAGCCGCGCTTCCTCGTCGGGATGCTCGCGGGCAGCCTGTCGCGGACCGGTCGTCTCGGCGCCGTCGCGACCTGGCCGGTCCCGGACGTCGTGAGCGGCCTCAACGCGTTCGCGATCGGCGCCCGGATGGTGAATCCGCGAGCCGAGGTCCTCGTGCAATGGACCACCGACTGGGAATCGAACGCCCACGTGTCGATGCTCGAGGAAGAGCGTTCCCTCCTCGCGGCCGGCGCCGATCTCGTATCGCGGCAGAGCACGCTGCGCGGCCGCGGCCTCGTCCTCGCGACCGGGGCGGACTGGTCCGACTCCATGGACGCGAGCCTGCGGAGCGTCGCCGTCCCGCGCTGGCACTGGGCCGTCTTCTACGAGCGGATCTTCCGGCAGCTGCTGACGGATACCCCGGCGACCCCGCTCGACCGGTTCGTCGTGCGGTCCGCCGCGACCGCGTTCTGGTGGGGGATGGGCTCCGGCCTCGTCGATCTCGACATCGACGAGGACGCGGTCCCTCCGGCGACCCGGAGGCTCGTCGAGGCGATGCGCACGCTGCTCGTCGAAGGGCGGCTGCATCCGTTCGCCGGCCCCCTGCGGGACAGCCGAGGGGACCTGCGCGTGCACGAAGGCCAGACGCTGGGCTTCGACGGCATCTCGTCCATGGATTGGTTCGTCGAGGGCATCCGGACCGTGGCGCCGACGATGGAGCAGGACCAGGCGGAGGACATGGTGCGATGAAGAAGGCGCCCGCCGCCGAGCGGAAGCCCGTCCGCATCCTCCTGGTGTCGGACGTCGAGGACCCGTACCTCTGGGAGCATTTCGACGCGGACCGATTCCGGGACATCGACCTCGTGATCGCCTGCGGGGACCTGAAGGCGGCTTTCCTCGAGTTCCTCGTGACCTGCATCCACGCCCCGCTGCTCTACGTGCCGGGAAACCACGACAGCCGCTACGCGGTCGACCCGCCGGAGGGCTGCGAGGACATCGACGGCCGCCTGGTCGTCGTGAAGGGCCTGCGCATCCTCGGATTCGGCGGCAGCCACCGCTACAATCTCGGGAACTACCAGTACTCGCAGCAGGAGATGGACCGGCGCGTCGCCAGGCTCCGCTTCCAGCTCTTCCGCAGCCGCGGCTTCGACATCCTGGTCACGCATGCGCCCGCCGAGGGGCTCGGGGACGCCAAGGACCCCTGCCACCAGGGGTTCTCCGCCTTCCGGAAGCTGCTGGACCGCTACCACCCGATGTACTTCTTCCACGGCCACCAGCATCTCAACTACGGGAGCCTGCAGTCGGCGACGATCCGCTACGGGAGCACCACGATCCTCAACGCCTTCCGCTATCGCATCGTGACGGTCCCGCCGCCCGGTGCGCCTTCCGGCGCGACGCCGGCGGCCGGCGCTCCCGCGGCCCCCTGAGGACGGCTCAGCCGCCGCGGAGCGCGGCGAGCCCGGTCACCAGCACGAAGAAGGTCCCCGAGACGCCGGCCAGCAGCACGACATCGGCCGGCTTCGTCCATTTGGTCAGGACGACGAGCGCCGCGACGCCTGCGGCGGCGAGCAGCGCCGCGAGCCAGGGCGCGACCCCGCCTTGCCCGTGGAGGACCCCGACCGCCGATGCGAGCAGCGTGAGCGCCGTCGGGACGAGCAGGCCGCACACGACCGGCATCACGACCTCCTGCAGGGCATGCACGCGCGGCGAGGCGCGCAGGCGGTCGTAGAAGCCCAGGAAGGCGAGCATGGGCAGCACGGAGACGGCGACCGTCAGCGCGCCGCCGAGCAGCGCCGCGAGCCAGGCCGCCGCGATGTTCCCGCCCGTCACGGCCAAGGCGTAGTCGAATCCGGCGCCCGGCGCGAGCTCGGAGATGATCGGGCCCGGAAGGGCGTTGGCCAGCGAGGCCAGGACCTGGTAGAACGCGTCGTGGGGCACGAAGCCGCCGCCGACGAAGAACCCTTCCGCGATCGGGAGGAACGAGGAACCGCCGCCGAACGTCGAGACGGTCGCGCCGACGCAGGCCCAGACGTAGCCGGGGAGCGTCGCGCCGGCGTCGCCGTACGGCACGAGGAAGGCGGGGAAGAGCAGCGCGGCGGCGGCGAACAGGACGGCGGGGATGCCGAGCAGGATTCCGGCGACCGGCAGGAAGGTGCGCGGCGTGATCGGACGGAAGGCCGGCAGATCGGGCAGCGCGACGACGGCGGGGAAGGCCTCCGGAACCTCCGCGCCGCCGGTGCCCGCGTCCCGCGCCGCCCGTCGCCGCGCGGCGGCGTCGAACGCGACCGAGGCGAGGACGAGCGCCAGCAGGACGGCGAGGCCGACGGCCTTCGTCCAGGGCGCTGCGCCGAACGGGAGCCCCTGCGCGCAGAGCGCGACGTACGCGAGCGCGGCCGCGGCGCCGATGGTGCGGCGGACCGGGCCGCTGCGCTCGCCCAGGAAGAGGACGAGGAAGAACGCGGCGGCCATCGCATCGGCAGCGCCGAGCCCGAGGACGACCGGCGGCAGGTCGTCCGCGGAGAGCCCGGAGACGGCCGCGACGATGCGGCGGAGGGCGGGGCCGATGGTGAGGAGCAGGGTGCCGGCCGCGAACGCGGCGGCCTTCCACGGACGCCGGTGACGGCGGATGACCCGCTCGATGTAGAGCCAGAACACGAGGACGACGAAGAGGAAGATGCCGACGGAGAGGCGCTGGATCGCCGTGACGGCGGCGCCGCCGACGAGCGATGAGACGCTCAGCAGGACGAGCATGAGGGCGAGCCCCGGCAGGACGACGGCGTAGGGAGCGGCGACCGCTCCGAGGGTGGAGGCGGCGTCGAAGCCCGCGGCGGAGGCGAGCTTGATGGCGAGGGCGCCGGGCGTGACGCTGGAGGCGACCGAATGCCGGACGTATTCCTCGTCGCCGAACCAGCGGTGCCGGACGACGACCTCCTTCTCGATGAGGGGCAGCAGCGAGCTTCCGCCGCCGAAGCCGACCAGGCCGACCTTGGCGAAGACGGAGAGCAGGGCGCCGATATCCGGTCTCTTCATGGGGACCTCCGGGAGAAGCTCCGCGACGCGCGCAGGCGAAACCGATTATAGCACCTGCCGTCGTCCCGTAACCGCAGGGACGGCGCAGGGGCTCGCCCCGCGCTACGATGGGCCTTGCGGCGCGCGAACCGCGCCCGCAAGGAGGACGCCGCGATGAAGAAGAGAGTCGCCGTCCCGTCGATTTCCGGTATCCCGACGCGCGACGGCGCGGGCGTGAAGCTTCGCCGCATGATCGGCCACGAGGACGTGGACGCGTTCGACCCGTTCCTGATGCTCGACCTGTTCGGGTCCAAGGACCCGGCGGACTACCTCGCCGGGTTCCCCTGGCACCCCCACCGCGGCATCGAGACCGTCACGTTCCTGATGTCGGGCTCCGTCGCGCACGGGGACAGCCTCGGGCACGCCGGGACGATCGGACCCGACGACATCCAGTGGATGACCGCCGGCAGCGGCATCGTCCACCAGGAGATGCCCCAGCGGAGCGACGAGCTCGCCGGCCTGCAGCTCTGGGTGAACCTCCCGGCGGCGCAGAAGATGACCGCGCCCCGCTACCAGGATATCCCCGCCGCCGCGATTCCCACCGTCGAGGAGCCCGGCGTGCGCTTCCGCGTGATCGCCGGCGCCCGCGGAGCCGTGAAGGGCCCGGTGACCGACCTCTACGTGGATCCGACGTTCCTCGACGCGACGTTCGCGCCCGGGGCGTGCGCCGATGTGCCCGTCGCTCCGGAGGCGACCTGCTTCGCGGTCGTGGTGCGGGGGTCGCTGTCGGTCGTCCTCGCGGACGGCCGTACGGAGGAGGCCGAGGCGCCGCGCGTCGTGCGCTTCGCCGACGGGGACGCCGTGGGAATCCAGGCCGGCACCGCCGGCGCCCGCGTCCTGGTCGTCGCCGGGAGACCCCTGCGCGAGCCCGTCGCGTGGGGCGGCCCGATCGTCATGAACACCCGAGAGGAACTGCGGCGCGCGTTCCAGGAGCTCGAGGACGGCACGTTCCTGAAGCACACCTGACCGGAGGAGGCGCACCATGGGCACGCTCATCGTCTACTACTCGAGGAACGGCGGCACGCGGAAGGCCGCCGAGGCGCTCGCCGAGGAGATCGGCGCCGAACTCGCCGAAATCCGCGAAACCCGGAAGCGTCGCGGCTTCTTCGGCTTCATGCGGAGCGGCTTCGAATCCGCCACGAAGCGGATCGTCCCGATCCTGCCGCTCGAACCCGCGTGCGACCTCGCGTCCTACGACCGCGTGATCCTGGCGACGCCGGTCTGGGCCGGCGGCCTCGCGAGCCCGATGCGGTCGTTCCTGGCGGCGCACGCCGCGGAGATCCGCGACCACGGGGTGCTGGTCACCCACTCCGCGCCCGACGATTCCTACGCGCCCGTGATGGACGCCGTGGACGCGGTCGTCGGCCGGAAGCGCTCCTTCGAGCGGTCGGTCGTCTCGGACCTCCACGTCGGCTGACGACGATCCCGGCGACCGCCGCGTCAGCGCTTGACGCGCGCGTTGCCCTTCCAGACGCTCCAGACCATGTCCTCGTCCACGGGGATCGCGTAGTCCTCGAGGAAGGTCGTCGCGAGCGCGCCGGAGGCCCAGCCGAACTGCAGGCACTTCTCGGGCGCCCAGCCCTTCAGCACGCCGTACAGCAGGCCGCCGACGAAGCCGTCGCCGCCGCCGATCCGGTCGAGCACGCCGATCCCGCGCGGCTCGGCCACGTACCAGTCGTCGCCGGCCAGCAGGATCGCGCCCCACAGGTGGCGGTTCGCGCTCTCGACCTCGCGCAGCGTCGTCGCGAACATGGACACGTCCGGATACGCCGCCTTCACGCGGGCGATCATCTCCTTGAAACTGTCGATGCTGGAGGCGAGGCCCTTGCCGCCGGCCTCCGGACCCTTCACGCCGAGGCAGAGCTGGAAATCCTCCTCGTTGCCGACCAGGATGTCGGCGATCGAGGCGATCTCGGCGAACACCGCCGACAGCTCGGCCTTGCGGCCCTCCCAGAAGGTCGCGCGGTAGTTGAGGTCGAACGCGATGCGCGTGCCGTGCTTCTTCGCGGCCCGGGCGAGCGCGAGGCAGAAGACGCTGGTCTCGGGCGACAGGGCGGCGATGAGGCCGGACAGGTGCAGCACCCGCACGCCGTCCTTCCCGAACAGCCGCTCGAGATCGAAGTCCTTCACGTTGAGCGTGCGGCCGACCTCGCCGGCGCGGTCGTTGTGGACGCGCGGTCCGCGGGCGCCGTAGCCGGAGTCCGCGATGTTGAACTGGTGGCGGTAGCCCCACGGGCCGCCCTGCGGGACCTCGGGTCCCTCGTAGGTCATCCGGCGCGACAGCAGGTCGCCCTGGATGAACGCGGCGATCGGGCTGCCCTTCACGAACGTCGTGAGGATGTGCACCGGCAGGCCCAGGAACGACGAGACGCTCGCGACGTTCGACTCGGCGGAGGTCGCCTGCATCGTGTAGCGGCGGCTGCTGTGCACGGGCTGGCCGTTCTCGGGCGTGATGCGCACGCCCATGCTGGTGGGGACGACGAGGGCGTACTTGTACGATTCGCGCAGCGTCAGGTCCATGGGGTCCTCCTCCGTCAGGTGGCCTCGAACTTCGTCCGGTCGGTCCACAGGCCGATCGCGGGGTTGCCGATGTAGAAGATCTCCTCGCCGTCGGGGAGGACGTTCCAGCCCTCCGCGAGGCGCGCGGGGTCATAGCGCTTCCGGACCTCGGACAGGGCGGCGTAGCGGAAGCCCACGCCTTCGACCTCCGCCCGGGTCAGGTGCTCGACCGCGTACGTGATGCCGAAGCGGCCGTCGGACGAGCCGTGGATCAAGTGCGCCGCGGCCGACAGGTTGTCCTTCAGGTCCTGGTTCCCGCGGTACGCGGCGAGCACGCCGAGCTTGCCGACGTAGCCGTACTTGCGGATGAGCGCGTCGATGGCCGGATCCTCGCCGAACTTGCGCACCCCGGGCGCGAGGATGACCAGCTCGCCGCCGTCGGCGATGGCCATCCGCGTCCGGTACACGGCCTTGTTCCCGATCCAGGTGCTCTTGAACTCCCGCTCGTCGAGGTTCACCACGACCTTCTTCGGGGCGCGGTCGAGGAAGATCAGGTTGCGCTTCTGGCTGAGGGCCACGGCCTTCTCGAACAGCGCGCGCTCGCGGCCGATGTACAGCCCCTCGAGGACGGCGGCCCCCTCGGGCGCCGTCGTCACGGTGAGGATGTAGTCCAGCGGGCGGTCGGAGAGGAACGCCCGCTCGGCTTAGTCGAGCACCTTGCGCACGGGCGAATGGTCCTTGCCCATGAGGCGCTCCATGCCGTAGACGGCGCCGAGGAAGTGCGTCCGGTTGATGATCGTCTTGCCGCCGCAGCCGACGAATACGTTCTTGCTGTAGTTGGCCATCCCGACGACTTCATGCGGCACGACCTGCCCGATCGACACGATCCAGTCGTACGTCGGGTCCATGATCCGCTCGTTGACCTCGACGTCGATGGCGTAGTCGATGAGGCCCTCGGAGACCTCCTTCACGAAGTCCGCGGGCACGGTGCCGATCCTCACGATGTCGGTGCGCCAGCGGTGGGGGAGGATCGCCTCGTAGGGGATGCCGGGGAAGAAGTGCGCGCATTCCTCGCGGGACATCGCGTCATGCGTGCCGAGCGCGGGCATCACGTCCACGTGGCAGCGGTCCTTGAGCATCGCGTAGAGCTTCGATGCGATGACGCCGGCGTACGAATGCAGCCGCGTCATGTCCGGCGGGAGCAGCAGCGCCTTGCGGAGCGTGCGCCCTTCGACCGCCTGCCGCAGCGCCGCGTCCAGCGCGGCGTCGGTCATCGGCCGCCCGTTGCCTTCCCATGCGAACCCTTCCATCGCGTCCTCCTGCGGAGCCGACCCGCATCCATGCAGGGGCCGGGTCCATCCGGACTCCATTATAAGGACAACGGATGAAGGGAAACGGGCGCATCGTGCGGTTTTTCCTGCGGAAATTGATGCCCGGCGACCGGATCGACTACGTCCCGTTCGACGCGGCTCCTGCGAGGTGGGTCCGAGCAGGAGGGGAGCGTCGTTGTAGTGCAGTACGGGACGTTGGCGATCCGGGCGCTCCCTGTCAGCCGCAGCTCCTACGGCATTTCCCGTTACGCGCCGTTGGAATGCGGGACGCCCGGCGACCTGCAGCTCCTACGGCGCGTGCCGTTGCGGCGGACGACGAAGGGCTCCCGGTCGCCCGGGAGCCCTTCGCGTTGGCGTGCGTCGGAGGTACGGTCAGTCGTCGTCCTCGATCTCGTGCTCCTCGTCCTCGGGTCCGTCTTCGTCGTGCTCCTCGTAGGTTTCGTCCTCGTCCTCGTCGTCGTCGACGTCCTCGCCCTGGGCGCCGCCGGAGGTCGCGCCGCCGGTGACGTCGGGCGCGTTCGGGTCGAACGTGGCTTCGGAAGTCGCGCCGCCGGTGACGTCGGGCGCGTTCGGATCGAAGGTGGGTTCGGGCGTCGCGCCGCCGGTGACGTCGGCCGCCGGGTCGCCGGTGGGAGCGGCGTCGGTCGGGGAGGCCAGGTCCTCGAGCGTGTCCTCGCCGGAACCGTTGCCGCCCTCGAGCCCCTGATAGAGTCCATTGGAACGGAGCAGCTGCCCCATGTGGGTGTTCGGCGCCGCGATGACGTAGGCGAACGGGACGGCGGCGATCAGCAGCAGCAGGACGGCGATCTGAAAGAAGGTCTTCTTCATCGACGATTCCTCCGTAGCGTGCATTCAGGGACAGGAAGGGTCCTTGTGGCTACATTCCGAAGGATACCGCATGGAAAACGGGGTACGGCGTAACATCGCGCACGCCGCACCCCGTAACCGCAGATGGATGGATGGACGACCGGAGGGTCGTCCGCCGCAGCGGCACGCGCCGTAGGAACTGCGGGCGAGGGGCGTCCCGAACCATCGCGGCGCGTATTGCGCCGCATGCGACGCTCTCCTCCTGCTCGGACCCGCCTCGCAGGAGCCGCGTCGAACGTGCCGCAGCGGGTCAGGCCGCTGGTCTACATCCCCTGCATGGAGCGGGGGCTGGGGGCCTTGACCACGAAGAACTCGAGCACGGCGTCGCCGACGTTCGAGACGTTCATCTTGGTACGGAAGGGAATGGACAGGATCGAGCCCGCGGGATACGACTTCGCCTCGTGGTCGTCGAGGACGAGCTGCACCGCGCCGCGCACGACGATCATGTAGACGTTCGAGTTCGCGAAGTGCTCGGGGAGCGCATCGCCCTTCCCGAGGACCATGTGGTTGATGCCGACGTGGTCGTCCTCGATCAGCCGCTCGATCGTCTTCGCGTCGGTCCGCGTGAAGGGGTGGTTGCGCTCGACCATGCCGATCTCCTCCCGGGCCGTGCTCCGGCCTCTCCGGCCGCTTCGCGGCCTAGTCCAGTATACTCCCGTCGGTCCCGACGGTCACCACGCTCCACGGTACCAGCGTGCCGCTCTTCTGCATCGCCGACTTCACCGCCTGGACGATGCCGCCGCAGCACGGGACCTCCATCCGCAGGACCGTGACGCTCTTCACGTCGTTCGCCGACAGGATCGCGGCGAGCTTGTCGGAGTAGTCGCCCTCGTCGAGCTTCGGACAGCCGATCAGGGTGATGCGGCCCTTGATGAACTCCTCGTGGATGCTGGCGCGGGCGTAGGCCACGCAGTCCGCGGCGATGAGCAGGTGCGCGCGGCGCAGGTAGGGGGCGGTCGGCGGGACGAGCTTGATCTGCACGGGCCACTGCTGCAGCTGCGAGACCGGCGCTTCGGCGGCCGCCGCGGGCGCAGCGGGGGCGTGGGCGGGTGACGCGGCGGCGCGGGAGAGCGTCTTCGCCTGGGATCCGGGGCAGCCGCAGGGCAGGTCCTCGAGGATCGCGCCGCGCAGGCCGCGGTCGGCATGGTGACCGTGGTGGCCGTGATGCCCGTGGCCGCCGTGACCGGGATGGCCCGGCTTCCCGTCCGCTCCGCCGTCCTTCGCGAGGTGCTTCTTCACGGCCTCCTCGTCGAAGTCGTCGGCTTCGCGCTCCACGATCCCGATCGCACCCGCGGGGCACTCCGGCAGGCAGGCGCCGAGGCCGTCGCAGTAGGATTCCGAGACCAGGCGCGCCTTGCCGTCGATGAGCGCGAGCGCGCCTTCATGGCAGGCCGTGATGCAGACGCCGCAGCCGTTGCACTTGTCCTCGTCGATGGTGATGATGTTGCGCTTCATGGGGGTCTCCTTGTCTTCCGCCGCCGAGTGTACTACAATCGGGCCATCCAGTACGTAGCCCCGGCTACGAACACCCGCTGCCGCCAGGAGGAGCTTCCGTGCGCCGGACCTACCCCGAAGCCCTCTACCGCTGCCCGCTCTTCGAGGGCCTCGCCCCCGCGTCGGTCGATGCGCTGCTCGCGTGCGCCCGCCCGCGGACCCTCGCTGCGCGCCGGGGCGGGACGCTGTGCGTCGGGGGCGAGCCGCAGGACGGGGTCGGCGTGCTGATCGAGGGCGCCGCGCAGGTCGTGCGGACCAGCTCGTCCGGCGCGCGCTCCGTGCTCGGCGTCCTTTCGCCCGGCGATCTGTTCGGCGAGATGTCCGCATTCGCCGGAGGGGCGGAATGGCCCGCGACCGTCGAGGCGACGTCCGACGCGCAGGTCATCCTGCTGCCGACGCGGTTCGTGGTCGAGCCCTGCGCCCAGCCGTGCCTCGCGCAGCACCGGGAGATGACCGCGAACTTCCTGCGCATCGTGTCCGAGAAGGCGCTGGGCCTGAACCGCAAGGTCGAGTACCTGCTGCTCCGCGGCATGCGCGAGAAGCTCGCGGCGTACCTGCTCGAGGCCCAGCGGCGGGCCGGGCGCGCCACGTTCGACCTGCCGATGAACCGCGACGCGCTCGCCGACTACCTGCACGTGTCGCGGCCGTCGATGTCCCGCGAGCTCGGCCGCATGCGCGACGAGGGGCTGATCGCGTTCCACCGCTCGAGCGTCCGCATCCTGGACGCCGCGCGGCTGCGCGGGGGAGGGAGGACCGGATGAAGCGGAAGGGAAAGGGGCTGCGGATCCTCGCCTGGGTCGCGGGCGTGCTCGCCGCGCTGCTCGTCCTGCCGTACGCGTACCCGCTCTCCGCGTACACGCCGGAGAAGGCGGGCGCGCTGGCGGACGGGGGGCGCCTCGTCGACGTCGACGGGACAGCGGTCTACGTGCGCACCTATCTCCCGGAGACCCGCGGGCCGGACGGCACGCTTTATTCGATGGCCCTCCGCGGACGCATCCTGCTGGTGCACGGCTTCGGCGGGTCCGGCGCGAACTGGGACGCCGTCGCCCCGGCCCTCGCGGAGGCGGGCTTCGCCGTCGCGGCGGCCGACGTGCCCGGCTTCGGGTACAGCGACAAGCGGATCGACGCGGCGACCTACTCGCACGCCCGCAACGCGGCGACGCTCTGGCGCCTGACGGAGATCCTCGCGGCCCAACAAGCGGTCTTCGACGGCCCGTGGATCCTCGCCGGGCACTCGATGGGCGGGACGATCGTCTCGCGGATGGCCCTGCAGGAGGCGGAGCGGATCGAGCGCGTCGTGCTCGTCGACGGCGCGGTGCACGCGGCGGAGTCCGGGAAGCCCGGCGCACAGGGCGGCTTGGGTACCGCGCTGTCGTTCCCGCCGGCCGGCCGCGCCGCAGCGGACGTCCTCGACCTGCTGCTGCGCTTCCCCGGGAGCGTGCGCGGGATGCTGGCTTCCGCGATGGGCCGCGCGCCCACGGACGAGGAGCTCGCGTCCTACGCGGCGCCGCTGCGGGTGCCCGGCACGGCGCGCGCCCTGCTCGCGATCGCGCGGAGCGGCGCGGGCGGCGTCCCGCCCGACCTCGAAGAGCGCCTCCGCGCGACCGGAGTCCGCGTCGCCCTGATCTGGGGCACGGAGGACGCCTGGATCCCGATCTCCAGCGGAGAGTCCCTGGCGGAGACGTTCGGCGTCCCGCTGCACCGCATCGCGGGCGCGGGACACCTCCCGATGCAATCGCACCCCGCGGCCTTCCTCGACGCGTTCGAGGAAGGCCTCCAGGAAGGAGCCGCCCCATGAACCCACGGACCCTCGCGCTGCCGACCGGCGGGTCGGCGACCCTGATCCTCGCGGAAGTCGCGCGCACCGGGATCGCCTACCTGGCCGCGCTCTCCGGGAAGCCGGAGGAGACCGCCGCGCTTCTCGCGCTGGGCGAGGAAGCGGCCCGAGCGGCGGGCGCCCGCGTCCTCAAGGCCGGCTTCCGGGCCGTCGGCGAGCACCTCCTGCCGCCTTCGGAGACTCCGGCCGGCTGGAGCTTCGCGTACGACATGGAGTTCCTGCGCAAGGAGCTGCCGGAAGCGGGCGAGGCAGGGGAGGGCGCAGCGCCCTGCGACGCCGCGTCCCCAGCTGCGCCCGCCGAGGCCGCGCTGGTCCTGGAGCCGCTGTCCGAAGCCGACGAAGCGGAGTTCGTGCGCGTGCACGACCTCGCCTTCGCCGAGACCCCGAACGCCGGGGCGATGCCGCTCGAGGAGGCCCGGGAATGGCGGAGCGAAGGCGGGCGGACGGCCTTCCTGCTTCGAACGGGCGGCCGGACGGCCGGCGTGTGCCTGCTCGCGTTCCCGCCCGCCTCCGTCCTTCCGCCCGGTTCGGAGGCGCATCTCGACGCGATCGGACTCCTTCCGGACTTCCGCGGGAAGGGCCTCGGCCGCGCGGCGCTCGCCGCCGCCGAAGGGATCGCCCGGAGCCGCGGCGCCCGCTCGCTCACGCTGACCGTCGCGACCGCGAACCGCGCCGCGTCCGCACTCTACCGCGCCGCCGGCTACCGCCGCGACCGCCTGTTCGCGCGCTGGTACGAGAAGGCGCTCGCGCCCGCCGAGGGCGGCCTGCAGGGACCGGGCCTCGCGACGACGCCGGAGAAGTCCGGGAACGAAGGCGACGCCGTCGCGCGCGGTGCGCTCGTCACGGCGCGCCGGATCGCCGACGACCTCGCACGGCTCGGGATCCGGCGGGGCGACACGGTCGTCGCGCACGTCGCGATGAGCCGGATGGGCTGGGTCTGCGGCGGCGCCCAGGCCGTCGTCCAGGGGCTGCTCGCGGCCGTCGGGCTGGAGGGCACGCTCGTCATGCCCTCGCAGACCGGCGGCGCCACCGAGCCCTCTCACTGGCGGCACCCGCCGGTCCCGCGCGCATGGTGGGACGAGATCCGCCGCGAAATGCCGGGCTACGACCCCGCGGTCACGCCCACGCGCGGGATCGGCGCCGTCGCGGAGGCCTTCCGCACCTGGCCCGGGATCCGGCGCGGCAACCACCCCCACGTCTCGTTCGCGGCGCTCGGGCCGAGGGCGGACCGCCTCGTCTTCGACCAGCCGCTGGCGTTCGGGTTCGGCGAAGGGACGCCCTGCGCCGCCCTCTACCACGAGGACGCCCGTTGCCTGCTCCTCGGCGTCGGCTATGACCGCTGCACGGAGATCCACTACGCCGAGACCCGCTCCGGATGCCGCGGCTGGACCGAACAGGGCGGCCCGGTCCTCGATCCGGAGGTCGAAGGAGGCCACCGCTGGGCGGTGTTCCCGGAGATGAAGATGGACAGCGACGATTTTCCGGAAGCCGTCGCCGCCTTCGACGCGACGGACCGGGTCGCGCACGGGAAGGTCGGCCTCGCGGACGCGCGCCTCTTCCGGGTGCGCGACGCCGTCGACGCCGCCGAGGCCTTCTTCCGCGCGCACGACCTGCGGCGACTCGGGGAGGCCGACCGCGGCTGGCTCGTGGACTACCTCTCGGACGAGCCCGACGTCAATCTCTTCCTCCTCGGGGACCTCGAGGGGTACGGCTTCGACCGGCCGTTCCAGGACCTCTTCGCGTACGAGCGCGACGGCCGCGTCGATTCCGTCCTGCTCCGCTACAACGACCACTTCATCCCCTACAGCCGGTACGCCGACTTCGATCCGGAGCCGCTGCTGCGGACGATCCGCAAGCAGCCGGAGAACTCCGTCTCGGGGAAGCGCGAGGTGATCGAGCGCCTCAAGCCGGGCCTGCCGACGGGCTTCCGCTTCCGCGAGACCTTCCTGTCGCGCCTCGAGGCGGTGCGCGACCCGGGCGGGCCGCACGTCGCCGACGACGTGGCGCGCGCCACGCTGGAGGACGTGGAGGAGCTCGTCGACCTGTACTGCCGCATCGACGAGTTCGGCACGCGGAACCGGCGCGACGCCGAGCGCGCGTCGATGGCCCGCACGATCTCCGAGGAGAAGGGCCGCTATTGCTTCGTCCGCCGCGAAGGGCGCATCGTGGCCGCCGCCGCGACCACCGCCGAGAACACGGAATCCGCCATGGTCGTCGGCGTCGCGACCGACCCCGCCTTCCGACGGCAGGGCCTCGCCACGCACCTGGTCGCGGGCCTGTGCCGCGACGTGCTCTCGGGCGGTCGCAAGCGCCTGTGCCTGTTCTACGACAACCCGGCCGCCGGTGCGATCTACCGCCGCATCGGCTTCGCGGAGACCGGGACCTGGGTCATGGGAACCCCCGCCAAGGAGGAAGGAACGACATGAAGGACGCACGACTGGACCGCCTCGCCCGCCTGATGCTGACCCATTCCCTCGACGTGAAGCCGGGCGCCTATTTCCAGATCGACGCCGCGGCCGCGGCGAAGCCGCTCGTGAAGGCGCTGCTCGAGGAGGCCGCTCGGATCGGGGCGTTCGCCTCGGTGAAGCTCGAGGACGAGGAGCTCCGGCGTCTTGCGGCCGACCGTCTCGACCCGCAGGACGGCGGGAAGTCGGAAGCGTTCCTCGCCGCGAGCGCGGCCTGGGAGAAGCGCCGCTGGGAGGACCTCTCCGCGAACCTGGCCATCCGGGCGCCCGAGAACGACCGCGAGCTCGCCGACGTCGACCCCGCGAAGACGCGGATGCTGGCCGCGGGGATGCGCGAGGTGCAGGACATCATCATCAACGCGCGGCGCTGGCTGCTCTTCTACTGGCCGACGCGCGGCCAGGCGCAGAAGGCCGGGATGAGCTTCGACCGCTTCTTCGATTACGCGATGGACGTCTGCACGATCGACTACGCGCGGCTCCACGAGGCCGAGAAGAAGCTCGCCGCCTACCTCGAGGCCGCCGACCGCGTCGAGGTGCGCGGACCCGGGACCGACCTGTCGTTCTCGGTGAAGGGCATCCCCGTCGTCTGCAGCCACGGCCTGCGGAACCTGCCGGACGGCGAGGTCTATACCGCGCCCGTGCGCGATTCCGTCGAGGGCACGGTCGCCTACAACGTGCCGTCGAACTACTGGGGCCGCGATTTCTCCGACGTGGAGTTCCGGTTCGAGAAGGGCCGCATCGTCGACGCGTCGTGCACCGGCGACGCCGAGACGTTCCGCCGCATCCTCGACGCCGACGAGGGCGCGCGGTACGTCGGCGAGTTCTCGTTCGGCACGAACCCGCTCATCCTGGAGCCGTTCGGCAGCACGCTGTTCGACGAGAAGATCGCCGGCTCGTTCCACCTCACGCCCGGCGCCGCCTACGAGCGCGCCTTCAACGGCAACCGCTCGAGCATCCATTGGGACCTCGTCTGCATCCAGCGCCCCGAGCACGGCGGCGGCGAGATCCTCTTCGACGGCAGGATGATCCGGAAGGACGGGCGCTTCGTCGCGCCGGGCCTCGACGGCCTGAACCCCGATGTCTTCCTCGCCGAGGGCCGGCAGGGGCCGTGATATACTGGGTTCGACCGACGGGACGGCCGCTCCGCGCCCGCCTCGGTCGCTGAAGGAGGCGAACGCCATGCCGTTCTGCTCGAACTGCGGAAAGCCGGCCGATCCGGGTCCCCTCTGCGACGATTGCGCGAAGGCCGCCGCCCCGGCGCCCTCCGCGCCGGAAGCCCCCGCGTCCCCTGCGGCCGCCGCCCCGACCGCCGCCGAAGCCCCCGCTGCCGCTCCCGCCGCCCCGCGCACGTCCTTCGCGAAGGACTTCCTGTCCGATCCCGCGGCCGCGCTGCGCGACGTCTGGGTCGACCGGAAGCTGCGCTACGCCTGGCTCGCGCTCCTGTGGATCGTCCTCGCGATGTTCCTGTCCTCGTTCCTCGCCGACCTGACCGCGATGTTCCGGGACAACCAGGGCATCCAGGCCATTCTGCCGGCGCTCGCCCGCGGCGCGCTCGCCCCGGTGCCGACCCTGCTCGCCTTCTTCGTCGCCGTGCCGGTCTTCGCGGCGGTCGCCCGGAAGGGCCCCTCCGGCCGTCCCTCGTCGTCCGGTCGCGCGCTCGCCGCCTACGGCGCCGCCTCGATTCCCTACGCCGTCGCGCTCACGGTCTACATTCCGGTCGCAGTCGCCCTGCAGCTGCTGAATCCCATCGGGACCGCCGCGATGGTCCTGAACTATTACGGCTACGTGGTCGCCGAACCGCTCCGCTACGCCGCGGTCCTCCTCGCGCTCTTCGCCTGCCGGGCCGTCTCCGAGAGCCCGCGCGACGGACGCACGGCCGGCGCGGGCGTCCTCGTCCTGATCCTGCAGGCCGTCGTGCAGGCCGTCGCCGGCTGGTTCGCCGGGCTCCTGGCCCTGCCGCTCGGCTGACCCCGCCCGACCGCCGCCCGGCCCGTCCCGACCGTCGTCCCGCCGCCGCGCCTCGAACGAGGAAGGAGACCCGCATGCTCGACCTCCAGCTGATCCGCACGCAGACCGCCTATGTCACGGAGGCGCTCGCCCGCAAGGGGCACGCCGTCGACTTCGGCCCGTTCCTCGAGAAGGACCGCCTCCGCCGCGAGGCGATCTTCGAGGTCGAGAGCCTCAAGGCGGAGAAGAACCGCGTCTCCGCGGAGATCCCGAAGCGGAAGAAGGCCGGGCAGGACGTGACGGAGACCCTGGCGGCGATGAAGCGCCTGTCCGACGGAATCGCCGAGAAGGACGCCGCGGTCGCGCGGATGGACACCGAGCAGAAGGACTTCCTCGACCGGCTGCCGAACCTGCCCGCGGACGACGTCGTCGCCGGCGGCAAGGAGAACAACCGCGTGGTCCGGAGCTGGGGGGAGAAGCCCGCGTTCGGGTTCGCTCCGAAGCACCACGTCGATCTCGTCGAGTCCCTCGGGATCATCGACTACGCCCGCGGGGCCAAGCTCGGCGGCAGCGGCTTCTGGATCTACCGGGGCGACGGCGCCCGCATCGAGTGGGCGCTCCTCAGCTACTTCATGGAGGAGCACCTGAAGGACGGATACGAGTTCCTGCTGCCGCCGCACATCCTCACCGAGGCCTGCGGCTACACGGCCGGCCAGTTCCCGAAGTTCAAGGACGACGTGTTCCAGCTGCGCGGCGAGGACGCCGAGGGCGGCGCGCTCCGGTTCATCCTCCCGACCGCCGAGACCGCGCTCGTGAACCTGCACCGCGACGAGATCCTCGACGAGATTTTGCTGCCCCTCCGGTACTTCGCGTACACGCCCTGCTACCGCAAGGAGGCCGGGAGCTACCGCGCCGAGGAGCGCGGGATGGTCCGCGGGCACCAGTTCAACAAGATCGAGATGTTCCAGTACACGCGCCCCGAGGACTCCGACGCCGCCCTCGAGGAGCTCGTCGGCAAGGCCGAGCGCCTGATGCAGGGGCTCGGGCTGCACCACCGCGTCAGCAAGCTCGCCGCCGGCGACTGCAGCGACGCGATGCGCAAGACCTACGACATCGAGGTCTGGATTCCGTCTATGGATGACTACAAGGAGGTCAGCTCGGCCTCCAACGCCGGCGACTACCAGGCGCGCCGCGGATCCCTGCGCTTCCGCCGCAGGGAGACGGGCAAGCCCGAATTCCTGCATACGCTCAACGCGTCCGGCCTCGCCACGAGCCGGATCCTCCCGGCGATCGTCGAGCAGTTCCAGCAGGCCGACGGCAGCGTCGTCATCCCCGAGGTCCTGCGGAAGTGGATGGGCGGCCAGGAGCGCCTGCGCCCGCGCTGAGCGGCGCCGCGGACGCACGACGGCACGGGAGGGGCGCGGTTTCCGCGTCCCTCCCGTTCGTTCACCGTTTCTTCACAGGGCCTGCGGATTTCCGACACCATCCGCTGGTATGCTCAGGTCGTGGAGGACACGGGAAGGATCCCGACCCCACGGAAAGAAGGTCGCTCCGATGTTCATGCTGAGATACCTGGACGGAATCCGCGAGGTGCGGAACCTCGGCTGGATCATGTACGTGAGATTCGGACTCGAGGTCCTGTTCGTCCTGGCGCTGATCGCGCTGGCCGTGGTCCTGATCGTCCGCGCCCTCCGGCCCAGGAAGCCGGGACCCGGTCCCCAGGGGGCCGGCGCGCCCCCGCCTCCGCCCCCGCCGCCCGGCGCCGAGAGCGCCCTGCGCATCCTGAACGAGCGCTACGCGAAGGGCGAAGTCGACGACGAGACCTACCGGAAGATGAAGGATCGGATCCTCGCCCCCTGAGAAGCCACCCCCGGGGCCCCCGCTCGTCTGGCAGCGGGCGGGGCGCCCCATCCCCCGACACAAGAAGGCCCTGCGGCATCCTCCTCCGCAGGGCCTTCTCCGTTGCCAGGCGAACGCGGCGCCTATTGGAAGGCGGAGGCGGGGTAGATCCCCTTCGAGTTCCAGCAGATGTACTCGTCGAAGCCGGCGTCGCGGATCGCCTTGATCTGCGCCGCGACCTGCTCCGCCTTGTAGTCCTGGTAGTACCCGGAGGGCAGGTAGCTCGCCGTGAAGGCCTGCAGGTACGGTCGCACGGCCGAGAAGCCCGCCTGCTGCGTCGCGGGCTTGCCGAGGAGCAGGGCGTTGTACATGACGCCGTACGGCTCGAGGTCGGGCTTCTTGTAGAGCGTGCCGTTCAGGTACGTGCCCGTCCCGTTGCCGGAGTAGTGCGTCGTCGAGCTGTTCGCGTAGTGCGAGGGGTAGATCATCGGGCAGAGGTTGTCGAGCCCCGGCACGACGCCGATCGTCGCCCAGTCCTGTCCGAGGTTCTTGCTGTCCGTCTTGCTCGACAGGATGATGCCGAACACGTCCCCGCCGAACGGCACGCCGTACTTGTCCTGGATCAGGATGCGCGCCTTCGCCAGGAAGCGGTTGATCGCTTGGATGCGGGTCGGGACCATCCCCGACGGGCCGACGTACACGGCGGCGCCGGACTTCGTGGGACCGGTCGGGAAGCGGATGTAGTCGAACTGGATCTCATCGACGCCGAGGCCGATCGCCTCCTGGGCGAGGGCGATGTTGTAGTCCCAGACCTCCTGGCGGTAGGGGCTGACGAAGGGGTTCCCGCCCTCGTTCGTGAACTTCAGCACGTTCCCGGACTGATCCTTGAGGCACCAGTCGGGACGCGCCGCCGCGAGGATCGGGTCCTTGAAGACGACGATGCGGCCGATCACCCGGACGCCCCGCGCGTGGCAGTTCGCGGCGAACGACTTCAGCGTCAGTCCGCCCTTCACGGCCTTGATCTCCTTCGCGAGCGCGTTCTGCGTCTCGAAGTAGACGCCGTCGGACTCCTTGAGGTCGACCACGACGGTGTTCAGGTCCTCGGACTTCTCGATCAGGGAGAGGTTCGCCGACATGTTCACGCCGCCGGCGACGTAGAGCGCGCGGACCTTGACGTGCGGCGCGGGCTTCGGGTCGGAGACCGTCGGCAGCGGTCCGAAGAACGCCGCCGGATCCGAGAGGTTCTGCGAGAAGTCCGGCGTCGGGTAGGTGCCGGGGGTCGGGGTCGGCTCGACCGTCGGGGTCGCCGTCGGCTTAGGCGTCGGGGTGGGCTGGTCGGGGTCGAGGGTCGGCGTCGCGGTGGGCGCGGGCGTGCCCGTCGGTCCGGGCGTCGGGGCCAGGTCGAAGTACCCGAGGGAGAAGCCTCCCAGGCCGGCGACGACGGCGACGCAGAGCAGGACCACGAGGAAGGGGGAGCGCCGGCGACCGCCCCGGGATCCGGCGCGCCGCAGAGATGAATCCATGGAAGCCTCCTTCGCGGAACCGGCCCGGCTCCGCGCATCAACGCCATCCTAACGGAAATCGCGCCCCGGCTCAACCCTCGCCGGACGGCCCGGGTCCGCGGGAGGCTCCGCGGAGGGCGCCGCGCGCGGCGCCGGAGGAGTTCCCGCGGCGCCGGAGGAGGAGGGGACGCCAAGGTTTCATGTATAATGGAAGCACAGGGCGGGAAGGGCGGCGGCCCCCCGCGAGAGGAGGAGTTCCATGCTGGTTCGGAACTGCGCCGGCGGCGTCGTCTTCCATGGCGACCGGGTCCTGGTCCTCAAGAACGAGAAGGGCGAATGGGTGTTCCCGAAGGGGGTCATCCGCAACGGGGACTATCCGGACGACGTGGCGGTCTCCCGCGTGAACGCCGAGGCCGGCGTCCGCGCCCGCATCGTGGCCACCGCCGGACGGACCAACTACGAGTTCTTCTCGGTCTCCCGGCAGCGTCCGGTCTGCAACAAAATCACGTGGTACATCATGAAATCCGACGCCGAGGAGGTCGTCCCGAACCCCGACCAGGAATTCGTCGAGGGCGCGTTCCTGACGATCGACGAGGCGCTCGAGCGGATCACGTACAGCCAGGACAAGTCCCTGCTGATGCTCTCCTACCAGAAGTTCAAGGAGTGCGTCTGATCCCGTAAAGGAGCGCCCGCCCCCATGAGAGGTCCCTACCGGACCGTCGCCGGCGCGGCGCGGGTCCGACTCGAGGAGCGGCGCTCCGTGTTCCACGCGGCCTGCGCCCCCGTCGCCGACGAGATCCAGGCGGCGGAGTTCCTGGCGGGCGTCCGGACCGCATACCCGGACGCGACCCACCACGTCCCGGCGTACGTCCTCGGCGGCGAACGCCGCCTGCAGAAGCATTCCGACGACGGCGAGCCGTCGGGCACGGCGGGCCTGCCCGTGCTGGAGGCCCTGACGCATCGCGGCCTCGAGGACGCCTGCGTCGTCGTCGTCCGCTATTACGGCGGCACGCCGCTCGGGACGGGCGGGCTCGTGCGCGCCTACGGCCAGGCGGCATCCGCGGTCCTCGAGGCGGCCGGGACGATCGACGTGGCGCCGTGCGCGCGCTTCCGCGCGACCGTACCGTACGCCGACCTCGAGCGCGTGCAGCGCGGGATGCGGGGGTCCGGCGCAGCCCTGCTCGACCTCGCCTGCGGCATCGACGCGGAGTTCACGGCGCTCGTCCGCGCCGACGCGGAGGACGCTTTCCGACGGCAGCTCGCGGACTGGACCGCAGGCGCCGCGCTGCTCGAACCGCTCGGCGCCGCGCCGGCCGTCCTCGACGCAGCGGGCGCGCCCGTCCGGCTCTTCGCGCCGCCCGCGCCGCCCGTTCCGCCCGCTCGGCCCTAGCGGCTCCCGCGTCCGCCGCGGCCGCCTCCCCGCGGACCTCGTCCGCCCCTTGTGGCGGCACGGCCCGGGAAGGTAGAATGGATAGGCAAATCCCCCCCGACAAGGAGGAATCGATGTCCGGACACAGCAAATGGGCGAACATCCGACGCCGCAAGGGCGCCGCGGACGCCGTGAGGGGCAGCCTCTTCACGAAGATCGGCCGCGAGCTGGCGGTCGCCGTGAAGAGCGGCGGCGCCGACCCCGAGGCGAACACCAAGCTCAAGGACGTGATCGCCAAGGCGAAGGCCGCCAACATGCCCAACGACAACATCTGGCGCAGCATCAAGAAGGCGGCGGGCGCCGAGGGCGGCGAGAACTACGAGGAGATCTCCTACGAGGGATACGGGCCGGGCGGCGTCGCCGTGGTCGTGAAGACCGCGACTGACAACCGCAACCGCACCGCGGGCGACCTCCGCCACACGTTCGACAAGTACGGCGGCAACCTCGGGACGAACGGCTGCGTCTCCTTCCTCTTCCAGGAGAAGGGCGTGCTGCTCGTCGACCGCGAGGGACGCGAGGACGAGGACGCCGTGATGGCGGACGCGCTGGATGCCGGCGCGGAGGACTTCGCGGCGGAGGAGGAGGGCTATTCGATCGAGACGGCGCCCGCGGACTACTACGCGGTCAAGGCGGCGCTCGAGAAGAAGGGCTATGCCTTCCTCGACGGGTCGGTCCGGATGGTCCCGGTCACCTGGACGAAGGTCACGGACGCCGAGACGGTCGAGAAGCTGGAGAAGCTGATCGAGCATCTCGAGGAGCACGACGACGTCCAGGAGGTCTATCACAACTGGGAGTCCTGACGCGCGCCCATAGAGGCGGCGGGAGTCTCGGATGAAGGAATCCGGCAAGGACAGGGAGAAGGAGAAGGGACCGGAGCGCGAGCGCCGGGTCCTCGGCGTCCGCGACACGATCGGGCGCATTGCGGGCGTCGCGCGCGCACCCGCCCTGAGCCTGTCCGCCGACGAGGAGAAGGCGATGCGCGAGGCGCTCGCCCTGATCCGGACCGTCGGCTTCATCGGGTCGTCCGGGACGGGCAAGAGCACGCGCGCCCTGAAGGTCGCCCGCTCCCAGGGGATCGCCCACATCATCGACGACGGCCTGCTGATCCACGGCGGCCGCATCGTCGCCGGCCTGTCCGCCAAGCGCGCCGACTCGCGCCTCGAATCGGTGCGGCAGGCGCTTTTCGTCGAGGAGGGCCGCGCGTCGGTCATGCGCCGCTCGCTCGTCGAGCAGGCGCCGGCGAGCCTCATGATCCTCGGCACGTCCGACGGGATGGTCGACCGGATCTGCGAGAGCCTCTGGCTGCCGCCCGTGTCGGAGCGCATCCACATCGAGGACGTCAGCACCGAGGACGAGATCCGCACCGCCGTGAGCACGCGGCAGCGCGAAGGAAAGCATGCGATCCCGGTCCCGAGCCTCGAGATCAAGCACGAGTTCTCCGGGTACTTCTCCGAACCGCTGACGCGCTTCCTGCGTCGGCGCGAACGGCAGGCCGCCGCCGGCGGCGCCGGTCCTCCGCACCTCGAGACCGAACGGACGGTCGTCCGGCCGACCTTCTCGAGCCTCGGGCAGTACACGATCTCCGACGAGGCGCTGCGCACGATGGCCGAGCTGATCCTGCGCCGCGTGAAGGGCGTCGCCGGGCTGGTCGGCTTCGAGGCGGGGAACGACGCGTACGGCGCCGAGCTGAAGGCCGAGCTCGCCCTGTACTACGGCTTCAACGCCCAGGAGGTCCTGCGCGAGGCGCAGAACCGCATCGTGAAGGACATCGAGAAGTACACGTCGATCAACGTGATGAAGGTGGACGTCCGCGCCCGCCGCGTCGTGCACCTGCCGCCGGGGCCGCCGCAGCAGCCGCCGCCCGTCGGGGGCCCGACGCTGCAGGGTCAGCTCCCGCCGGACCTCGCATAGGCGAAGAACCAGAGCTGGGCGATCCCGACCCACGCCCCGAAGCGGTCCTCCGCGAAGCGTCGGACGTCGTCCGCGCGTACCGTCCCGATCCGCTCCGGTCCTCCCAGGTACTGCGTCACGAGCACCCGCTCGACCCAGCGGTCGACGGGGCAGACGTCCGTGCGCAGTCCGGCGGACAGGAGCGTGCAGTCCGCGACCTTCGGCCCGACGCCGGGCAGCGCCTGCAGCGTCCTGCGGGCGGCCTCCTTCGTCATCCCGGCGAGCGCAGTCGGGTCCGGGACCGCGCCGGCCCGCAGGGCGAGCGCCGCGCGCAGGAGCAGCGGGCACCGGTAGCCCGCGAACGGGCTCCCGCACAGCGCGTCGGCGCGGCAGGCGTCGAGCCGGCCGCGGCACCGCGCGGCGGCGTCCGCGAGGGCGTCCGTCGTCGGGAAGGCGAAGAGCGACCCGTCGGGAGCCGTCGCGTGCCCGGCGCCCGCGAACGGCGCGGAGCCGGGCAGGGGGCGGCCGTAGGAGGCGGACAGCGCCTCGACGAGGCCCATGATCCGCGGGATGCCGTTCATCGCCGACAGGATGTAGGAGAACACGGTCTCGGCGAAGGGCTGGCGGAGCAGGCGGATGCCGCCGCATCGGGCGATGGCCCGCTCCATGTAATCGTCGGTCGCGCACGCCGCGAGGATCGGGGCGTAGTCGCGGCCGAGGTCGAGGAGGTCGAAGAGCGGGCCGGCGAAGTCCTCGGCCGTCGCGCCGTCGAGGACGAGGTCGCGCCCGCCGCGCGCGAGGGAGGCCGCGTACGCCCGGCCGCCGACGACGCCGGCGAAGCGGCCGTCCGGCAGCGCCCGCCAGCGGAAGGCCTGCCCGCAGGTCAGCGTGCCCGCGAGGTCGAAGCCGCGCGGGGAGAGATCGGCGACGTCGCGCACGGTCACGGAGGGCAGGCCGACGGCGCCCCCCGCGGTGCGGGCGGGCCGCTCGACGAGCCGGAATCCGCGGACCTCCATGACGTGCGCCTCCCCGGGACCTATAATAGACGAAGGATCCCGGCCGGCATAGGTGCCCCGGGACACGCGGGGAGGACGGCATGAAGGAGCGCATCTACACGATCCCGGTCAACGACGCCTTCGCGCACGAGGGCGGATGCGCGCTGTGCCGGATGCGCCGGAAGCTCTCCGACGACCTGACGGCCTATTACCTCGGCCCGTCGCTCATGGAGCCCGACGTGCGCGTGGCGACGAACGCCGAGGGGTTCTGCCGCGAGCATGCGGCGATGCTCTACAACCGCCGCGAGAACCGGCTCGGCCTCGCCCTGATGTACCACACGCACGCCGTCGCGACGTTCGACGAGGCGAAGGAGGCGCTCGCGCGGGCGGCGCAGGCCCCGGCGCCCGCCGGGCTGCTGCGGCGCGTCCGGGACGCCGCGAAGGGCGGCGGCTCCGGGAAGGAGGCCCTGCTCGAGGCCGCCGCGCGCCTCGAGGCGCGCACCGCCTCGTGCGCGATGTGCGGGCGGATCGCCTTCACCATGGACCGGTACGTCGACGTCATCCTCTGGCAGTACTTCGAGGAGAAGGAGTTCCGCACGCGCTTCCACGCCTGCGGCGGCTTCTGCCTGCCGCACGCCGCGGAACTGCTGCGTGGGGCGGCGAAGCACCTGTCGGCCGAGCGTGCGGCGCACTTCGCGCAGGCGCTGGCGCACGCGACGGGCGAAGCGCTCGACCGCGAGGCGGACGACCTCGAGGGCTTCACGCGGATGTTCGACCACCGCAACGCCGGCCAGCCCGCGAGCGCGCACCGCGACGCGCTGCCCAACGCGATCCGCCGCCTCGAGGGCGACGCGCCGCTGCAGTAGCCGAACCGGCCGCCCCGCCCCCGGGCGCAGGCGCCCGGCCTTGTGGTAAGATGGGCAGGCCATGGAAACGACGAACAGGATCCGCCGACACCTCTCCGGGGACCGGGACTACTACCGGTCCCTGGTCGCGATCGCCGCCCCGATCACCGTCCAGGCCCTGATCAGCGCGAGCCTCAACCTGATCGACCAGGCCTTCGTCGGCGGCATCGGACCCGGCGCGCTCGCCGCCGTCTCGCTCGCGAACTCCTCCTACTTCGTCCTCGCGATCTTCCTGTTCGGCGTCTCGAGCGGCGTCTCGGTCTTCGTCGCCCAGTACTGGGGCAAGCGGGACCTCGAGGGCGTGCGCCGCGCCGCCGGGCTCGGCCTGCTGCTCAGCCTCGGGCTGTCGCTGGCCTTCATGGCCGTCACGCTCGCGTTCCCGTCGGCCCTCATGCGCATCTTCACGGACGACCCGACCGTCGTCGATCTCGGCGCGTCGTTCCTGCTGCGCATCGCCCCGTCCTATCCGCTCACCGCGATCTCCTTCCTCTTCTACGGCGCGATGCGCAGCACCGAACACGCGCGCGCCCCGCTCCTCTCGACAATGGTCGCCCTCGGGCTCAACACGGCCCTGAACTACATCCTGATCCACGGCCTCCTCGGCTTCCCGAAGATGGGCGTCGTCGGGTCGGCGACCGCGACGCTCGTCGCCCGCGTCGTCGAGCTCGGCATCACGCTCTGGATCGTGTACGGCCGCCGCCTGCCGGCCGCCGTCCGGCTGCGCGACGTCTTCGTCGTGAAGAAGGAATTCTTCTTCGAGACGATGCGCGTGTCGCTGCCCGTGATGGCCAACGAGGGCTTCTGGGTGCTCGGCACGACAGTGTATCCGGCCATCTACGCGCGCATGGGCACCGACGTCGCCGACGCGCTGGGCGTCTTCTCGGCGATCGACCGCCTCGCCTTCGTCTTCGCGATCGGCATCGGCAACGCGACCGCCGCGCTCGTCGGCAAGCAGATCGGCGCGGGCCGCCGCGACCTGGCGTACCGCTACGGCGGCCTCAGCATGGTCATCGCGCCGATCACGGGCCTCGCCGTCGGCGCGCTCGTCTTCCTCGCGCGTCCGCTCGCCATGGTCCTCTTCGGCGTCTCGGGCGCCGTCCGCGACAACGCGATGCTGCTCGTCGCCCTCGGCGCGGCGACGCTGTTCCTCAAGTCGTTCTCCGTCGCCTCGATCGTCGGCGTCCTGCGCGGCGGCGGCGACACGCTCGTCGCGATGCTCCTCGACACCGTGCCGATGTACGTGCTCTCGATCCCGCTCGCCCTCTACGGCGGGCTGGTCCTCCACTGGCCGCTCTGGGCCGTGTACCTCGCCGCGACCTCCGACGAGCTCCTGAAGCTCGTGACCAGCCTCGCGCGCTTCCTCTCGAAGCGCTGGATCCACGACCTCGTGAACCGCCGCGAGGACGCCCCCGCGCCGGCCGCGATTCCCGAAGGGACCCCGTCGGAAAGCTAGCGTCACCTGCGTGACGGAACGCCGCGACCGGCTCCCCGCGCCTTGCGCGGCGGCCGGCGGGGTGATAGGATGGCCCTAGAAGGACAAAGAAAGACAAAGACAAGGAGACGACCCCCATGCCCAGCCTGAGCGACCTGATCGAAGGCATGATCAAGCAGATGATCGAGGAGAACGACGGGCGGCTCGAGACGACGCGGAACGAGCTCGCCGGGCGCGTGCACTGCGTGCCTTCGCAGATCTCCTACGTTATCGCGACGCGGTTCTCGAGCGGCCAGGGGTACTACGTGGAGAGCCGGCGCGGCGGGGGCGGCTGGATCCGCATCCGGCGCGTGACGGAGGGCGGCCCGGACGCCTATGCGGCGCACGTGCTGTCCGCGGCGGGGGACCGGCTGTCGTCGCACGGCGCGCAGCTGCTCGTCGAGCACCTCGCCGACCACGGCGCCCTCGACCGGACGACCCGGATCCTGTTCCTGTCCGCCCTGTCCGACCGGGCGCTCGCGGAGGTCCCCCCGGAGCTGCGCGACCGGGTCCGGATGAGCATCCTGAAGCATATGCTGGCGAGCCTGTACGTGGCGTGAGGAGGCGAGAGCGATGGCGATGGCGTGCACGTCCTGCGGGAAGCGGGAGGCCACGGTCCACATCACCCAGAACGTGAACGGGAAGACCACCCGGATCGACCTGTGCCCCGTGTGCGCGAAGGAGCAGGGGTACCTCGGGGAGACCGGGGACATGATGTCCGGCTTCTTCGGCGCGGAGCCCTTCGGGGGCGGCGGCCTGAACCTGTTCCAGATGGCCGGCGGCATGTCGGGGATCCCCGGGTCGGCCTTCACGGGCGAGCGCTGCGCCTACTGCGGCACGAGCTTCGAGGAGTTCCGGACCCGCGGCCTGCTGGGCTGCACGCACTGCTACGAGGAATTCGGGCAGCGGCTGCTCCCGGTGATCCGGCGCATCCAGGCGGGCGAGGTCCACACGGGCCGCCGTCCCGCGGGCGCGCCCGCACCGGAGGCGAAGGCGCCGCCGAAGGAGCCGAAGCACTCCTTCCTGAAGCGCCCGACGCGCATCCCGAAGAAGAAGCCGGAGGGCGAGGCCCCGGCCCCGTCTGCGCCCGCGAAGCCTGCGCCG
>CAIXGU010000008.1 GCA_903919045.1 uncultured Eubacteriales bacterium | reverse complement strand
CGGCCGCGGCGCCCGCGGCGTCCGGCCGGCCGAGCGCGCCGGCGGGGACCGCCACGAGGTCGGCGCCCAGCAGCGCCGCCTGGCGCAGGACCGTGCGGTAGGCGTCGACGCCGCCGGGGCCGTCCGCGGGCACGGTCGACGAGAGCAGCGCGACGCGGACGTTCGCGAGGATCAGCTGCCGGCGCATCGCCTCGACGGCGCGGGGCGCGGGCGTGGACAGGTCCTCGCGCAGCTCGACGCGGGCGACGCCGAGCGCCCGGGCCGCGGAGAGGACGGGCGAGAGGTCCGGCGCGAGCGGGGTCCCGGTTCCGACGCACAGGTCAACCATCGCGCACGTTCCCTTCCACGCGGCAGATCTCGCACGTCGGGTCCGCGCACCCGCGTCCGCGGTACGGCGCGAGGTCCGCCGGGCCGCCGGCCGCCGCGGCGCGCGCCCAGGTGCAGAAGGCGCAGCGGGGGTTGCGGCACAGGAACGCCTCCGGGTCCTCCGCGAGCGCGGCGAGCCCGACGGAGACGAACCGCGGGAGGTCGAGGACCTTCGCGACGGCATTCCCGAGGCGTCCCTCGAGCAGGGCGCCTTCCTCCCGCAGCCGCGGCGTCAGCGACAGGAAGTCGCGGTGCCCGGGCGGGAAGCGCCGCAGGGTGAACGAGCCGCCCGGCGCGTCCGGGAGGTAGGTCGGCGCGGGGATGGAGAGCCGCAGGAGATAGCGTGCGCGGGCCATCTCCTCGAGCGTGTGCATCATCGTGTTCCGGTCCATGTCGACGCCGATCAGCAGGACCTTGCCGCCGAGGCGCACGAGCGTCTCGTAGGGCGTGCCCTCGCCGCAGCCCGTCGCGCAGGCCTCGTGGCCGCGGACGACCTCGGCCGCGCGGGCGCCCGCGGCGGCGACGGAATGCACGGGGTGCCGGCTGCGCAGGACCCCGGGACGCCGGCGGAAGGCCTCCGAGACCGCGCCGACGGCGGACGGCGTGCGGTCCGGGTCGAACGGCGTGGACCAGCCGGTCAGGGTCGACATCGCGAGCGTGCCGCCGGGGCCGACGGCCTCGAGCAGGGCGTCGACCACGGCCTCCGCACCGCCCGCCACGCGCCCGATCGCGCTCAGCGCGCTGTGGACGAGCAGGACGTCGCCGGGGACGACGTCGAGCAGACGCAGGCTGTAGACCATGTCGTCCCGCGTCGTCACGGCGCGCCGCCTCCCGCGTCCTCCGCCTCCTCGAGCACCGCGCGGCACGGGACGCCGCTCGTCCCCGGGATGCGCAGCGGCAGCGCGGTGAGGCGCGCGCGGTCGGACGGCCAGTCCTCCAGCGCGGCGAGCGGGGCGAGCATCAGGGCGCCGGACGCGAAGAAGGCCGGGAAGAAGCCCTCCGGTCGTTCGAGATTCTCCCAGCGCGCGAAGTCGGAGCCTACGAGGAACGGACGGCGCGCGAGCAGCCAGTCCATCGCCGAGGCGCGCAGGAAGGGCGAATCGTCGAGATACCGTGTGTGCATCCAGAAGCGCCCCCAGCCCGTCGCGACGAGCAGGGCGGCGCCTTCGGGGACCGGCCGTCCGCCCGCCGCCCGCGCGAGGTCGTCCGCGTCGATCGCGGCGCGCTCCGCGCCCGGCGCGAAGGCGCGCCCGGTGCGCTCGACGTGCAGGACGACGGCCGGGATGCGCAGGAGCGAGGCGACGGGCAGGTCGTCCACGAAGGGCGCCGCGCCGTCGCCGAAGAAGTGGGCCGCGGTCTCGAGGTAGGTGCCGGTCTGGGAGTGCATCCCCTCGAAGACCTCGACGCGCACCGGAGCGCCCGCCCAGGGGACGGGGCCGAGGGGGCCCATCCGGAAGCGCGGGTACGGGGGCTCGTAGCTCCACATCCCTTCCCGGACGGGTCCCGTCGCGTCGAGGACCCGGCGCGCCGTTCCCGCCGGCCGGCCGTCCCGCATCGCGCGTCTCCCCGCGTCAGCCGCCCGTGCGGCCGCCGCCGTAGCGGCGCGCGGTGCGGATCATGGCCTTCATGTTCGCCTCGGGCACGTCGCGCGGGATCATCTCGCCCGAATTGAACAGGTATCCGCCGCCCTTCGCGCCGATCTCCATGATGCGCTTCGAGGCCGCCTCGACGTCCGCGACCGACCCCTGCAGCAGGGTGACGATCGGGTCGACGTTGCCGAGGATGCAGCAGCGGTCGCCGATCGCGGCCTTCGCGACGGCGAGGTCGAGCCCGGGGCCGACGCTCACGGCGCTGACGCCGGTCGCCGCCTGGGCCTTCAGGTGCGCAGGGTCGTGCTCGCTGTTGTGCATGAACGAGAACGCGCCGGCCTTCGTGTATTCGGTCGCGCACGCCTTCGCGCCGCCCGCGGCGAACTCCTCGTACTGGTCGACGGAGATGAGGTGGCCCGACGCGTTGCAGTCGCCGAACCAGAGAGCGTCCGCGCCCGCTTCGATCTGCGCGAGGCCCCACATCGTCTGCAGCTCGGTGAAGAAGCGGACCGTGTCGGCGAGCAGGTCCGGTTCGTCGTACATGAGCATCATCGTCTCGGAGATGCCGAACAGCAGCGTCGCGGACGAGAACGGCGCCGCGGTGCGGCCCGTCACGCAGACGGTGTCGCCGAATTCGGCCTTGATGCGGCGGATCGCCTCGAGGAGGACCGGCATGCGGCCGTCCTTCCGCGGGTCGGGCAGGCGGAGGCGGTCGAGGGATGCGCAGGTCGCGGGCAGGTAGTCGCACGTGGCGGGCAGGATGTTCCCCTCGCCCTTCACGCCCACGCCCAGCGGCTCGAATTCGATGCAGTCGTCGACCTGCAGCCAGGCCCAGTCGTAGTCGAACCGCTTGATCACGTCGATCTGCACCCGGGCCATCTCGGCCGCGTCCCGGTTGTAGCGGTCGTAGACCGATCCAGCCATCCGGACGTCGAACTCCTCGCTGCACGCGAAGACCGGCACCTGCTTCGGCACCTGCAGCGAGACCGCCGCGCGGATGTCGTCGAGCACTCCCTTGTACGCCATGATCCGTTCCTCCTGCCGTTCCCGCGCGGGCCGGCGCCGTCGCCGTCGCCCGCGCCGCTCCCCCTACGGGAAGACGCCGCGGATCCTCTTCGCCTTCGTGATGCGCTCCAGGGCCACCATGTACGCCCCCATCCGCATCGTCGTCCCGTGCTTCTCCGTCTTCGCCCACACCTCGTTGAACGCGCGGATCATGATCTTCTCCAGCGTGCGGTTGACCTCTTCCTCGTCCCACATCAGCGACTGGATGTTCTGCACCCACTCGAAGTACGACACCACCACGCCGCCCGCGTTCGCCAGGATATCCGGCACCACCTTCACGCCCCGGCGCTCCAGGATCGCGTCCGCCTCCGCCGTCGTCGGGCCGTTCGCGCCCTCCACCACGATCCGCGCCTTGATCCGCCCCGCGTTCTCCGCCGTGATCTGGTTCTCCAGCGCCGCCGGCACCAGCAGGTCGCAGTCGCACTCCAGCAGCTCCGCGTTCGTGATCCGCTTCGCGCCCTTCGGCGCGGCGTAGTCCTTCAGCAGGCGGCCCCGCTGCGTCAGGTACGCCGCGATCGCCTCCACGTCCAGCCCCTTCGGGTCGTGCAGCCCGCCCGACACGTCGCTCACCGCGACCACCTTGCAGCCCTCGTGGTGCAGCAGCAGCGCCGCCGTCCCGCCCACGTTGCCGAACCCCTGCACCGCCACCCGCGTCCCGATCATCGGGATCCCCATCCGGTGCAGGTACTCCCGCACCACGAACATGACCCCGCGCCCCGTCGCCTCCCGGCGCCCCAGCGAACCGCCGATGTCCACCGGCTTGCCCGTCACCACGCCCGGCGTCGTGAATCCCTGGAACATGGAGTACGTGTCCATGATCCAGCCCATGACGTCCGCATTCGTGCCCACGTCCGGCGCCGGGATGTCCTTCTCCGGCCCGATCAGCGGCAGGATCATCGCCGTGTACCGCCGCGTCAGGTTCCGCAGCTCGCACAGCGACAGCGTCGACGGGTCCACCTTCACCGCGCCCTTCGCCCCGCCGTACGGGATGTTCACCACCGCGCACTTGAACGTCATCCACGCCGCCAGCGCCTTCACCTCGTCCAGGTTCACGTCCTGGTGGTACCGGATGCCGCCCTTGCAGGGCCCCCGCGAGCTCGAGTGCTGGATCCGGTACCCCTCGAACACCCGCAGCGACCCGTCGTCCATCTCCACCGGCACCGACACCTTCAGCTCCCGCTCCGGCTGCGTCAGCGCCGCGTAGTCGTTGGGTTCCAGCCCCAGCATCCCCGCGGCCTTCTCCATGACCTCCAGGTAGTTCTCGTACGGATTGAACGGCTCTGCCATGTTGCGCTCTTCCCGGGGGCATCGACCCCCTCCCCCGCCGGGTCCTCCGTGCGAGGGCAGCCAGGATTCCTTCAGAGGAGGACCGGACGGGCCTCCTGCGAAGATCGATAGCAGGCGAGGACGAGGGCGACCGCCTTGCGGCCCTCGGTCCCGTCGACGAGCGGCGCGCGGCCCTCCCGGACCGCGTCGGCCATGTCGGACAGCTGCCGGACGTGCCCTTCGATCCCGATCGCCGCCGGGTCGTTCGCGGCGCCGACGTCGGTGCGCCCGACCTCGGGCGCGGGAGCGCCGTCCGGCTCCTTCAGGTCCCACAGGGCGATCCGGTCCTCCTCGAGGACGGCGCTGCCCGCGTCGCCGCGGATCGCGAGCCGGCGCGGCGTCCCCGGCCAGACCGAGGTGGCCGCCCGCAGCGTCCCGACCGCGCCGTTCGCGAAGTCGAACGCGGCGACGGCCGTGTCCTCGACCTCGATGCGGCGGGCGAGGGTCGCCGTGCGCGCGGAGACGGACCGCACGGGTCCGCACAGATGCAGGAGCAGGTCGACGCCGTGGATGCCCTGGTTCATGAGCGCTCCGCCGCCGTCCATCGCCCAGGTGCCGCGCCACCCTCCCAGATCATAGTACTCCTGGGAGCGGTGGTACTCCATCGCGAGGTCGGCCAGGACGAGGCGGCCGAAGGCGCCGCGGTCGACGGCGGCCTTGAGCTGCCGGACCGCGGGCGAGAAGCGGAGCTGCGAGATGACGGCGAGGCGGAGGTCCGCGGCGGCGCAGGCGGCGATCAGCGCGTCGGCATCGGCGAGCGAGAGGGCGACCGGCTTCTCGACGACGAGGTGCTTGCCGGCCCGCGCGGCGGCGAGGCCGAGGGGCGCGTGCAGGCCGCTCGGGGTGCACAGGCAGGCGACGTCGACGTCGGGCGACGCGAAGAGCGCGTCGGGCGAGGCGAAGGAGCGCACGCCGTGCGCCGCGGCGAAGGCCTCGGCCGCCGAGGGGACGGCGTCGGCCGCTCCGACGAGGACGGCGCCCGGGATGCGGGCGAGGGCGCGCGCGTGGAAACCGGCGATCGTGCCGCATCCCACGATGCCGAACCGGACGGTTCCGTCCCCGGCCTTGCCCATGGCTTCCTCCTCCCGGCCGTTCCGCGGCCGGTCTACGCGAGCTGGACCGACGCGACCTCGTAGCGCTCGATCGACGGTACCGTGAAGCGGACGTCGCCGTTCCCCGGGTCCTGCGCGAACGGCAGCGTCCCGCCCGCCCGCAGGAGCGAGACCGACGCGACGGGCGGAAGGCCGCGCAGCGTCACCGCGACGTCGCGGCACGGGATCGTCCGGTCGACCGGGCGCTTCATCTGGCCCGTGTAGTTCACGAAATGGACGAGGCGCCGGCGCGCGGCGGGCTGCTCGCGGAGCAGCACGGCGCAGCTCTCGAATGCGCCCTCGGCCTCGATCTCCGGGACGTACGCGGTCGTCCCCAGGTGCGCGAGCAGCCGCTTCAGCTCGACGAGGCCATGGTTCGCGAGCGTCGCGCCGAGGTCGCCCGCGACGTAGACGACGCGGCCCTTCCCGTGGCGGCGCTCGACGGCGGCGACGAAGCGCTCCGTCGGGAACGCGTCGTACGAGCCGGCCATGGGGACGAACTGCGCGGCGAACGGCCGCGCGTCGGGGGCGAACGTGCAGCGGAAGACGTGGCTCAGCCCGCCCGTGAGCTCGGCGAGGTCGCCGGCCTCCCGGAGCGCGTCGTCGACGACGGACAGGTAGCCGCAGCCGTCGCCGTACGTCAGGGCCTCGTCGACCGAGCGCACGCCGAGGACCTCGGCGAGGGCGGGCGCCGGGCGCCGCTTCCCGTCCGTATCGTAGAAGGACGTCGCGCCGGTCGCGAGCAGCGTCCCGCCGTCCGCGACGTAGCGCGCGACCTTCGCCGCGAGCGCGTCGGACAGGCACGCCGCGTTCGGCAGCACGAGCAGCTTCACGCCGGACAGGTCCGCCGCGAGCAGCGAGGCGTCGTCGTGGATGGCCAGCTGCAGATGCGCGCGGAACAGCGCGTCGAAGACGCCCTTGAATTCCTGCGTGAAGCGGCCGTGGCCGTAGGCGGCGTCGACCGTCGCCTGGCGCGTGAAGTCGCTCTCGTCGACGTCCTCGGGGAAGTTCGCGAGCGTCTCGCCGGACCAGAGGATCGCGGCTTCGGCGCGGCGGTGCGTGCCCTGGTACTGGGCCTCGTTCGCCGCGAGGAACTCGTTGAAGGCGACGGCGGCGCGGCCGCCGCGGGACCGGAGCATCGGCGCCGGACCGTGGATGCCGTACCAGACCTGCGCGCCGCACGCGACGGCCGAGGCGAACAGCAGCTCGGACTCCTCGGGGCTGTGCATGCTGCGCGCCCAGGACGTGTGGTTCCCGGCCGCGAAGATCACGTAGGGCTTCCCGCCCGCCTTGCTCTCCAGGTAGTTCGCGCTCAGGATGCCCTTCCAGATCGACGTCCGGTTGGGGTCGTCGTAGAACATGAACCCGCCTTCGGTGCCGATGAAGTCGACGTGCGGGTACAGGCCGTCGATCGTGCAGCCCGTGACGTTCTCGGCGAGGCCGGTGTTGTTCGCGTAGACGATCGCGTCGGGGTCCACCGAGTGCATCGCCGCGCGGACGTCCTTCACGAAGCGGTTGATGCTCTCGGTCTTGAACGCCTGCCGCTCCTTCGCGGTGCCCTCGGCGAACGGCTTCCCGTAGGCCGAGCGGAACTCCGCGTCGCAGTGCGGGCAGTGGCAGGTCGGCGGGAGGAACATCGGTCCGTCGAGGAAGATCCCGTCGACGGGGTGGTTGCGGAGCAGCGCGCGGCAGCTCTCGAAGACGACGTCGCGCCAGGGCGTGTTGACGCAGGTGAGGAGGTAGGTGCCGTAGGCCGGCGCCGGCTTCCCGTCCGCGAGCCGCTGGCTCCATTCGGGGTGCTTCTCGATGACGTCCGGGAACACGCAGTGCGCGTTGAAGTAGACGACGATCCGCGTGCCGAAGGGGCGGTTGACCTCGAGGTACCGGTCGAGGCGCGCCCGGTGGCGCTCCGGCTCGTAGAGCTCCGCGAGGGAGTCGCCCTCCATCACGTGGCACAGCTGCTCCATGCTGAAGCCCGCCTCGTGGGCGATCCGCGGCGCCTCGAACGTGCGGTCCCCGAGGTTCCACTGGAACGCGCAGATGCGCATCGGACGGTCGTACCATCTCTCGGCCATGTCTTCCTCCCCTGTCGGGCCCTCCGCGTCGCGCGGCGCCCGGGCCCGCGCCGCGGCGCGGGTCCGCTAGAATCCGGTGCTGAACGAGATGCGGCTCGCCGACGGCATGCGGCTGTACCGCAGGACCAGCGTCGGCCCCTCGATCCCGTCGAACGGCAGCCGCTCCTCCTCGAGCTCCTCGAGGCGCTCCACGTCGCCCGCGAGCCAGTCGCCGAGGCGCAGGCGCGTCGTGTCGAGCGCATTCTGCAGCGCGCCGTAGCGCAGGTCGTGGATCTCCCACCCGAACGGCAGGCACTGGCGCAGCCAGAGCCGGCGGTGCCGCTCGCGCAGGGCCTCGACCCGGAACGCGACCTCGGGGATCGTCTCGTCGCGCAGCGCGGCGAGGCGGGCGCGGTCGCGGGCCTCGTACGCCGCGACGAGGTCGAGGCCGAGGCCGGCCTTGAGCGCCAGGACGCGGGCGAGCGCGGCGAGATGGCCGAAGACGTAGCCGTAGGCGCCGTTGCGGTCCTCCGCGGCGGCGAGCCGCTCGGCGAGCCCGGCGTAGTGCGCGGGATAGCCCAGCCCCTCGGCGTTGCGGTCGAAGAGCCCCATCATGGGGTGCTGCCAGAGCAGGTAGTGCGACGGGTTCTGGCTGTTCGTCGGCGGCGCCTCGGTCCCCGGCGTGCGGTCGAGCTCGGAGAGGGCCTGCCAGTCCGCGAGCTCCCCTTCGCAGCAGAAGCGGAAGCGCGCGGCGAGCTTCGCCTCGTCGTAGGCCGGCGCGTAGGCGAGCTCCGCGAAGAGCTGCAGCCCCAAAAGGTTCGAGAACAGGAGGCTCTCCGTGCCGCCGTCGCCCCAGATCGTCGCGAGCACCTCGCGCACGCCCTCGCGGGCGCAGGCCGACAGCGCCGGAATCGTCGTGTCGAAGGTCATCCGGTAGTCGACCGCGTAGCCGTTCCAGCTCCAGATGCCGCCGGCGAACAGCGGCGTCCGGCCCGCGGCGGCGTGGCGGCGGATCCAGGTCCCGTAGAACGCTTCGTCCTTGTGGTAGTAGTCCCAGTAGACGAGGTCGAGCCCCGCCGGGATGCGCGCGCGGATTCGCTCCAGTTCGCCCTCGGCGACGTCGTAGTGCGTGACGCCGGTCGACACCGAGCGGAAGAACATGTCGCTCCAGATCATCGGCGACAGCCCGAGGCGGCGCACGATCGCGAGCACCTGCTCGAGATGCTCCTGCATGATCTCCTGGCGGCTGCGGTAGCCGTGCTTCAGGAGGTAGTTCCCCTGCCCGAGCTTCCACGCCTCGTCCATCCCGAGGTGGATCCGGCGAGAGCGGAACGGCGCCGACGCCGCGCGGATCAGGCGCTCGATGAACGCGTAGGTCGACGGCTCGCCGACGAGCAGCGTGTCGTCGTCCTCCTTGAGGTCCGCGAAGCGCTTCCACTTCAGGGCGTCGATCAGGTGCGCCAGCGTCTGGATGCACGGGACGAGCTCGATGCCGAGCGCGTCCGCGAAGTCGTCGAGCGCGCGCAGCTGCTCCTGGGCGTAGCGTCCCCGCATGTAGCCGAAGTACGGCTCGCCCTCGACGGCGTAGTTGTCCTCGGCGTAGACCATGAGGCGGTCGAGCCCCATGCAGGCCATCCGCACGAGCAGCTCCCGCAGCGTCTCCTCGCGGTAGACGGCGTTGCCCTGCGACACGTCGGCCATCGCGCCGACGCTGTCGAATCGCGGCGTCTCCTCGAGGCGGACGTCGCCGGGGTCGTCGAGGTGCTCGAGCAGCAGGCCGAGCCCGCGGAAGAAGTGGACGCGGCGCTCGAAGCGGATGGAGGCGCGGCCGTCCGCGCGCTCGACGGACAGCGGCCCGGGCCTCTGCTCGACCTGCACGGGCAGGCCTCCGTCGCCCTCGTCGAAGCGGTAGGAGCGGCGCATGGCGCGCAGGCCGGCGGAAAGTCCGGCCACGTCCCCAAGGAAGGTCAGGGTCGCGGTCATCGGCGGTGCACCTCCGAAAGCGGGTCCGATCCGCCTCCATTGTAGCGGACGG
>CAIXGU010000007.1 GCA_903919045.1 uncultured Eubacteriales bacterium | reverse complement strand
TTGTAGTGCGCGAGGTTGATCTCGAGGCGCGGGAACGCGAGGACCGGCGACGGCGCGGTGCGCTGCTCGCGCATCCGCCGCAGGACGGCCTTGATCCGGGCGACGACCTCGCGCGGGCTGAAGGGCTTGACGATGTAGTCGTCGGCGCCGAGCTCGAGCCCGATGATCCGGTCGACCTCCTCGCCGCGCGCGGTGAGCAGAAGGATCGGGACGTCGTCGGTCCGGCGGATCTCCCGGCAGACCGCGAGCCCGTCGAGGCCGGGCATCATGATGTCGAGGACGAGGAGGTCCGGGCGCTGCTCGCGCAGGAGGCGGAGCGCATCGTGCCCGTCGAAGGCCGAGATGCGCCGGAAGCCCGCGCGGTCGAGATAGACCCCGAGGGACTCGTGGATCATCGGGTTGTCGTCGCAGACGAGGATCAGGGGCTGGGTCGCGCTCATGGTTCGGCCTCCCGCAGCTCGATTATAGGCCATTCCGGTCGATGCGCGCAGCGTCGACGCAATCGCGCCGCAATTGTCCACCGGCGCGCCGGAATCGCACCGGGATTGTATAATGGGGAGCGGATGCGTGGAGGGCGGCCGAGCGGCCCCGGGAGGTTCCTATGAACAAGAAGTGGAAGAGCGTCTCCGAGCTGCGGTTCATCCGGTGGCTGGCCATCGCGCTGATCCTCCTCATCCTCGTGCCGCTCGTATGGCAGACGATCGCGATCCGGCGCGCCGACGACGCGGCGGCGGCAGAGGAAGGGGCCCGGATCGTCGAGTCCGTGGCGAACGGCCGCCTCGACGCGGCCTGGCGCATCGCGGAGAACTTCATCGGGAACGAGCACGCCTCCGCCGACTCGCTGCAGGCCGCGGGGGACGCCTTCCTCGCCGCGGGAAGCCCGCAGGAGGCCTATCTCCTCTACTTCTCGGCCCTCCGGAAGGCGTCGTCCGGCGGGACGCTTCGCCGCCTCGCCGAAGCGAGCCTCGCGCTGGGCCGCAGTGCGGATGCGGCGCTCTTCGCCCGCCGCGCCGTCGCGGAGGGCGCCGGCGGGAAGGCCGGCAATCTCCTGCTCGCGCGCTGCCTCGTCGCCGCCGGCCGGAGCGCCGAGGCCGTGACGATCTGCTCGAGCCTGCTGGAGCGCTACCCCGGCGATCCGGACGTCCTGTCCGGCAAGGCCGAGGCCTTCCAGTCGATCGACCGGTACGCCCAGGCGCTGGCGCTGTGGGATTCCTACCTGGACGTGGTGGCGGAACCCGCGACGGGCGAGGAGAAGGCCGCCCGGCTGCACGTGTCGGTGCAGCGGCTGCTCTGCCTCGAGGGGACGGGCGACGCCGCCGGGGCCCTCGCCGGCTGGAACGCCCTGCTCGCGGAGGCGGTCGCGTCGGGGGACGTCGACGCGCGCCGGGCCGCGCTGTCGGGACGCGCCGACCTGCGTTCCGGTGCCGGCGCCTACGCCGAAGCCGAGGCCGACCTGCGGGGCCTGCTGCAGGTCGCGCCTGCGGAAGAGAGGACGGATGTACGCCTGCGGATCGCGCTGTGCCTGCACCGGCAGGGCCGCGCCGCCGACGTCGTCTCGTTCCTGGCCCCGTACGCCGCCTCCGAGCCGGACCTCCTGGCCCGGCTCTTCACCGACGACCGGTTCGAGCCCCTGCGCGGCTACTTCCAGCCCGCCGCCTAGGCGCCCGGCGCCTGCACGGGTCCGTCGAGCGCCGCGTCGATCCGCTGGCGCAGGTCGGCTCGCAGCGCGAGCAGGATCTCCTCCCGATCCGCATCGGTCTGCGCCGCGCGCAGGCGCTCCCGGACCGCGGACGCAGACCCCTCGATCTGGGCCAGCAGGTCGTCCAGGATGCGCGACGAACGCAGCATCGCGGCCTCCCGGCTTTCGCGCGCGGATTCCGGGAGGACCCGCTGGACGGTCACCTCGGTCCCGAGCGTGAAGGACGCCCCGAAGTCGGGGATCCGCGTCGGTACGCCGAACCGCTCCGCGATCGTCCGCGAGAACCGGTCGATCACGTCGGGCTCGCCGTGGATCAGCACGATCTCCGACGGGCGGCGCTTCATCGCGCCGATCCATTCGAGAAGGCCGTCCCGGTCGGCATGTCCCGAGAAGCCGTCGATCATCTCGATGCGTGCGTTCACGCGGATCTCGTCGCCGAAGATCCGGACGTGGCGGGCGCCCTCGACGAGGGACCGGCCGAGCGTGCCCTTCGCTTGATAGCCCACGAACAGGACGGTGGAGTCCTTCCGCCAGAGGTTGTGCTTCAGGTGGTGCTTGATGCGGCCTGCATCGCACATGCCGCTCGCCGAGATGATGATCTTGCTCTCGGGGCTGGCGTTCAGGGCCTTCGATTCCTCGGCGCTCGCCGTGAAATGCAGGTTCGGGAAGTCGAGGGGGTTGTCGCCGTTCGCGATGTAGGCGCGGGCCTCCTCGTCGTAGCAATCGACGTTGTCGCGGAAGACCTTCGTCGCGGAGACCGCGAGCGGCGAGTCCACGTAGACCGGGGCGCGCAGGAAGGCGGCGCGCTGGCCGCGGTACTTCTCCTCCTGCTGGTTGAGTGCGTAGAGGACCTCCTGGGTGCGGCCGACGGCGAACGAGGGGATCACGACGTTCCCGCCCCCGGCGATCGTCTCGTTCACGATCGTCATGAATCGCTCGACCTTGTCGACGCTCCGGTCGTGCAGCCGGTCGCCGTAGGTCGATTCCACGACGAGCGTGTCGCAGCCCTCGATCGCGGTCGGGTCGCGCAGGATCGGGAGGCCCTTGTTCCCGAGATCGCCGGAGAACACGGTGGTGCGCTCGCGGCCGTCCTCGACCGTGCGGATCTCGAGGATCGCGGAGCCGAGGATGTGGCCCGCATCGCGGAACACGACGCGCACGTCGTCGGCCGGACGGAGCTCCTCGTCGTAGCGGACCGGACGGAACAGGCGGCAGAAGGCGGTCGCGTCCTCGGCCGTATAGAGCGGGCAATCCGCGTCGCGGCCGGCGCGCTTCGCCTTCCTCTGACGCCATTCGCATTCCATCTCCTGGATGTGGCCCGAATCGGGGAGCATGATCGCGGCCAGCTCGGAAGTCGCCTTCGTCGCGTAGACAGGTCCGCGGTAGCCGTCCACGTAGAGCTTCGGGAGCCTTCCGCTGTGGTCGATGTGGGCGTGCGTCAGGAGGACGAAGTCCACGTCCTCCATGCGGAAGGGCCAGGGCGCGTGGTTTCGGGACTCCTCGTGCGCGGGGCCCTGGTACATCCCGCAATCCACGAGGAAGGCGGTCCGCGCGGTCTCGACGAGGTAGCAGGAACCCGTGACCGTCTTCGCGGCGCCGAGGAACGTGATCTTCATGTCCGACCTCCCGGAAGGCCGGCTGGCGCGGGGGGTCTTCCCGTCCGGCCGCCGACCCTTGCCGTTCCAGTGTCCCATAGCGTTCGGGGCGACGCAAGCGGAGCCGGCGGCCGCCGATGTGCTATCATCGGTTCGTGCGAGGAGCACGGGAGGACGGTTGGCCAGGATCGCGACCTATGAGGACTTCATCGCACGGGCGGAGGAACTCGGCTTCCTGACGCTCTTCCCCACCGTGCCCGGCCTCCCCTCCCTCGAGGGCGAGACGCCCCCCGGGATCTGGTTCCAGGACGACGAGGCCCAGGATCCCTGGAGCTGGAAGTCCCGGGCCGCCGAGGAGAAGCGGCTGGCCTACGGCTGCCTGCTGGGCGGCGCGAAGGGGTTCGTC
Organism: uncultured Eubacteriales bacterium; assembly: GCA_903919045.1. GTDB lineage: Bacteria > Bacillota > Clostridia > Saccharofermentanales > UBA5734 > CAILLO01. Next base: position 8,163 of record CAIXGU010000007.1, on the reverse strand, counting down.
GCCCCGCGGATGTACGGGCATTTCTTCCGCGCCTTCCACCGGCGCTCCGTCGAGGAGCGCTGGCGCGACGGCGTGCTCTCCCCGCTGGCCTGGAAGACGTGGTCCGCGCTCCAGGAACGCGCCTCCGCCGGCACGCGCGAGCTGCGCCGCCTGACCGGCGCGAAGGGCGGGAGGCTCGACGCGGTGCTCGCAGACCTCCAGCGGACCTACGATTTCGCGATCGCGGGCCGGGAGTACCGGATCGACCGCATGGGACGCCCCTACGGCTGGGCATCGAACCTGTACGAGCCCGTCCTGCGCTGGGTTCCCGAAGGATGGTGGGACCTCGCCGCCCCGCGAGACCGGCGGGACGCTTCCGAGGCGATCCTTGCGGCCGCGGCCGCGTTCGATCGGAAGGACCTCGACCTCGACGCGCTCGCGAAGCGCTGGGAGCTCGACCGATGACCGGGAGGCACGGCGGCCTGCCCGCTCGCCCGCTCCCGCCGGCGGTCCTCCGCCTGGCCGCGCTCCTGCTCGCCGCCGGACTCGCGGTCCCGCTCGCCTCCTGCGTTCCGGGCGGACCGACCGCCACGCCGCGCCCGACGGCGACGCCGTCCGCCGCGCCCACGGCGACGCCCTCGCCGGAGCCGACGGCCAGCCCGACCCCGACGCCGGTTCCGACGCCCGTCGACGTCTTCTCGCTGCGCATCGAACCGCCCGCCGCGCCCAACGCCGACGTCCCGCTCGCCATCCCCTCGTACGACGGCAGCGGCCAGGTCACGCATCCGAAGGTGCTGTACTTCCCCGACGGCTGGAACGGGTACAAGTACTGGATGGCCTACACGCCCTACCCGCACAACGACGACACGCTCGAGAACCCGTCGATCGCCGCCAGCCAGGACGGCGTGGCGTGGGTCGTCCCCGCGGGGGTCGTGAATCCGGTCAGCGGACTGCCGCCGACGTACGCCAACGAAGCGCACTATTCCGATCCGCACCTGCTCATGGACGGCGACGTGATGGAGCTCTGGTTCCGGCACAACTACACGCAGGACCCCGCGCTCAGCGCCGACGTCGACTGCCCGCGCATCCTGCGCATCACGTCGACGGACGGCGTGCACTGGACGGAGCCGGAGGTCATGCTGGACCGCGTGGGGCGCAACGTCCGCCTGTCCCCGGTGGTCCTGCTGGACGAGAGCGGCTACACGATGTGGTACACCGGCTTCGACAACAAGCTCTACCGGCTGACCTCTCCCGACGGAAAGACGTGGTCCAAGGAGGCGGGCACGGACCTGAAGTTCGCCGGCTACCGCCTCTGGCACCAGGACATCCTCCGGACCGACCTCGGCTACGAGATCGTCTTCTGCGCCCGCGCCTACGACGGCACGTCGCTCAACCTCAGCCACCAGGAGCTCTTCTACGCGATGAGCCCCGACGGGATCCACTTCACGAAGCCCGTCCGGATCATGACCTACAAGAACCGGAGCGGGTTCCTCGACGACGAGTCGATCTACCGCTCGAGCCTCGTGAAGACGCCGGACGGCTACCTGCTGTACTATTCGGCGCGGAACACGGAGAAGGCCTGGCACATCTTCCTGAGCCGCGGTCCGACGATCTCGACGCTGAAGGGCTACGCCGCGCCGTAGCGCCGACGCCCGCGCCGCTCCGCGCGGACGCGGAAGGGCCTCCCCCGCCGTGCGCGGGGGAGGCCCTTCCTTCTGGTGGAGACGAGGGGAGTCGAACCCCTGTCCGAAACCCTATCCGCAGGAGCTTCTCCGGGTGCAGTCCTTGTTTTGAGTATTCCCCTTCCGCAGCGCCCTAGGACAGGCTATGCGGTTCCGGTAGCTTCATGGTGCCGATCGGCGTCAAAGCTTTCGCCGATCCGTTCCCGCGCTTGACCTGCCGACGCGGAAGGTCTGCGTCTGACGCCGGTTCCCCGGGGGGCAGATGCCCCGGGCCGACGGCGGCGGATCAGGCCGCGATGGGTGCGGTGTTGGCAGTTGAAAAGCCCTCGTTTTTTTAGGAGGCCGACGAGGATCCTCCACCCGCTTCTCCGGCTTCAACGATCCCGTCGAAACCAGTACGTCCCCATATGGAATTGTCAACGACCGCGCCCGGGTTCCGCCGGGCAGGGTCATTCTACCGCCGCGGACGGTGCAAGGCAAATGCAGGGGCCGGAATCCGCGCCGCCCGGAGGGACGGAGCGCCTACGGCTCCTCGACGATCGCGACGGTCGCGATGCGCTGCGGTTCGACGGGCTTGTCGTTCATCCCGCGCTTCACGGACGCGATGCGGTCGACCGCCTCGATGCCGGACACGATCTTGCCGAAGGCGGCGTAGTTCCCGTCGAGGTGCGGAGAGTCGGCATGCATGAGGAAGAACTGCGAGCCCGCCGAGTCCGGGCTCTGGGATCGGGCCATCGAGATCACGCCGCGCACGTGCCGGATCGGGTTCGCGACGCCGTTCGCGCGGAACTCGCCCTTGATCTGCCAGCCGGGTCCGCCCATCCCCGTGCCGTTCGGGCATCCGCCCTGGATCATGAAGCCGGGGATCACGCGGTGGAAGGTCAGTCCGTCGTAGAAGCCGGCTTTCGCGAGCTTCACGAAATTGGCGACGGTGATCGGGGCGGCGGCCGGGTCGAGCGCGATCTCGAGGACGTCGCCGTTCTGCAGGGTCATGACGGCTTTCGTGGACATGGGTTCCTCCGTTCCGGGCCGGCCCGTTCGCCGGCGCCCGCCCATCGTACCGCGGCGCAGCGGTCCGCGCAATGCCCCTTCGCGCTTGACAAACGGCCGGGCCATCCTGTATGCATGGGGGGAGCAGGCCGGACGCACGCGTCCGGCCGGGCCGGAAACGGCAGCGGACCCCGGGCCGCGGGACGACGGAAGAATCGTCCTGCGGCTTTTTCGACCGCAGGCGACGCCCCCCCTCGAAAGGAGAGCGCCACCGCCATGACCTCCGACAACTACCGAAAGGTCCGCCGCATCCTCTGGATCATCCTCGTCGCCAATCTCGCCGTCGCGGCCGTGAAGGTCGCGGTCGGCACGCTCATCAAGAGCGCCAGCCTCACCGCGGATGGCTTCCACTCGGTCACCGACGGCGCCTCGAACGTCGTCGGCCTGATCGGGCTTCATTTCGCCGCACGGCCGGTCGACGCGGACCATCCGTACGGACACCACAAGTTCGAGACCCTGACCGGCATCTTCATCGCCGGCATGCTCGCCTTCATCGGCGGCAAGGTCGTCTACGACGCGGTCGTCCGGTTCGCGAACCCCGTGGAGCCTTCGATCACCGCCGTGAGCCTGATCTCCCTGCTTGCGACGCTTGCGGTCAACGTCGCCGTCAGCGTCTCCGAGAACCGAGCCGGCAAGCGGCTCGGAAGCTACATCCTCGTCTCCGATTCGCTCCACACGCGCAGCGACATCTTCGTCACGATCGGCGTCTTCGTCTCGCTGGTCGGCATCCGTTACCTCGGCCTGCCGCCGCTCGTCGATCCGATCGTCTCCCTGGTCGTCGCCGGCTTCATCCTCTACGCGGCCTTCGGCATCCTCCGTTCGGCGACCGACATCCTCGTCGACAAGGCCGCGGTCGACACCGCGCGCATCCGCGAGATCGCCCTCGGCTTCCCCGAGGTGCGCGACGTCCACGAGATCCGCAGCCGCGGGACCGGCGCCTCGCTCTTCATCGACATGCACATCCATACGGATCCGACGATGTGCGTCGCGGAATCCCACGACCTGATCCACCACATCGAGAAGCACATCCAGAAGGAGATCGGCGAAAACGCGCAGGTGATCGTCCACATCGAGCCGTACGGCGGCATCGACGAGCCGGACGAGCCGGACGAGCCGGACGAGCCGCATGGGCCGACGGGACCGGGCGGGACGGACGTTCCGGCCGGAGGCTGACGGCCGGAGAGGCCGTCGGGCCCGAGGCCCGGGCGCAGCGTCCGGAAGACGGACAGGAAGAGGGGCGGAGCCGCGAAGGCTCCGCCCCTCTTCCCTGCCCTGTCCGGTGCGTCTCCGGTCGGAGCGCCGGGTCCCGACGGCGGCGGGAGTCAGCCGCAGTAATAAGCGAAGATGCCGTCCGCGACGCCCTGCGCGATCTTCGCCCGATAGGCCGGATCGAGAAGCCGCGCCCGGTCGCCGGCGTTCGTGAGGTACCCCATCTCGACCAGCGCGGACGCCACGTTCTCCTCGCGGAGCACCGCGTAGTTCCCCTCCAGCACCTGTCCGTTGGCGAGGTTCTTGTTCTCCAGCTCGGGGCACGTCGCCAGGACCGCGTTCTTGAGGGCGTAGGCGAAGCGGCTGCGCGCCGCATCGTCGTAGTAGTTGTAGGACGGGTTGATCGGGTACTTGTCCTTCACCGTCGCATCCTTCGCGAGGTCGCGCTCGTCGTTGTAGATCGCGGTGCGGCTGCCCCAGTACACCTCGAGACCGCGTACGGAGGTCGCCGTCGGCAGCGAATTGCAGTGCAGCGAGACGAAGACCACGTCCGTATGCTGGCGCTCGATGTCGAGGATCGTCCTGAGATCGGGGCGTGCGCCGAGCCCCGTATAGACGCTCCGCCCGCCGGTCCCGTCGCTCTTGTAGAGGTCCGTGTTGAGGGTGATGCTCGGCAGGAAGAGGGCCTGGAGCCGGTCGAGCAGGGCCGTCGACTCCGTCGTCGCGCGGTGCGCGTCGAAGAGGTACCGCGCGAGCGATGCGACGCGCTTGTGGAGGGAGACGAACTCGTCGTCGTTCGGGCGCGTGAGGACCACGGTCGCGCCCATCGCCTCGAGGTCGGCCTTCACGAGAAGAGAGACCTGGTAGTTGATCGGCGCTTCCAGGACGCCCGCGTAGACGGCGCCGGAATCCTTGATCGACGTGGTGTAGCCGCCGTGCCCCGCGTCGACGAAGACCGTGACGCCTTTCAGGCTCTTCGCTGCCTTGATCGCCTGCAGGTCGGGCGAATACAGCAGGTTCGCCGTGTTCTCGGCGGGCCAGCGCGTCTTGACGGCGGTCGTCGGAACCGGGGTGATCGTCGGCACCGGCGTCGCCGTCGGCTCGGGCGTCGGGCTCGGCGTCGGCGTGGGCGTGGGCGTCGGCGTCGGCGTCGGCGTCGGCGTCGGGCTCGGCGTCGGCGTCGGGGACGGCGTCGCGAACAGGGCGCCGAACACCGTCCGACCGGCGGAGGCGATCGCCTCGCGGACCGGCGTCGGTCCGGCGGCGGCGAGCGCGGCCAGGATCACCAGCGCGGCGGCCAGCACGGAGAGCGCGACGAGCGCCGGCCGGGCCTTCCTGCGGGCGGCGGGGCGCGGCGCGCCTCCCGTCGGGCGGGGCTTCGGGGCGGTCGCGGGAGTCCGGCTCGTCTTCATCCTGCCCTCATTCCACGGTGACGCTCTTCGCGAGGTTGCGGGGCTTGTCGACGTCGCAGCCCTTGTTCACGGCCACGTAATAGGCGAACAGCTGCATGGGGGTCACGGCGAGGACCGGCGCGAGCAGCGGGTCGACGTCGGGGATGCGGAACACCGCATCGCAGACCTCGTCCACCTTCGCGCAGGAGTCGGTCGCGATGCCGAGCACGACCGCGCCGCGCGCCTTGACCTCGCGGATGTTGCCGATCATCTTCTCGAGCAGCGGCGCCTGCGTCAGCGGGCACACGACGAGCGTGCCCTCCTCGATCAGGGCGATCGTCCCGTGCTTCAGCTCGCCGCCCGCATAGGCCTCGGAATGGATGTAGGAGATCTCCTTGAGCTTGAGGGACCCTTCCATGGAAAGCGCGTAATCGAGTCCGCGGCCGATGAAGAAGACGCTGCGCGCGTTGAAGTGCTCGGCGGCGAACCGCTGCAGGACCGACCGGTCCGCGAGGATGCGGTCGAGCGCCTCGGGCAGGGCGAGGAGCCGTTCCGACCACCCGGCGCAGGCGGCTTCGTCCAGCAGGCCGCGCAGGGCCGCCAGGCGGAAGGCCAGCAGGTAGACCGCGGCGAGCTGCGTGTTGTAGGCCTTGGTCGAGGCGACGGCGATCTCGGGTCCGGCCATCGTGTAGAGCACGTCGTCCGCTTCGCGGGCGATCGAGCTGCCGACGACGTTCACGATCGCGAGCGTGCGGGCTCCGCGACGCTTCGCCTCGCGCATCGCGGCCATCGTGTCGAGCGTCTCGCCCGACTGGCTGATCACCACGGCGAGCGTCCGGGCGTCCACGAGCGGGTCGCGGTAGCGGAATTCGGAAGCGACGTCGACCTCGACCGGAATCCGAGCGAGCCGCTCGATCGCGTATTTCGCCACGACGCCCGCGTGGTACGCCGTGCCGCAGGCGATGATCTGCACCTTGGAGATCGCCGCGGCGTCCGCGGCGTCGATCGTGATCGCGTCGAGGCGGATCGCGCCGTCGCGGAGACGCGGCGCGAGGGTGTCGCGCACGGCGCGCGGCTCCTCGTGCATCTCCTTCATCATGAAGTGCTCGTAGCCGCCCTTCTCGGCGGCCTCGACGTCCCAGTCGACGTGCATCGGGGCCCGGTCGACGGGTCGCCCGAGCGCGTCCACCACGCGCACGCCGTCGGCGCGCAGGCAGGCCGCCTCCCGGTCCTCGAGGATCAGGACCTCGCGCGTCCGGGAGAGGATCGCCGGGATGTCGGAGGCGATGAAGTTCCCGTTTGTCCCGAGCCCGACGACGAGCGGACTGTCCTTCCGGGCCGCCACGAACGTGCCGGGGTCGTCGGCGCACAGGACGCCGAGCGCGTACGAGCCCTCGATCTCGCCCATCGTGCGCAGCACCGCGGAGAGCAGGTCCTTCTTCGCGTCCGCGTCGTAGTGGCGCTCGATCAGATGGGCCACGACCTCGGTGTCCGTCTCGGAGACGAAGGCGTAGCCGAGGCCGGAGAGGGACGCCCGGAGCTCCATGTAGTTCTCGATGATGCCGTTGTGGACGACGGCGATCCGGCCGCTGGCCGACAGGTGCGGGTGCGAGTTCTCGTCGCTCGGGGCGCCGTGGGTCGCCCAGCGCGTATGCGCGATCCCGATGCGGACGCTGCCGCCGGACAGGTCTTCGCCGTACTGCCGCTGCAAGGCTTCCTCGAGGCGCTGCAGGCGTCCCTTCCTCTTCACGACGGACAGTCCGCCGCCTTCGAGGTAGGCCACGCCGGCCGAGTCGTAGCCGCGGTATTCGAGGCGGCGGAGCCCGCCGATCAGGATCGGGAGGGCGGGTTCGGAGCCGACGTAGCCGACGATGCCGCACATGGACGATTCAATCCTCCTTCGCGGGGGCCGGGGCGCCGAGGCGCCCTTCGATGATGCGGACCAGTTCCTCCGCGAGGACGGCGATCCGGGTCCGGTCCTCGCCCTCGATCATCACGCGCACCTTCGGCTCCGTACCCGACGGACGCACGAGCAGGCGTCCCCGTCCGTCGAGCTCGGCCTCCACCGCCGCGCACGCGGTCCGGACGTCGCCGTCCTCGAGCGCGCGGTGCTTCGCGGCGTTCGGGACCTTCGCGTTGCGGATCACCTGCGGGTACACGAACATCGTCCGCGCCGCCTCGGACAGGCGCACGTTCCGCTCCCGGAGGACCGCGAGCAGGCGCAGGGCCGTCAGGATGCCGTCTCCGGTCGTGGCATGGTCGAGCAGGATCACGTGGCCGGACTGCTCGCCGCCGATCCGGTAGCCGCCTTCGCGCATGCGCTCGAGGACGTACCGGTCGCCGACGTCGGTCTTCTCGAGCCGGATGCCCTCGCGGGCCGCGAACTGGTCCAGGCCGAGGTTGGACATGACGGTCGCGACGAGCGTCGCGCCGGCGAGGAGGCCCTTCCGGTGGAGATCGAGCGACAGGATCGCGAGGATCTGGTCGCCGTCCACCGTCGCGCCCGCCTCGTCGACCGCGAGCATCCGGTCCCCGTCGCCGTCGAATGCGATGCCGAGGTCGGCCCCGTGATCGGCGACGGCCCTGGCGAGGCCGGACAGGTGCGTGGATCCGCAGCCGTCGTTGATGTTGAGGCCGTCCGGGCGGTCGCCGATCGCGGCCACGGACGCGCCGAGGGAGGCGAGCAGCGTCGGCGCGATCGCGCTCATGGCGCCGTTCGCGCAGTCGACGACGATGCGCAGGCCGGACAGGTCCGCCCCGGCCGCGGCGCGCAGGTGCGCCTCGTAGCGGGCGGCGCCGTCGGCGAGGTGCGAGCGTCGGCCGAGGGCGTGCCCGGTCGGTCGGAGTCCGGC
>CAIXGU010000006.1 GCA_903919045.1 uncultured Eubacteriales bacterium | reverse complement strand
TCGGGCATGGGGCTCCTCCTTGTTCATGCGGGTTTGGCCGATGGTAGCACAACGTCGGGCGGCGCGGCAAGGAGGTGGTATACCTTGCCGTGGAGCCGGCCGAGCATCATCCAGGTGAGCGCCGTGAAGAAGGCGCCGATCGCGCCCATCGCGAGGCCGGTCGTGTCGCCGGCGGCGAAGGGCCACTGCAGGAGCGTCGACGGGAGGTTCATCCCGAGGACGATCGTGAGGTCGAGGAAGGCGAGGCGCATCTTGAGGCGCTTCGTGAGCTTCGCGCTCCCGGCGAGCGCGGGGCCCGTCCGCTGGCCCGCCTCGGTCGCGAGGAGCGGCGACAGGCACAGGGCGAGCACGAGCACGATGCCGGGCACGGCGAGGAACAGCCCCATCGTGTAGGCCGACGACAGGAGGACCATCAGCGCCGCCGAGAGCATGAACAGGAGGCTGGAGACGAGCACGAGGGACGACCCGAGGGCGAAGGGGAGCTGGACGAGCACGTAGAGGAGCAGGAGGCGCGGAAGCGCCCGCAGCGTGCGGACCACGGGCTTCCCGTCCGTCCGCCCGCGCAGGTCGTCGACGTAGAGGTTCGCGTAGAGGGTGGCGACGAGGGCGAGGACCGCGGGCGAGACGAGCGACGCGGCGATCCAGAGGGCGTCGAGGAGGTCGAAGCGGGAGACGAGGAGGCCCCACTGCTCCGAGAGGAGCGAGAAGGCGGCGGCGGCGGACCGTCCGCCGGCGGCCATCGTCCCGGAGGCGGCGGCATCGCGGAGGATCCCGGCGATCCAGTCGGTCGCGCCCCCGATCCCGGTTCCCTGGGGGACGAAGCCGGGCGCGAGCGCGGCGAGGAGGGCGACGAGGAAGAGGATCCGCACCGCGCCCTCGCGGCGCAGGCGGTGGAAGCGGACCGCGTCGAGGAAGAGCGGCAGCCCCGCTCCGATCGCATCCATGTCCGTCCTCCCCTCCTTCCGTTCCCTAGGCTTCCGGCAGGATCCCGCCGAAGACCTCCCGCTGTCCCTCCGCGACGGTCCCGGCGATCCACGCGAGGACCTCCGGCGCGTCGAGCGGTCCGTTCCCGAGGACGCCGCGGATCTCCTCCGTCGAGAGGTCGAACCGCCGGTCCTTCGCCTCGAAGGCGAGGGCGAACTCCACGTCGGGCCGCGAGCGGACCAGCACGGAGAGGGTCTCGCCCATGTCGCCCAGCGGCAGCCGGTCGACGTGCCCGAGCCGGAACGTCCCTTCGAGGCGCGTGCCCCGGCCCGTCTCCGACGCGATCCGCAAGGTCCCGCCGGCCGCTTCCGCGGCCTCCTTGAAGAACGGGACCCCGAGACCGACCCGGCGCGTCGTGCGGGTCGTGCGGTAGGGATCGGCGACCTCCGCGAGGAGCGCCGCGTCCATCCCGCAGCCGTCGTCCTCGATCCGGACCGTCAGGAGCCCGCGGTCCGGGTCGGCCGCGACCGTGCACGAGATGCGCGTCGCGCGGGCCCGGAGACTGTTCCCGACGAGGTCGAGGAGATGGAGCGACAGGTCATGCAAAATTATATCACCTGCCCTTTTCGAGCCGCAACGCGCGCAGGACCGTGCAGATGTCCATCTTCTCCGGGTCGTCGCCCGCGACCTCCAGCATCTCGCACGGTTCGAGGATCTCCCCGAGCCGGTGCGCGTCGGAGGCGCGCAGGACGGGGCGCCCGGCGAGCGAGGGGTGCGCGCGGCGCAGCGCGTCGACGTCGCAGTCCGCCGTGACCTGCACCCAGCCGACCGGCAGGTGCTCCGGGACGGCGCCGAGCACGGAGAGGAGCCCGTTCGCGGGCCGGTCGACGTGCGCCGGCAGGACGACGCCGCCGAGCGCGTCCACGCGCGCGAAGGCCGCCTCGATGGTCATGGCGGCGGCCGCATGGAGGAGCCGCGGCTCCTCGCCGGCGGGCTCGTCGTCGGCGTCGACCAGGAGCTGGCGGCCGAAGATGCCGGGGCGGTTGGGCAGGTCCGGCATCCCCGCGCGGACGTCGCGCTCCAGCGCGAAGGCGGCTTCGAGCGTCGGCAGGAGGCAGACGAGGTGGATCTCCTCGGCGGTCTCGAGCTCCATCCCGGGCACCGCGACGATCCCCGCGGCGCGGGCGCGCGCGGCGACGGCCGGCAGGTTGCCGCAGGCCTGGTGGTCGGTCACGGCGATCGCCCGCAGGCCCTTCAGGGCCGCCATCGCGACGAGGTTGCCCGGCGTGCAGTCGTCGTCGGCGCAGGGGGACAGGCACGAGTGGATGTGGAGGTCGACGGGGATGCGCACGGCGCTCCTAGAGCGCGCCGGCGGCGTGCAGGGCGAGGACGGCCGAGGCGGCGTCCTCGGGGGCGGAGACGAACGCGACGCCCTTCTCCTCCGCCCGCGCGCGCACGGCGTCCGGGAGCGCGACGCCCTCGGCGAGGACGACGCAGGCGACGTCCGCGAGGTCGGCGACCGCGACGACGTTGTGGCTGTTGAGGATCGTGATCCAGGCGCCGCCGGGCTTCGCGCGGGACATCGCCCAGCTCAGCATGTCGCAGGCGTACGCGCCCTCGACGGGGCGTGCGGGGTCGCCGCAGAGGAGGGTCCAGCCGAGCGCGGCGCACAGCGCCCCGAGCGGGCGGGCGCTCACGGCGCGCCTCCGTCCGGCGCGGCGGCGGCCGGCGCGCGGCTCCGGTACTGCTCCTTCAGGCGCACGACGCAGTCGTCGACCGTCGCCTCGCCGTTCGCGACGTCCTCCGCGAGCGCGCGGCAGTCCGGCGCGCCGCAGGCGCCGCAGTCGAGGCCCGGGAGGTCCTGGCGGACGGCCTCGAGCCGCTCGTACTTCGCGAGCGCGCGCTCCATGTCGGCGTCGAGCTGCAGGGCGGGATTGGGCGCGAGCGCCTGCGTCCAGCGGAGCGCGCGCGCGGCTTCGCGCGCGGCGTCGAGCGGCGGCGGGGAGCCCGCGGCCTCCTCGATCGTCCGCTTGAGGCGCGTGCGCGCGGCGAAGCGGTTGGCGACCGTCAGGACGCCGCCGATGCAGCCCCCGATGCAGGAATTGGCCTCGATGAAGAGGACGTCGCGCAGGCGCTCGTTCTCGATCTCCTCGAGGATCTCGATCACGCTGTGGATGCCGTCGACGGCGAGGAACCGCTCGGTCCCGAGCGCCAGGGACTCGCCGCCGATGTTGCCCCAGCGGATGCCGTCGCGGCCGGCGAGGTGGCGCGCCTCGAACGCGCGGATGTCGTCGGGGCCCATGCGTTCCAGCCCTGCGAGCATGCGGGGGTACGCGACGGCGATCGACAGGACGCCGTCGACGCCCGTCGCCGGGCGGCCGTACGGGAAGCGCGCCGCGGTGCGCTTGGCGGGGCACGGGGAGAGGAAGAAGACGCCGATGCGCTCCGGCGGGACGCCGGTCCGCGCGGCGGTCTCGGCGCGGGCGCGCGTCGCGGTCGCCTCCATCGGGGAGTCGAACGGGACGAGGTTCGGGATCAGGCCCGGGAAGCGCATCTGGACGAGGCGCACGACGACGGGGCACGCCGTCGAGATCAGCGGGAGGGACGAGGCGCGGTCGGGGTCGCGGAGCTCGGCGAGCGTCGCGGACGTCACCGCCTCGGCGCCCGAGGCGACCTCGTACACGTCGTCGAAGCCGGTCCCCTTCAGCGCCGCGAGCATCATCGGGCGCGTCGCAGGCGGGCCGAACTGGGCGTAGAGGGACGGCGAGACGAGCGCGACGGCGACGTCGAAGTCCGCCAGTCGCTCGAAGCCGTCCATGGCGGCGCTCTTCGCGTGGTGCGGGCAGATGCGGATGCACTCGCCGCAGTCGAGGCAGCGCGGCTCCGCGATGCGGGCCTTGCCCTCGCGCACGCGGATCGCCTGCGTCGGGCAGCCCTTGACGCAGTTCGTGCACCCGATGCACTTGTCGCGGTCGAGCCGGACGGAGTGGCGCGGCTCGGCGCTCATTCCGGCGCCCCCTCTCCGGCGCGGCCCGGCGCGGCGTGCGCCGCTTGCGCGGCCGGCACGGGGCGGTGGAACAGCACCAGGATCTCGAGCGTCGTGCCCTTCCCGACCTCGGTGTCGATCGCGAGGCCGTCGGCGTTGCGCTGGATGTTCGGCAGGCCCATCCCGGCCCCGAAGCCCATCTCGCGGGCGACATCGGGCGCCGTGGACCAGCCCTCCTGCATCGCGAGCGCGACGTCCGGGATGCCCGGTCCGCGGTCGCGCACGACGATCTCGACGCGGTCGGCGTGGATCGCGACGTCCGCCTCGCCGCCGCCGGCGTGGATCACGGCGTTGATCTCCGCCTCGTACATCGCCACGGCGGCGCGCTTCACGGCGCCCGGGTCGACGCCGAGCTTCGTGAGCGCCTTCTTCATGCCGCTCGAGGCCTCGCCGGCGGAGTGGAAGTCGCCGCCGCGGATCGGGAACGAGAGGTGCAGCGGAAGCACGGCCCTAGGCGCCCTTCCCCTGCACGCCGCCCGCGTAGAGCAG
>CAIXGU010000005.1 GCA_903919045.1 uncultured Eubacteriales bacterium | reverse complement strand
GGCCCTGCCCGCGCTCCGCGCCTTCCGCCGCGCCGGCGACCCGCTCGACGCCGCGGTCTCCTCAGGGGACGGCGTCGCGTCGCTCGGTGTCCGCACCGAAGCGGCGGGCACGATCTACCTGCAGGTCTCCCGCACGTCCGCGGACACGGTCTCCGGCGCGGGTGCGCGCGCCGCGGCGGCCCCTGCGTACCGGGCGGTCCTGGACGCCGACTTCGCCGTCGTCCGCGTCTGGACGGCGGCCGCCACCCTCCGCGACGCGCCCGGGAGCGCGTCGGACGCCGCCGGGACGCTGGCGGACGGGACCGTCGCCGCGCTGCTCGGCGAAGGGACCGACCCGGACGGCGACCTCTGGTATCGCGTCCGCACCGCCGACGCCGAAGGCTACGTCTCCGTGGAACAGGTCCGCCCCGTCCGCTTCGCTGGCCGACTCGCGGCGCTGTCGATCGATCTCCCGGGCGGCGGAGCCGCCGGTCTCGCTCCCGCCTTCGACGCCGAAACCCCGGAGTATGGCCTCGTCCTCCCGGCCGATGCGGCATCGGTCGACCTGTCGTTCCTCGCCCGCGAAGGCGCCCTCGCCGAGGCCTCCGCGGCCTTCGGGCCGGAGTCCGGGGACGCCGCGCCCCTCGACCTCTCCGGAGACGCCGCGGCGATCCCCGTGCCGCAGGGTCCGAGCGTCCTCCGCCTCTCGGTCGCCTCCGCCGACCGCGCGTCCGTCCGCACATACGTCGTCCACCTGTACCGACCGTCCGGGACCGACGGCTTCGACGCGACCCTCGAGGCCTTCCCGCCGTCCTACCGGTCCGCCCTCTGGCTGCTGCGAACCCTGCATCCCGGCTGGACCTTCGACGCCTTCCGGACGGGAATCCGCTTCGACGACTTCCTTGCGGCGGAGGGCCACCGGGACCGCTGCCTGCTCCCCGAGGGGCAGGTCCCGGCCTCCTTCCTCGAGCCCGGCAGCCCTGTCTACGACGGCACGACCTGGAAGGCCGCCTCCGATGCGGCCATCGCCCGCTTCGCCGACCCGCGCGTCTTCCTGTCCGAGCGCGACGTCTTCCAGTTCGAGCGGCTCGCCTTCCTTCCGGACGTCCAGACGGAGGAGGGCGTGGCGGCCATCCTCTCCGGCTCCTTCTTCGACGATCCGACCGTCGACGCCGACGGGACGACGGTCGACTTCGCCCGCCTCTTCTACGAAGCCGGCCGGGACGCCGGCGCCAGCCCGTACTTCCTCGCCTCGCGATCCCTGCAGGAGATGGGCCGGACCGGCACGCCCCTGTCCTTCGGCACGGTCCCCGGCCACGAAGGCTACTTCAACTACTTCAACATCGGGTCCCTGCCCGACCCGAGCGTGCCGAACGGCGCGCAGATCAACGGGGCGCTCTTCGCGCAGTACGGCTGGCTCCCCGCCGAGGCCGAGCTGACGGCGGCGGAGCGGGCCATCCTCCTGCCGTGGACGACCCGCGCCCTCGCGGTCCGCGGCGGGTCGCGCCACATCGCCTCCCGCTACATCGCGGTCGGCCAGGACACCCAATACCTCCAGAAGTTCGACCTCATTCCCGACACCGGGCTCTACACGCACCAGTACATGCAGAACCTGCTCGCGCCGCGCAACGAGAGCCGCCGCATGTTCCGCGCGTACCGGGCGACCGGCCTGCTCGACGTCCCGTTCGCCTTCCGCATCCCGGTGTTCGAGGCCATGCCCGATGCGCCCGCTCCTGAACCGTAATCCCCCCGAAATCCGCCCGGAACGCAACGCAATGTGAAGTGTGATACCATCGGTGCGTGAACGCGCCGGCCGTCCGACCGACCGGCATGCCTTGGTGGCTGATGTGATGCGTCCTTCCCGGTTCCTCGCCTCGGTGCTCGTCCTCCTGCTCGCCTGCGCGGGCGGGTCGTCCCTGCTCGCGCCCGGCGCCGGCGTCGCCGCGAGGGTCGTGTCGACCGACGACGCGGCCGCGAACCTCTCGGGCACCTTCCAGGGCGTCGCGGACGGCGAGGCCGTCGCCGGGAGCTTCACCGTCTCGGGCGTCGCGACCGCGGCGACCGGCGACGTGCTGTCCGTCGAGGTCTACCTCGACGGCGCCTATCTCGCGACGGCGCTCTCCGGCGTCCACGCCGCCAGCCTGTCGTATTCGTGCCCGGTCGACGTCGCCGCCCTCGCCTCGGGGCTCCACCGGATCGACGCCGTCGCCTACGGCGGGAGCGGGATCCGGCGGCGCATCGGCGGCGCCTGGTTCCACGCCGAACCTCTCTCCGCCGGCGCCGCGTTCGCGGGACTGCCTTCCGACGGCGTCCTCACGTCCGACCGCACCGTCACCGCCCAGCTCGTCGCGTCCGACAGCCCCGTCGTCTCGGTCGAGGTCCGCGTCGACGGCGCGACCGTCCGGACGATCCCGGTCTCGCCGGCGACCCGCCGCCCCTCCGTCTCCTTCTCCCTCGCCCGCGCCGGCCTCTCCACCGGCCGGCATGCGCTCGAGCTCGTCGCGACCGGCGAGGACGGCGTGTCCCGCGTCGCCGCGACGCAGACCCTGCAGGTGCCGCGCGGCGGCGGCGCGATCGACCAGCCCGCGGACCTGTCCCTCACGGGCCTGGCGACGGTCTCGGGGTACGTGCTCCACGGCGCGTCGCATGCGAAGGTCGAGGCGTACCTCTCCTCCACGGACCTCGCGGAGACGAAGGTCGCCTCCGGCGCCCCGGGCCGCGAGCGCACCGAGGCGTCCCTCGGCGCCGACGTCCTCGCGGCGTCGCCGCTGGGATTCGCCCTCTCGTTCGACACGCGGCCCTACCCGGACGGCGAATACACCCTGCGCATCGTCGCCGTCCCGGCCTCGGGAGACCCGGTGCCGGTCGAGACGCGGTACGTCTATATCGACAACGCGGACGGGGCCGTCACGAACGTCGATCCGGCCGGCGCCGGCGTCAACGTCCGCAGCCTGCCCACGACGCAGACCCCCGCGGTCCTGCGCACGACGTTGAAATACGGCACGACGGTGGACGTGCTCGCGGTCGTGCACGGCGAATCGCGGACCGATTCCGGCACGGCCTCCGACCTCTGGTACCGCGTCCGGTTCACGAAGGACGGCGTCGTCTACGGGACGGACGCCGCGCCCTGCTACATCTACGCATACTACGTGGATACCGATCCGGCGCTGCGCCGCGGCTCGATCTCGGCCGTCGTCTTCGACGGGATGAGCCCCTACGGCGGATTCGCCCCGTCCAGGCGCTCCTACACCTCCGTGATCCCCCACGAGACGGACCGCTTCGCGATCCTGCGGCTCTACCGGTTCCCCGGCGGCGGCGAGGCCGCGCTGACCCTCGACGGCGCGTCCGTGCCCGTCGCGGCGCCCGTCGTCGTCGACCCCGGCAGCCACGAGCTCATCCTCTCGACCGTCGACGACGGATCCGGGAACGGGGCTTCCTACAAGTTCTTCGTCCTGCGCCTCGCGGAGCAGCTCGCCACGACGAACGCCGCCGGCGTCAACGTGCGGACCGCGGCGAGCTCCGGAAGCGCGAAGGTCCTGGCGAACTATTCGCCGAGCTCGCTGCCCTCCGGCTATCAGGTGGTCGTGAAGGCGACGGTCAAGGGCGAGTACCTCACGACGTTCCGGACCGACCTCTGGTACCAGGTGCGCTTCAGCTTCAAGGGGAAGAAGCTCGTCGGCGGGAAATGGGTCACGGTCGACGAGATCCTCGAGGGCTACATCTTCTCGGCCTACCTCAAGCTGGAGGCGTCCGGGGACGACCCGTTCATCCTGAACCTCGCCGCCTTCCCGACGAGCTACCACGCCGCGTTGTGGGACCTGCACATCCGGCACCCGTACTGGACCTTCGAGGCGGTCTCCACCGGCCTCGACTGGGCGACGGCCGTCGCGAAGGAGAGCGAGGCCGGCAAGGGCCGGAACCTGACGCCGTACTATTCCTCGGGGAAGTCCTCCGACTGCTACAGCACGCAGGCGTACGACTATTCCGCGGGGAACACCTCCTCGGGGTACATCGGGGGAGGGTACAAGGTCTACGACAGCCCGAACTGGGTCGCCGCCTCCCCGAAGATGACCGCGTATTTCATGGACCCGCGGAACTTCCTGAACGACGCGCACATCTTCCAGTTCGAATGGCTGGGCTACAACGCCGACAGCCAGACGGCCGCGGGCGTCGAGGCGATCCTCTCCGGCGGGAACTACATGGGGAACGGGCGGACCTTCGCCTACCAGGGGCTGGACGAGGCGAACGATCCGGCGACCTTCACGATGACGTACGCCCAGGCCTTCGTCGAGGCGGCCGCGAGGATGAAGGTCAGCCCCTTCCACCTCGCCTCGAAGGCGCGCATGGAGGTCTCGACGTCGTCGGCGCACACGGGGACGGTCGCAGGGTACGACGACACCCACGTCGTGCTGCAGCAGAACGCGAACCCCAACGACGACTTCTACAATGGCTTCAAGATCAGGGTGACCAGCGGATCGACGAGCCAGACCCGGACGATCCTGGACTACGACGGCGCGTCGCGGACGGCGGCGGTCGCCGCGTTCAGCCCGGCGCTCACGGGCACCTGGACCTATTCGATCGGCGGCTCGACGACGATGGGCGGCTACTTCCTGATCTCCTCCGCCCTCGGCACGCTGGGCGTGGGCGCCACGGCGCCGGCGGACCGCTACGACGTCTGCCGCCTGCCCGAGGGCTCGCAGCACACGGACCAGACGGCACCCGACCCGAACGACCCGACGGCCACGATCTTCGTCCACTACTTCGCCGGGTACTTCAACTTCTACAACATCGGCGCCTACCCCGACCCGAGCGTCAACTACGGCGCCCAGAAGAACGGCATCCGGTACGCGCAGTGGGGCGGTTCCTACAGCGAGGAGATCCTCACGGACGCGGAACGGCAGAACTACCTCCTGCCCTGGACGGATCCCTACAAGGCGATCGTCGGCGGCGCCGGCTACATCGCCGCCCAGTACATCTACAGCGCGACCTACGGGCAGGACACCATGCACTTCGAGAAGTTCAACGTGCTGAACGCGATGAAGTACATCTCCCACCAGTACGTCCAGAACGTCCAGGCGGCCGATGACGAGGGCAATCTCTACTATCGGGCCTACGTTTCGTCGGGGAAGCTCGAATCCGCCGTCCGGTTCCGGATCCCCGTCTACGAGAACATGCCGACCGCGCTGTCGCCGCGGCCGACCCTGTTCTGACGGGAGGCGCGGGATGCGGCGGACGCTCTCCCTCCTGCTCCTCCTCGCGCTGGTCGCCGGCGCCCTCGCCGTCCCGGCGCTCGCGTCGCCGCGCGCCGCGGCCGCCTTCACGCTGACGACGCCCACCCGGCCCACCGCGACCACCCTGCCCCTGCCGACGATCCCCTTCGCGGGCACCGGCCGCTCGGCCTTCGTCGCCGTCTCCGCCGGCGCTTCGCACACCGTCGCGCTGCGCGCCGACGGTACCGCGGCGGCGGCGGGCGACCCGCTCGACGGCCGCACCGCGGTCTCCGGCTGGCGCACCCTCGTCGCCGTCTCGGCGGGGGGCCGGCACTCGGTCGGGCTGGCCGTCGCGGGCGGGGTCTCCTCCGTGGTGGCCGTCGGGGACGACGCGTACGGCCAGTGCGGCGTCGCGGGCTGGACCGGCATCGTCGCGGTCGCCGCGGGCGGCTCGCATACCGTCGGCCTCAAGTCCGACCGCACGGTCGTGGCCGTCGGCGACGATACGGTCGGCCAGGTGTCCGGCACGGCCGGCTGGACCGGGATCGTGGCGATCGCGGCCGGCCGCTGGAACACGGTCGGACTGCGCGCCGACGGCACCGTGGTGGTCGCGGGCGCGAACGACCAGGGCCAGGACGCCGTATCCGGCTGGACCGACGTCGTGGCGATCGCGGCAGGCGACGCCTTCACGCTCGGCCTCAAGGCCGACGGCACGGTGCTGGCCGCCGGCCGGAACGCGGAAGGGCAGTGCCAGGTCGGGAACTGGGGCGGGATCGTGGCGATCTCCGCCGGCGGCGCGCACGCCCTGGCCCTGCGCTGGGACGGCACGGTCCTCGCGGCCGGCCTCGACGCCTCCGGGCAGATCCCGTCGGGCTGGAAGGGCGCGATCGGAATCGCCGCGGGCGGCCGCCACAGCGCCGCGGTCCTCGACGGGACGAGCGCGGCCGGCACCGCGAACTACGGGAAGCTCGTCGGGACGGGAAGCGACGACCGCGGCCAGATCGGCTTCACGCCGCTCTCGACCGTCGCGTTCCTCTCCGCGCCGATCACGCTGGGCGTCGGGCAGTCCTTCCCGCTCGCTTGGCGCGCCGCGCCGACGGACGCCTTCTCCGGCGACGTCGCCTTCTCGTCCGGCACCGCGTCGGTGGCGACCGTGGACGCCGAGGGCCGGGTCACGGCCCTCAAGGCGGGCACGGCGACGATCACCGTCAAGAGCCCCGCGTACGGCCTGACCGACACGGTCGTCGTCACCGTCGTCGCCACGGCCCCGCTCCTCGCGCAGCGTCCCCGGCCGACCCTGCCGCAGGCCGCGCCGCCCGATCCGCTCGTCGGGACGGATCCCGCGGGGATCGCGCTGGTCTCGGCCGGTCGCGACCACGTCCTGGTCCTCGCCGGCACGGGCCATCTGGCGTCCGTCGGCCCCGCCCCGTACGCCGAGATGGACGCGGCCGCGCTCGACGACGCCGGCGCCCCGTTCTCCGCGATCTCCGCGGGCTGGTGGCATTCGTCCGCCGTGCGCCTCGACGGCACCGTCGCCGACCTCTGCGCCGACACGCTCTTCGCCTGCGAGGCGGCCTCCTGGTCCGGCATCGTCGACCTCGCCTCGGCCCCCGGCTTCCTCGTCGGCCTCAGGTCGGACGGCACGGCGGTCGCCACCTCGGGCGGCCCCGACGTCTCCGCCTGGAAGGACGTCACGGCGGTCGCGGCGGGCGGGGACCGCGCGCTCGGCCTCGCGGCGAACGGCGACGTGCTCGTCGCCAGCCTCGTCCCCGACGCGGGATTCGCGACGACGCTCTCCGCCGACCCGTGGAAGAAGATCGTCTCGATCGCGGTCGGCGGGTCGCACGCGGTCGGCCTCCGCGAGGACGGCACGGTGGTCGCCGCCGGCGACGGCGCATACGGCCAGTGCGACGTGTCGGCCTGGTCCCGCGTCAAGGGAATCGCCGCCGGCGAAGACTTCACCGCCGGCCTGCGCGAGGACGGGACCGTCGTCTGGACCGGTCGGCCCTTCCGCGGCGCCGCCGAGACGGCCGGCTGGTCGGGCATCGTGTCCCTCACGGCGGGACGCGATTTCCTCGCCGCCGTCGATTCCACGGGCGCCCTCCTGGTGAGCGGCGCCGCCGCGGACTCGTCGTCCGACGCCTCCCTCTCCGGGCTCACCGTCTCCGCCGGATCGATCGCACCCGCCTTCGATCCCGCCTCCGACGGTCCGTACGTCCTGCGCGTCTCCTACCCGGACGACGAGGTCGTCGTCCAGGCGTCGCCGTCGAGCCGCCTCGCCTCGGTCGCCGGGGACGGCTGGCACGCCCTCGCCCTCGGCGAGAACGACGTCGACATCGTGGTCACGGCCGGGGACGGGACCACGCGCACCTACCGGCTCGTGCTCGACCGCCGACCGCCGTCCGCCGAGAGCGCGACGTTCGTCGTCGACGGCGCGAACTCGCTCCTCAAGGGCCTCGCGCCGGGCACGACGGCCGCCGCCGTCGCGTCGGGCGTGACGGCCGTCGGCGGGACCGTGGGCCTCTTCCTGCCGGACGGCTCGCCGGCTCCCGGGACCGCGCTGGCGGGGACGGGCATGATCCTCCGCGTCTCGATCGGGAGCACGGTCTACCAGGAGCTCCGGCTGATCGTCTTCGGGGACCTCGACGGCGACGGCAAGGTCGGGGCGATGGACCTGCTCCTGCAGAAGCGCCGCATCCTCGGCCTCGCCGCGCTCGGACCGTACCCCGCGCTCGCCGCCGACGTCGACTCCAGCGGGAGCATCTCGGCCTCCGACGTCCTGCTGCTGAAGCGCCACATCCTCGGCCTCCAGCGCCTGCCCGTGAAGTGAAGGAGCCCCGCATGGCCAGCGTTCCGCACCCGAACGTCCGCGCCCTCCGCCCGCGCCGCCGCATGCCGCTTCCGTCCGCCGCGCTGCGGACCGTCCTGATGGCCGCGGCGCTGCTGGCCGTCCTCGCCGTCCCGCCCGCCTCCTTCGCGGCGCCCGTCCTCGCGGAGACCGGGATCCCCGTGGACCTGCGGCCGTCCACGACGACGGTCGCGCCGGGCGACGTCCTCGTCCTGGAGGTCCATCTGTCCGCACCCCCCGACCTCTCCGCGATCGGGTCCGTCGTGATCCAGCTGGACGAGGCGCGGTTCGGCGCGCCTTCGGTGGCGCGCGGTCCGACGGTCCCCGACGGCCTCGCGGCTTCCGTCGCGGCCGGCCGCCTGACGATCTCCTTCGCCGACCCGTCGCCCGGGAAGACGCAGCCGATTCCCGAAGGGAGCGACGTCCTCCTGTGCACGGTCTCGCTGCCGGTCCTCGACGCCGCGAAGCCCGGTGCGTCCTCGCTCGCGCTGGTCATCGCCTCCGGCTTCGCCGCGGCGGACGGCACGGAGACCAATCCCTACCCCGGCGCGTCCCCGACGGTGACGGTCCAGTTCCCGCCGACGGCGACGCCCGAGCCCACGGCGACGCCCACGCCCGGAGATGCCACGCCGACGGCCGATCCGGAGGCGACCGGAACGCCGACGGCCGCTCCCGGCGACGGGACCCCGACCGTCGCGCCGACCGGGGGGATCCCCGGCAGCGCCGGCCTGCCCGACTGGCTCCTTCCGGCCTTCCTCGTCGCCCTCGCCGTCGCCCTGCTCGAGTTCTTCCTCCTGCTGGCCCGACCCTCCCGCGGGAGGAACCGGTCCGGCCGGCGCTGAGCCGACGCGGACAGGAGCCGCGTCGGCGGGGACCGGTGCCGCTCCTCCGCGCCGGACGCTTTTCCTGCATGCGCCGCATCTGGTAGAATGAACCATTGCCTCATCCATCCGTCCGAACGGCGGGAATCGAGGCGGGAAGGGCGGCCGGAACGGTCCGGCCCGGTGCTTCGCCACCCATGCATGCGCTGCTTCGCAGGATCCGATCCCTCCTCTCGCGCGAGGTGCTCCTCTACGTGCTCTTCGGCGTCCTCACGACGGCGGTCAACTACATCGTCTTCGTCGGACTCGACCTCCTCTTCGGGGAGCACACGCTGCTCTGGGAGGGAACGGTCACGGTCCTCGGCTGGACCCGGCCCCTCCGCCTCGAGTTCTGGGTCCTCTCCAACATCGCCGCCTTCGTCGCGGCGGTCGCCTTCGCATTCGCCACGAACCGCGGGATCGTCTTCCAGGCGGCGGTCCGGACGGGCGACCGTCGGAAGGACCGCGCGGCGTACCTCCGGCAGGCCGCCCTGTTCTGGGGCGCCCGGCTGGTGAGCCTCGGGATCGAGTACGGCATCCTCTTCGTCCTGATCGACACGCTGCGCATCCCGGATTTCTACAGCAAGATCGCCTCGAACGTCGTCGTGGTCGTCGTGAACTACTTCTTCAGCAAGTTCGTGGTCTTCGCCCGTCCCCGCGCCAGCGCGGAGACGACGAAGGCGCCCGAGGCCTGAGGCCGTGCCGGGGTCCCGCGCCCGGGCCGCCGCCCGCAGTCGGCGCTTCTCGCTGGCCTCCCGCCTGTTCAAGGTCGGCTTCGTCCTCCTCGAGCTCGCGCTCGTGGCCGGCTCCTACGTGCTGGCGTTCCTCCTGCTGTTCGGGCCGGATTTCCCGGACCTCCCGATGAACAACTTCGCCGCGTTCGTGGAATCGCTGCCGCTCACGCTCCTCGCGGCGCTCGTCTTCCTCGACCTCTTCGGGATGAACCATTTCTTCCGGAAGACGGG
>CAIXGU010000004.1 GCA_903919045.1 uncultured Eubacteriales bacterium | reverse complement strand
TCAACGCCGAGGGCGTCCACTGGACGCTGTCGTCCTTCGAGGCCGTCAACTTCGGCGCGTTCATGGGCGACCCGGTGCGCCAGAAGAAGATCGCCCAGCGCATCATCTCCGAGGCCGAGCGCCTCAAGGTGAAGACCGTCGCGATCGTCGAGTGCGGCACCGCCTTCCGCGTCATGAAGTACCAGACCGGGAAGCACGATTTCCAGATTGTGGCCTTCATCGAACTGGTGGCGAAGTACATCAAGAACGCCCGCATCAAGGTGAAGCGCAACGTCGAGGGGCGGATCACGTACCACGACCCGTGCCAGGTCGCCCGCAACGGCGGCGTGTACGAGGCCCCGAGGTTCGTGCTGCGCCAGCTCGCGAAGGACTTCGTCGAGATGGACCCGAACCGCGAGTACAACTGGTGCTGCGGCGGGGGCGGCGGCCTGATCGCCATGGGCGAGCACGACTTCCGGATGCGCTCCTCGCGCGTCAAGGTCGAGCAGGTCCAGCGGACCGGCGCGCAGTCGATCTGCACGATCTGCGAGAACTGCCACACGCAGCTGACCGACCTGAACGAGCATTACGGCATGGGCATCGGCGTGCACTCCCTGACGAACCTCGCCGCGCACGCCCTGGTGAAGCCCTAGGCGCAGGCGCCGCGGCCCGCGCCGGGGTCCGGAGATGGTGATCAGCGCGAGCCGTCGCACCGACGTCCCCGCGTTCCACGCCGAGTGGCTCGTCGAGCGGCTGCGCGCGGGCACGGTCGATGTCCCGAACCCCTTCGATCCGAAGCGGGTGCGCCGCGTCTCCCTCGCGCCGGCCGACGTGGACTGCCTCGTCCTCTGGACCAAGGACCCGCGGCCCCTGATGGAACGCCTCGACGCGCTCGAGGCGTTCCCTTTCTATTTCCAGTTCTCGCTGAACGCCTACGGGCGGGACGTGGAGCCGGGCGTGCCGCCGCTCGACGCGCGCGTCGACGCCTTCCTCCGCCTCGCGGACCGCATCGGCCCCGAGCGCGTCGTCTGGCGCTGCGACCCGGTGCTCCTGTCGCCCGCGCATCCGCCCGCCTTCCACGAGGAGGCGTTCGCCGCGCTCGCGGCGCGGCTCGACGGGGCGACGGACACCTGCGTCCTCAGCTTCGTCGACGAATACCCGCGCGTGCGTCGCGCGATGCGGGCGCTGGGGCTTCGGGCGCCGGACCCCGAGGAGGCCCGGGCCCTCGCCGCGTCGTTCGCGGCGGCCGCGCGTCCGCACGGGCTCGCCCTGTCCGCCTGCGCCGAGCCGCTCGACTTCGCACCGCTCGGCATCCCGCCCGCGCGCTGCATCGACCCCGCGCGGATCCGCCGCATCTCCGGACGCGCCGTCCCGGAAGGGAAGGACCGGACCCAGCGCCCGGCCTGCGGCTGCGCGCCGAGCGTCGACATCGGGACGTACGGGACCTGCGGCCACGGCTGCGTCTACTGCTACGCGCGGCGAGGGACGGGCGGCTGACCGCGGCCCGCCCTACTTCGCCGCCACGGCGCGCGACCGCCGCTTCGCCCGCAGCGCCAGCAGGATCCCGCCGGCGACGAGGACCAGCAGCCCCGCGGCCGCGGCCCAGAACCACC
>CAIXGU010000003.1 GCA_903919045.1 uncultured Eubacteriales bacterium | reverse complement strand
GTCCGGCTGAACGGCTGGGCCGCGGCTCCCGCATTTCCGATTCCTCTGATTTCTCCTCCGTCAGACCTCGCTTCATCACCCATTCGAGCCTCAGGACTGTCGGCAGAGTTTGCCGATGGGGAACCTGACCTACTCGAAGCCGGGTTGAGTCCCGGAACGGAAGGGCGCCCGGTTCCCCGGGCGCCCGCCGCAGGCGCCGCGGGGTGCCGGGCCGGGACGGGGCGGCTGCGCCCATGACCGATTCCGGCACCTCGCCGCGTTTCCTGCACACGAAAGCGCTTTCTGAAAGACATGACATTTTCAGGAAACCTTGCTAGGATGGAAACGGACCGAACGGAGGGACCCCGCGTGCCTCCGTGCGGCTCCGCGTTTCCTTGACCGCAACCCGAAGAGGCCCGATCGAGGAGGTTCCCCATGAAGAACAAGGTCATCCCGGTGGAGGAGGCGGTCGCCCACGTCAAGGACGGCGACCACATCATGGTCGGAGGCTTCCTCAAGGGCGGCACGCCGGACGTGTCCGTCCGCGAACTGATCCGGCAGGGGCAGAAGGGCCTCACGCTCACGTCGAACGACACGGGGCGCCCGGACTGCGCGGTCTTCGACCTCGTCGGCGCCGGCCGCGTCGCCGTAATCAACGCATCGTACATCGGCGCGAACCCCGAGACGGGGAAGATGCTGATCGAGAACCCCGGCAGCGTCCGGCTGTTCCCGCAGGGCACGCTGGCCGAGAAGGTCCGATGCGGCGGGTTCGGCCTGGGCGGCGTCCTCACGCCGGTCGGCGTGGGCACGGTCGTCGAGGAAGGGAAGCAGAAGCTCGTCGTGGACGGGAAGGAATACCTGCTCGAGACCGCGCTGCATGCGGATGTCGCCTTCGTGAAGGCGCACGCGGCGGACGAGGCGGGGAACCTGCTGATCCGCGGCAACGCGAAGAACTTCAACGTCGTCATGGCCGCCGCGGCCGACTACGTGATCGCCGAGGTCGACGAGATCCTCCCCGTGGGATCGATCGGACCGGAGGACGTCACCGTGCCGGGCGCGCTCGTGAACGCGATCGTGAAGGGGGGTGCGTGCGCATGATGCAGGGACGCGAGATCATCGCCCGGCGCGTGGCGCTGGAATTCAAGGACGGAGACGTCGTCAACCTCGGGATCGGCATCCCGACGCTCGCCGCCAACTACCTGCCGGAGGGCGTCCACATCCAGCTGCAGTCCGAGAACGGCATGCTGGGCATGGGCGGCGCCGCGTCGCCCGAGGCCGCGTCGCTCGACATCACGGACGCCGGCGGCAACCCGGTGACGGTGCTCCCGGGCGGCATGTTCTTCGACAGCCCCTTCTCCTTCGGCCTGATCCGCGGCGGCCACGTCGACGAGACGGTGCTCGGCGCGCTCGAGGTCGACCAGGAAGGCAACCTCGCGAGCTGGATGATCCCCGGGAAACGCGTGCCCGGCATGGGCGGCGCGATGGACCTCGTCGTGGGCGCCCGCCGCGTGATCGTGGCGATGGAGCACGTGAACAAGGACGGCTCCGCGAAGATCCTGAAGAAGTGCCGCCTGCCGCTGACCGCGGCGCACAAGGTGAACCTCGTCGTGACGAACGCCGCCGTGCTGAAAGTGAAGCCGGGCGGCGGCCTCGTCCTCACGGAGCTCGCCCCCGAGACGACGCTCGAGCAGGCCCTCGCGGGCATCGAGGCCGACGTCGAGGTGTCGCCCGACCTGAAGACCATGCCGATCCTCTAGGGCGCGGCCCGCCGCGTCCCCCGGATCCAGGAACCCATAGGCGTCCGCATGGACAGTACCGATAGGAGGGACCCGTCATGATCAAGCGCGAACTCAAGGAATGCAAGCCGTACGACCCGCCGAAGCACTTCAAGATGGTCGCGATCCGCCTCCAGGGCAAGGACGAGTCGGGCGCGACGAAGTTCTGGATGGGCATGTCGCACTTCCTGCCCGGCGGCGGCGCCGAGCTCGACTACGAGAACAGCCCGACCGAGAAGATCTACTACGTGAAGAAGGGCGAGATCGTCATCACCAACGCGAAGGGCGAGCGCTTCGTCCTCAAGGAGGACGACTCCATCTTCATCGGCCCGAACGAGGCCCGCACCATGATGAACGAATCCAACAAGCCGGCGACCGTCCTGGTCGTCATCAACTATCCCGCGTAAGGAGGCGTCCGACATGGTCGCGCTGGAGAAGAGCTTCGTCAAGGACATGTTCAACCT
>CAIXGU010000002.1 GCA_903919045.1 uncultured Eubacteriales bacterium | reverse complement strand
TCCGGAGATTCCCGAAGCCGAGTTCCGGGACACCGTGTCCGACGCGCTCGCCGCCGAGGGCCTCCGCATCGGCTCCTGGCAGCGCATGCCGCTGCCGGCGCAGGCGATCTTCCGCGACAAGATCGGCTACGGCAAGGGCTCGCCCTGGACCGAGCCGAGCTACAAGGGCAGCGTGCGGTACGACCCCGCCGACGTTCCCGTCGCGCAGGCCGTGAGCGACCGCACGACCTGGCTCAGCAACCTGTACTTCTGGCCGAGCGGGAAGGCGGAGATGGACCTCGCCGCCGCCGCGTTCCGCAAGGTGTTCGCGCAGCTGCCCGCCCTGTTCGCGGCCCGGAGGGCGCCGTGAGCCCGGCCGCGATCGGTGCCGCGCGCCGCGTCCCGCGCGTCGTCGTCCGCTCCGAGGAGCGCCGCCTGGCGCCCGGCCTCGCCGCCGCCCTGCGCGAGTACCACTGGCGCCGCTCCTTCATTCGGTCGGAATGCCTGCTGCGCGACACGGACCACGGCCCGAAGGGCGAGGACCCGCCGATCCTGCCGGACCTGCCGTCCGTGCGCTCGCAGGTGTACCTCGGCGGGCTCGGGCGCGGCTCCTACAACCACCACGTCCAGATCGCCCGCCACAAGGGACGTTTCTACGTCGCGTGGAGCAACGGGGTCCGCAACGAGGAGGACGCCGGCCAGCGCGTGCTCATCGCCGACAGCGCCGACGCCCGGTCGTGGTCCCCGGCGCGCGTCGTCCTCGACGTGCCCGCGGGCGAGCCGTACGCGCGCAACTGCGTGGCGATGCGGTCCGACGGGGAGCGGCTGCACGTGGCCGTCATGACCGAGGAGACGATCCACGACGCGACCGCGACGGGCATGCGCCGCATCGACAACCAGACGTCCATCGTCGAGATCCGGTCGTCGGCCGACGGCTTCGGCTGGGAGCGCACGTTCTCCTTCGGGAACCGCGTGCGGTGGATCTTCGAAGCTCCGCGCCCGACGCGCGAGGGCCGCCTGCTCTGCCTCTGCAATACGACGCGGGAGGGCCCCGCGGCCCTGCTCTGGCCCGGGCTCGACCTCGGCGCCGAGCCGGCGTTCATCCCGATCCCCGAGCCGGAGGACGCCTCGTTCCCCTACGGGGAGGCGACCTGGTACCAGGACGACGAGGGCCTGATCACCGTCTTCTGGCGGGACGAAGGCGCGTCGTGCCGCATGTACGCGAACGAAAGCCGCGACGGGGGGCGCACCTTCTCCGTGCCGGTCCTGACCGACATCCCGGACTCCATGAGCCGCATCTACGCGGGCCGGCTCGGCGACGGGCGCTTCTACCTCGTCAACAACGCGGTCGGCACCCTGCTCGACCGCAGCGCGCTGCTGCTCCTGCTGTCGCGCGACGGGGCCGTCTTCGACGACGCCTGGATCGTGAACGACGACGCCACCGCCATGCGCCGCAAGGGGCTCCTGAAGACCAACGGGCTGCAGTACCCGTGCTGCCTCGCGCACGAAGGGCGGCTCTACGTCGCGTACGACGCGAACAAGGAGGACATCCTCTGCGACTCCGTCGCCGAGGCGGACCTCGTCGGCCGCCCGGCCGGGGAGGCCTGACATGCCGCGCCGCCGCCCCGTCGACCGCATCCCCCTCGACGAGCTCTTCCACCCCGGCACGCCGCAGGAGGCGGAACGCAACCGGCTCCTCCAGGCGCCGTACGACCCGGACGCCTATCTCGAGGGCATCACCGGCTACGCCGGCCAGAACCAGCAGCGCGTCTGGCGCGTGCAGGAACGCCCGGCGGTCCGCACGCGCGTCGGCGAGCGCGGCAACTACAAGGGCGGGCTGGCGCTGCTGCCGGACGGCGCCCTCGTCGCCGCCGTCTGCCGCCCCTTCCGCGGGCCGGGCGGACCCTACGACGTGACCTTCCGCATCCTCGTCTACCGATCCGAGGACGGCGGCCTCACCTGGCGCGACACGGGCGCGCAGGGACTCGTCGGCAAGGAGCCGGCGCTGCTCGCTACGCCCGACGGCGCGCTCGTGCTCACCGCCCAGCACTTCGAGAAGGACGCCGCCGTGCAGCGCCTGCCGGTCTCCCGGTCGGCGGACGGCGGACGCACGTTCGAGACGTCCTGGCTGCCCGGGAATCGCGACTATCCGCGCAACCTGCTCTGGGACGACGCCGCGGGCGAGGTCGTCATGATCCGCTCGAAGGCGCGGAAATACGTGTACGAGACGCACGCGGAATCGAGCCCGCACCTGGAAGTCGCCCGCTCCGCCGACCTCGGCCGCACCTGGCGCGCCGAGACGGGGCGGATGCCGTGGGACTTCACCGGCTTCGCCGAGCTCGCCTCGCTCCGCTTCCCGGACGGGCGGCTGCTGGTCGCGATCCGCCGCGAGCCCGAGGGAACGAAGGGCGAGGGCTTCGAGGACACGGTGCTGACGGAGTCGACCGACGGGGGGCGGACCTTCGGGACGCCCTGGCGGGCGAGCCGCACCGGCGAGGTGCATTGGTCGTTCCTGCGCCTGCGCGACGGCCGCGTGCTCGCCACCTGGACCAACTACCACCTGCCCTTCGGCGTGCAGGCCGCCGTGAGCCGCGACGGGGGCCGGACCTACGACCTCGCCCGGTCCGTCCTGCTCGCGCAGTCCGCCGACCTGTACGTCGGCTGGCCCACCACCGTCGAATTCCCCGACGGGACGCTCGGGACGCTGTACGCCTCGACGCCGTTCCTCGCGCAGAAGCCGGACAGCACGGCCTGCGAGTTCGTCCGCTGGTCCCTGTAGGAGAGCCGCCGCGCATCCCCGCGCTGCAGAAGAGAAGGAGAGACGCCATGAGCAAGAATCCCCGCATCCCGTTCCCGCCGGTCCAGCACGCCTATGCCGCCGAAGAGATCGCCGCGGTGGTCGCGGTCATGCAGGAGGCCGGACCGAAGAGCGGTCCGCAGACCCAGGGCCCCCGCCTCGCCGCCTTCGAGGCCGCTTTCAGGTCCTACATCGGCGCGCGGCACGCCTTCGCGGTCGACAACGGGACGAACGCGCTGCACCTCGCCGCCACGCTGTGCCGCCTCGAGCCCGGGGACGAGGTCATCGTGCCGGGCTACACCTACTGCGCGACGGCGATCCCGTTCGCGGCCCGCGGCGCGCGCATCGTCTGGGCG
Organism: uncultured Eubacteriales bacterium; assembly: GCA_903919045.1. GTDB lineage: Bacteria > Bacillota > Clostridia > Saccharofermentanales > UBA5734 > CAILLO01. The sequence continues at coordinate 3,471 of CAIXGU010000002.1, read as the reverse complement.
GACATCCACCCGACCCGCTGGAACATCTCGGCCGAGGACATCGAGCGGAAGATCACGCCGCGGACGAAGGTCATCGTCGCGGTCCACCTGCTCGGCATGCCCTGCGACATGAAGGAGATCATGGCCCTCGCGAAGCGCCGCGGACTGCTCGTCGTCGAGGACTGCGCGCAGGCGCTCGGCGCCGCGATCGACGGGCAGGTCGTCGGCTCCTTCGGCGACTTCGGCTGCTTCAGCTTCCATTCGCAGAAGGCCATGACGACCCTCGGCGAGGGCGGCATGCTGACCGTCGCGTCCGACGCGGACGCCGCGCTGGTCGAGACGCTGCGCTTCAACGGCGTCTGCGATTACGAGGGCGAGCGCGAGCGCTACTGGATGCCGGCCATGAGCAACGTCGACCTGAAGCTGCCCGGCGCCTGGCCGTACAACTTCTGCATCGGCGAGGCGCAGTGCGCGCTCGGCACGCTCGGCCTCGCGCGCGTCGACGGCCTGAACGCGGTCCTGACGGCGCAGGGCGCGCGCATCCGCGCGGCGCTGGCCGACCTGCCCGAGATCGCGATGCATGAGATTCCGGCAGGCTACCGCCACGTGTACCACCAGTGCGTGCTCCGCTACGACGGGGCGAACTGGGGGAAGACGCGCGAGGACCTGCTCGACATCCTGACGGGCGAGAACGAGATGCGGGTCATCGTCCAGTACCACCCGCTCTACCGCTACGACCTCTTCAAGGACCGCGGGTTCGGCGAGGCCTCGTGCCCGGACCTCGACTGGTTCTGGGACCGCAGCTTCAGCCTCCCGTGGTGGAACGGCATGGACGACGCCACGGTCGACGACATGGTCTCCTGCGTGCGCAAGGCGGTGCTCCGCCTCCGCGAGGGCTGAGCCGTGCCCGCCGCGGCGCCGGCCGCCCGCCCTGCGTCCGCGCTTCCGCGCCGGCCCGTCCCCGGGTTCGGTGCGGAAGTGCCGGTCCTGTGCCTCGGCACGATGACCTTCGGCTCCCCCGTCGGGGAGCCGGAGGCCGTCGACCTCGTCCACCGCGCCCTGGACCTCGGCCTGACCTTCGTCGACACGGCGAACATGTACGAGGGCTACGCCCGCGTGCCCGGCAGCGCCGGCGGCGTCGCCGAGGAGATCCTCGGGAAGGCGCTCGCGGGGCGCCGGAACGGCGTCGTGCTCGCCACGAAGCTCGGCATGAAGGTGGGCGCCGCGCCGGAGGACGAAGGCACGTCGCCCGCGGCCGTGCGCCTCCAGCTGGAGCGCAGCCTGAAGCGCCTGCGCACCGACCGGATCGACCTCTACTACCTGCACCGCTTCGACGCCTCGGCGCCCCAGGCGGAGGTCGTCGGCGCGCTCGCGCACGAGATCCGCGCAGGGCGCATCCTCGCCTACGGCGTGAGCAACTACCCGGCGGAGGCCCTCGCCTCGCTCCTGGCCGTCTGCGACGCCGAAGGCCTGCCGCGTCCCGCGGCCTGCCAGCCGCCGCTGAGCCTTCTCCGGCGCGACGCGCTGGACGCGCTCCTGCCCCTCTGCGCGCGGGAGGGCATCGCCGTCGTCCCGTACCAGGCGCTCCAGGGCGGCCTGCTGACCGGGAAGTACCGCCGCGGCGCGCCGCCGCCGGAAGGCACCCGCGGCTCCGACAAGCCCGACTGGCTCGGGACGCTCGACGACGCGCTGTTCGACCGCCTCGAGGCCCTCGAGGCCGAGGCGCGCGCCGAAAGGACGGACCTGCGCACCTACGCGTTCCGCTGGACGCTGCGCCAGCCGGGCGTCGCCTCGGTCCTCGTCGGCGCCTCGCGCCCGTCGCAGCTCGAGGACGCCGTCCGCGCGGTCGCGGAGATCGGACGGACGTGATCCGCTTCGCGGAGGCGGAGGGCGCCGTCCTCGTCCTCGCGCCCGACGGGCGGCCTCTCGGCCGCCTCGCGGCGACCGCGCAGGCGCCCGGGAACGACGCCTTCTGGCGTCCGGAGCCCCTCGCCGCCGTTGCGGCCGAAGGCTCCGAAGGCCCCGAAGTCTCCGGAACCTCCGGCGGCACGGTCGTCCTCCGCTTCGCGGGCGGCGTCCCGCGGGTCGAGGCGACGCTGGTCCTGCGGCACCGCGGCGACGGCGCCTGGCACGGCGCGTGGTCGGCCCGGGGACAGGGCCGGCGGATCGTGCGCCTGACGTTCGCGCTGGATCCGGCGCGCGGACCCGGCGAGGCCTTCTCGCCGGCCGTCTTCTACGGCGACAACCGTGCCGCCGCCACGTCGCGGGCCACGTTCCCGATGCTCTCCGATGCGGCCGACGGCCGCCCGGACGCGACGCCTTGGATCGCCCCCGAATGGCGCTACCGGACGGACCGCTCGAGCCACGCATTCGCTGCGCTGTGCGCCGCGGACTGGGCCGTGGCGATCGGCGGGTCCGACGTCGTCCGCGACGCGGCGGGCCGCGCGGTCGAGAAGACCGGGCTGTCCGCGTCGAACCGCACCCTGTCGCAGGTCTCGTTCTCGCTCGGCTTCGCGAACGCGCCGTATACGTACAGCGCGATTCCCGGGCGCAACGCCGTCCCCCGGCCCGAAGGCTATGCCCCGCTCGACGGGGACGGCGCGTCCGCTCCGGTCCTCTTCGCCGCCGTCGAAGCCCCGCCCGACGCGGCCCGGCCGCTCCTGCTCCGGGCCGCGTACCGCTTCGCCGCGGAGGCGGGGATGCGGCGCCGTCCGGACGACGGAACGGAGCCCGGCCCCCGCGACCTCGACGAGGCCATCGGCGCGATCGCGGGCGCGCTCGCCGAATGCGCCTATGTCCCCGACGAGCAGGATTTCCGGGTCACGGTGCCCTGGCGCCCCGGGGAGCCGCCGGCGAACGGGGACTTCAACCCGGCCTGGGCGGGCGGCCTGCGGGCCGCCGCGCCGCTCCTCTCGGCCGCCCGCGCCTTGGGGCGCTCGGACTGGGCGACCTGCGCCGTCGCCGTGCTCGACCGGACGGCGGAGGAGGCGCGCTCGCCGCGCTCCGGCCTCCTGTTCGAGCACCGCGACGGGACGACCGGTGTCCGGTCGACGCGCGGGTGGTGGTCGCCGTGCCTGGACCGGCCGGGGCATTCCGGCTACGTCAACGGGCAGGCGTGCTACTTCCTGCTCGAGGCGTACCGCGCCGAGCAGGCGCTCGGGTACGTGCATCCCGCCTGGCGCGCGACGGCGGAGGCCGTCCTGCGTTCGGCGCTGGAGCGCCGCCTCCCCGACGGGCGGTTCGGCGCCGTGCTGTCCGAGGAGGACGGCTCGCCGATCGAGACGAAGGGATTCGCCGGCTGCTGGTTCGTCCCGGCGCTGGCGTCCATGAGCCGGATCGACCCCGACCCGCTCTGGCCCGAGGCGGCCGCTCAGGGCCTGCGCGCCTACCGCGCGGAGGTCCGCGGCTTCCGCGCGGCCGGCTGCCCGCACGACGCGTTCGGCAGCCCCGACGAGGAGGGCGTCCTCGCCTTCCTGCGCGGCGCCGACCTCC
>CAIXGU010000001.1 GCA_903919045.1 uncultured Eubacteriales bacterium | reverse complement strand
GCGCCTCCTTCTGGAAATGCCGATTCTCCCCCGATTCTGAGGTTCCATGCCGATTGTAGAGGAATCGGCGCCGGGAGGGAACGGATTCCGTCGAAGTGGATAAGGAATGACAACGGACCGTCGGGTTGGTGTTACGGAAGGACCCCGCGGGGCGAAAGAGGCCCCGCGCGGAGGATTGCGCGGGGCCCGACGAGGGGGCTGAGGGGGCGGGGGACGAGGAAACGGCCGCGGCTACGGCAGCTCGGCGGCGCTCTGGAGGTCGGCGAACAGGAACACGGAGGGGTGGAGGCGCAGGACCGTCGACGGGCAGGCCTCGCCGATCGGGTCGAACGCCGTGCGGGAGAGGGCGCGGGCCTTCGTGGGGCCGGGGACCAGGCCGACCATGGTGCGGGCGGCGGCGATCGCCGGGATGGTCATCGTGAGGGCGCGCTCCGGCACTTCGTCGAAGGCCGCGAAGCAGCCGTCGTTCACCTGCTGCTGGCGGCACGTGCGGTCGAGGACGACCTCCTTGACCTTCGTCCGGTCGTGGAAATTCGCGACGGGCGGGTCGTTGAACGCGAGGTGGCCGTTCTCGCCGATGCCGAAGACGATGACGTCCGTCGGGTACGCGGCGAGCAGGCGCCCGTAGCGGTCGCACTCGGCGGCGATGTCGGGCGCGTTGCCGTTCAGGTAGTTCGCGCTGCGGAGCGGGACGCGGCCCCAGAGGGCGTCGCGGATGAAGTTGCCGAAGCCCTGCGGTGCGGCGGGGTCGAGGCCGACGTACTCGTCGAGGTGGAACGCGTGGATGCGGTTCCAGGGGATGTCGTTCCGCTCGAGGAGCGCCGCGAGGAAGTCGTTCTGGGAGGGCGCCGAGGCGAAGACGACGTTCACGTCGTCCTTCGTCGCGAGGACGCCGGCGACGCGGGAGGCGAAGAGTTCCGCCGCGGCGCGGCCGAGGCTCTTCCGGGTGTCGTGGACCTCGATGTTCAGGTCTCCGTACTGCTTGCAGGCGAGAGCGGGCATCGCGATTTCGCTCCTTCATCGTGCGTGCGTCCGTCCGGCGAGGGTCCGTCGGGGGCGGGCGCCGGTTCCACGATAGCACGGCCCGCGGCGCGGGGATATGGACGCTTTTTCACAACGGGATGCACGATTTGCAGGAATCGCGGGCCGTGCGCTCCCGGGCGGGCGCCTGTCCGCGCGGGGAGGACGCCGCGTCTATTGGGTGAGATCGACGAAGCGCGACAGCATGTACGGCGGCAGGGAGAGAATGCCGTTCTCGAAGCCGAATCCCTTCCTGGACACGCGCACGCAGACCGGCGGAGCGTATTTCTCCCGGTAGACGGACAGGCTCTTCGAGCGGACGTTGTCCGCCGACTTCACCTCGACGGGCACGATCCGCGTCCCGCTCTGCACGACGAAATCGATCTCCGCGAGGTTCCCCGACTCCCAGAAATACGCAGGTTCTCCCGTGTGGGCGACGTACTCCTGCAGGAAGAGGTTCTCCCAGAGCGCGCCTTTGAACTCCTGCATGGGTCCGGGTCCCTTCCCCGGAACCCAGGCAGGGACCCGCGCGAGCTTCCGGAGGATGCCGACGTCCTGGCAGAACAGCTTGAAGCGCGTGGCATCCGCATAGGCCTTCAAGGGCAGCACCGGCTTCGCGATCCCCTGCACCCGGTGCACAAGACCTGCATCGCGGAGCCATTGCAGGGCGTTCTCGTACTCGCGGGCCCGCGCGCCCTCCTTGACGTCCTTGTAGCGGAAGCGGCCGCCCGGACGCGCCAGTTGCGCCGGCAGGGAGTCCCAGACCAGGCCGAGCCTGGGGATGTCCGTCGTCGGCGCGTGCTTCGCGAAATCGCGCTCGTACAGGGAGAGAATGGTCTCGAGCACGGCGTCCGTGCGCTCCGGATCCGCGGTCTCGAGCCAGGTCCTCACGGCTTCCGGCATCCCCCCGTGCAGGAGATAGGCATCGAGGCGCTCCAGCAGGCGTCTCGCCACCGGTTCCGGAACCCGATCGCCGAATCGCAGGGACCTCAGGAAGTCCCGATCCTCCGCTTCCCCGGCGGCCGCGAGGCATTCCTCGAAGTCCATCGGACGGAGCCGGAGGATGTCCACCTTGCCGACCGGGTAGGACATCGGCTTCGCCGTCAGGACCCCGAGCAGCGAACCGGCGACGGCGATCGGGAACCCGGGCATCTCTTCCTGGAAGTACTTCAGCGAGGTCAGCGCACGACCGCAGTTCTGGACCTCGTCGAGGACGACGAGGCACTTCCCGTCCAGCAGCGGAAGCCGGGAAACCTGGGACAGCGCCTTCAGGATCCGCTTCGGATCCAGATCGCCTTCGAAGACGGCGGCGAGGGAGGCGTCGCTCTCGAAGTTGAAGTAGGCCGTTCCCGGGAACCGATCCGCGCCGAACCGCTTCAGCAGCCAGGTCTTGCCCGACTGCCGGACGCCCTCCAGCATCAGCGGCTTCCGGTTCCGGGATCCTTGCCAGGAGATGAGGTCGTTCATGAGCCGCCGTTCCATGGCCTGCACCTCCTCGCCGAGTTATCGTGCCAGATGCGTGATATGTTTCACCTTTTACATATGTATTATGTGCGATATTTCACATATTTGGCACGTTCATCGTACTGCGCAACCGTCCCTCTGTCAAATCGGCACATCCCCGGCGCGCCGCTGCGTCAGGCGCTCCCCTCCCCGACCTCGCCGAGCGACCGCCGCGTCGCGGCGACGACGGCGCCGGCGACGTCCGCCGCGCCCGCCTCGCGCAGCGCGAGGGCCCCGGCATGGATCGTGGCGCCGGTCGTGAGGACGTCGTCGACGAGCAGGATCCGGCGGCCGCGTACCGCGGCCGGGTCCGTCGCGCTGAAGGCGCCCCGCAGGTTCTCGCGGCGGGCCTCCGGCGATTCCGACAGGCTCTGCACGCGGGTCGCGCGGGTGCGGACCAGCGCGCCGGAGAGGTCGTCGACGCCGAGCGCGCGGGCGGCCGTGCGCGCCACGAGCGCGGCCTGGTTGTACCCGCGCTCCCGGAGCCGCGCGGCGTGCAGCGGGACGGCCACGACGGCGTCCCACGCGGGGGCGCTATCCGAAGTCCGCTCGGCGGCGACGCGGCGGACGGCGTCGGCGAGCAGGAGGCCGAGCGCCTCGGCGAGGCTTCCCTGCTCGTGGAACTTCAGCTGGAGGAGGATCTCGCGGATCGGGTCCCGGTAGAAGCAGGCGGCTACGGCGCGGAGGCCGGGCAGCGGGTCGCCGGGAGGCGGCGGGCCATCGAGGGCGCGCAGCCAGCGGTCGCGGGCGGGCCGCAGGGGCAGGCGCGGAAGGCAGGACCGGCAGAAGCCGCGGTGGACGGACGGGTCGGCGAGCGCGCCGCAGGCGGCGCAGCGCGGCGGGAACGCGGCGTCGGCGAGGGCGGACGCGAGG